>DAOUKJ010000087.1:0-7525 GCA_034421435.1 Dehalococcoidia bacterium | reverse complement strand
GCCGACGAATCAGGGCACGGGGCTGGGCTTGGCGATATCGAGCGACATAGTGCGTCAGCACGGAGGCACAATCAGCGTGGAGTCGGAGCCGGGCGAGTTCACCGAGATGACGGTGGCGCTGCCATTCACGATGCCTGCAAAGACTGACGGCGCCGAGGCTCAGGACGGCGACGACGATGACGAGGATGGTGGCGAGGCCCAGGACTCGGGCGACCATGCCGAAGATGTCGCGAGCCCGGAGGGGAACGGCGAAGGCGGTGACTCGGAGGAGCCGGCCTCAGTCTAGCTCACGCGGACCTGCGGCCTGATGCTGCCGACTGCCCTGAGCACGTAGGGCCAGCCTTAGCGCTGCCTAACGCTCCGACTCGAATCGGCCTACCATCCTCAGTGGCTTGGCGTCGGGGTCCCGTGGAATCCTGGCCAGTGTCAGGTAATCCGGCAGCACAATGCCTCCGGAGAACACGAGTCTCATTGCCCCGTCCACCGTCAGATCCGTCTCGATTACGTCGTCCTCAATGACGAACGCCATGTTCCCAGACGTGGGGTTGGGGACAGTCGGGATGTAGACCGCCACCACGGACCAGTCCCTTGAGGGCGCGTATATGCGTCCCGTAACGAACCCCATGGCGATCATTCCCTCGCGGGGCCACTCCAGGAATACAACGCGGCTGAAGTTGTACTGTGATGCGAACGCGGCAACGGCCTGCTGCGACACGCCAAAGATGCTCTTCACAATGGGGGTGCGGCTCAAGAGCGCATTCAGCAGTTCGAGCAGCTTTGTGCCAGGCTTTACCCACACCATCAGCCCGACGAGGTAGATTAGCACAACCAGGACCACCACTCCTACGCCCGGGAAGTCCCACGGCTCGCCTTCGATGAATGGCAGGGGTCTGATCAGGCTGTCAGCATTGCCAACGATGAAGAGCAGCACGACGATAGTGATCAGCGTGGGCAGGAGGTGGATCAGCCCGGCAACCATCCGGCCCTGTATGTGACTGTCGATGTGCTTCAGGATTCCGGGACGCTCCTCCTTGTACTGCCCAAAGTCGGGTTCTCTGTCGTTGGCCATGACTTTCGCTCCTTTGCTCGCGACTTCCGGCAGCTGCGCCCGGGCTTTAGTCCAGGGTTCTCTTGCTGGGTAGAACTGTTGCGAGGATTGAGTTTGGGGTGGTTCAGAGAGACGATGGGAAAACCAGTGCGGCGAGAAAAATATAGAAGGCATCCAGGCACTGTGTCAAGGATGATGGTGGTGATACGCGCAGGCCGCTTTCGTGCCCGTGCCGAATCCTCGAATCGCTTGGCGTTGGTGGGAGTCTTGAGCCAGGCTCTGTCGCTCTGGTGCGCGACCCGGCGAGCCAAGCTTCGGGCAGGAGGCTGCGCAGCTAAGGAAAGGCGGCATCGTTGCCGGATGAGTGACGGGAGTCTGCTTCTCAGGGCTGAACGCTTGGGGTCGGCCCGGCCCGAGAGTGCGTCTAGCAAGCGCATGCGCGCCATTGCAAGCGGACGCATGCAATATCAACTGCTGTCGCGGACGTTTCAGTGGTGGTTGTACCGGCGCCGCGCGCGGCGAGGGTCAGGCTCTGTGTCGCCGGGAGACGCCTACTCCCTGGCGGAGTCCTGGCGCACCCAGATGCGGGCGGCTACGCCGTAGCCTAGTGCGCCCTCTCCCTCCTCTGTCTTTACCGAAATGACGCCGCGGGACCGGCTGGCGTCCACAACGGTGATGCTCCGGTTCGGCAGCAGGCACAGCTCAACCAGGAACCTGAGCAGCTCGGTGTCTTCCTCCGGCACGCGGTCGACGGTGTACGTCGAGCCGGGCTTGGCCTGGTCCAGTGACAGCCTGGGCGCGGTTGGTGGAGTGTGGCCGCTGCCGGGTATGGGCCTCCCGAACGGGCACGTGGTCGGATTGCCCAGCCTCTCTCGGATCTTCACCTCCAGGTCCGCGGAGATCGCGTGCTCAAGCCTGTGCGCCTCCTCGTGGGCCTTGTGCAGCTCAAGCCCCAGGAGGTCTACCACCAACCGTTCCGCCAGACGATGCCGCCGCGCCATACCCTCGGCAAGCTCCAGCCCACGCGGGGTCAGCTTGACCTCCTTATCGGTGGTCAGCACCACCAAGCCCTCTCTGGCCATTCTGCGCAGCATGCCCAGCACGGACGGCAGTGTGGTACCCAGACCTTCGCCGGCGGGTATCCTTCTGATGAAGTCCGCCAGGTGGCCGGCGGTGGGCCGCGTTCCCTCTTCGCCGAGCACATAGAGAGACAGCAGGTAGTTCTCTGCCACCTGTGACATGCGCTCGGGGGTGGTATTGGAGCCGCGCGTAGCTCTGCTCTCGGCGTTAGTCATGTCCAGCCTCGCCCATAAAGATAGCCCGCGCCCGCGTCCGCGTCAATATCCCAGCCTTGGAGTTGACAGCAGCGCGCTGTTTTAGTATGGTATGCGTCACCGAGTTAGTCTGTACTTACTCGAATGCAGTGCGCTAGTGTTTGCGCATACATCGTGGAAGCGTCTCACTGCACAGGAGCGTACAAATCGAGGCATCCGTGCCCGCCACAACGCTGCTGTGCGATACCGACGCCCTATTCGATCCCGACCCGCCGGACTACGCCTGAGGCCTGACGGAGCCGCGCATGGTTCCAAGGACGTTGGTGGTACCGGAGGGCGCAGTGAAGCGTCTTGAGGAGACAGGAGTACTCCCATAGCTGAAACCGCATACGGAGGCCGGCGGACTTGGCGCTAGGTGAGCTGGCCGGATCGCAAGTTAGAGTCTTTGAGGGTCGCCGGGCGCGAGTTTCGCGTCCTCCGGCCGCTCTCCTGATACCCGCGGCGCTTGTTGGGGCGGCCGTGTTGCTGCCCGTGGCCTATCTCACGCTGCGCTCCCTGGAGGCAGGCCCAGAGGCGTGGGACCTGCTGCTACGGCCTCGCACGGCTGGCATTCTGGCGCGATCTGTACTGCTGGCTGCGACTGTGACGGCCGTATCTGTGGCTATAGCGGTGCCGCTGGCGTGGCTCACCACTCGAACGGATCTGCCGCTGCGGGGCCTGTGGACCGTGCTCACGGCGCTGCCACTGGTGATTCCGAGCTACCTGGCCGCATTCCTTTTGATCACTGCTATCGGGCCGAAGGGACTGGTGCAGGGGTGGCTTTCTCCCCTGGGCGTCGAGCGCCTTCCCTCGATCTACGGATATGCCGGCGCAGCTCTTTCGCTCACGTTGCTCAGCTATCCCTACGTGCTGCTGCCCGTGCGGGCCGCTCTGGCGCGCATGGAACCCGGTCTGGAGGAGACCTCTCGCTGTCTTGGAAGGGGCTCATGGCAGACGTTCCTGCTGGTGACGCTGCCACTGCTGAGACCCGCCATTGCAGCAGGCGCTCTTCTGGTTGCCCTGTACACGCTGAGTGACTTCGGCGCCGTCTCGCTGCTGCGCTTCGAGACCTTCACGTGGGCCATATACGTGCACTACGGGTCGTTTGCGAGGGACTCGGCGGCCGTGCTGTCTCTCATGCTCGCGGGCCTGGCTCTCGGCATACTGGCAATGGAGTCGTGGACGAGAGGCCGCTCCCGATACCACAGCAGCGACTCAGGAAGCGCACGGCCCTGGACTGCGGTGCGCCTTGGCCGCTGGCGATGGCCGGCCGTCGCATTCTGCGCGGCGGTTGTGCTTTTCGCTCTGGTGCTACCTACGGGCGTGCTGGCCTACTGGACGGCACGCGGATTCCTCGCCGGCGAGAGTCTGCCGCTGCTGTGGAGCCGAGCGTGGAACTCGCTTTTCGTTTCCGCACTGGCTGCCGGTGCGACCGTGGCGGCTGCGCTGCCGGTGGTGCTCCTGTCCGTCCGATACCCCGGCTGGAGCGGCAGGCTGCTGGAGCGAGTCAGCTACGTGGGATTCGCGCTTCCGGGCATCGCGGTGGCGCTTGCGCTAGTGTTCTTTGGCGTACGCTTCGCTACTCCTCTCTACCAGACCTTGGCCATGCTGGTCTTTGCATACGTTGTCCTCTTCCTGCCCACCGCGCTGGGCTCCGTCAGGGCGTCACTGCTGCAGGTGAGTCCCGCCCTGGAGGAGGCTGCGAGGGGCCTGGGGGCTGCGCCGCTTCGCACCCTCTTCAGCGTTACAATACCTCTGGCGCGTTCGGGAGTCCTGGCAGGCGCCGCGCTGGTGTTTCTGCTGGTGATGAAGGAGCTGCCTGCCACGCTCATTCTCAGCCCGGTCGGGTTCGAGACCCTCGCCACCTCCATCTGGGGCGCGGCCAGCGAGGCATTCTTCGCTCGCGCTGCCGTGGAGGGCGTCCTGCTCGTGCTTGTATCTTCAGTGCCGATGGCCTTCCTGGTGCTTCGAAGCGAGAGGCGAGAGCGATGAGCAATCCGGCAGTGGTGTGCACCGGCCTCGCCAAGGCGTTCGGCCCCACGATTGCCGTGGACGGCGTTGACCTGACCGTGGAGCGCGGGCAGGTGTTGGCGCTGCTTGGGCCAAGCGGCTGCGGCAAGACCACGGCGCTGCGCCTCATAGCGGGTTTCGAGACCCCGGACGCGGGCAGCGTGGAGGTCGGCGGCCAGGTAGTCGCCACGCCGGAGTCGTCGCTGCCGCCGGAGCGCCGGAGCGTTGGGATGGTGTTCCAGGAGTACGCACTCTTCCCGCACATGAGCGTGTTCGGCAACATCGCCTACGGCCTGCCCCGTGGAGCGGCGCGGGAGAGCCGCGTGGAGGAGATGCTGTCGCTGGCGGGACTACAGGGGCTGGGCGACCGCATGCCTCACGAGCTTTCGGGCGGACAGCAGCAGCGAGTGGCGCTAGCTCGCGCGCTGGCCCCTGAGCCGCAGGTGCTGCTACTCGACGAACCGTTCTCCAACCTGGACCCGGCGCTCCGCGACCAGGTGCGCCGGGACACGGCGGAGATCCTGAGGGCCGGGGGCGCGACCGCCATATTCGTGACACACTCGCGGGAGGAAGCGCTTCTGGTAGGCGACGTGATTGCGCTGATGGACAGCGGGCGCATCGAGCAGGTGGATACGCCTGAGCGGATATTCCACGCGCCGTCCAACCGGTTCGTTGCCGGCTTCATGGGTCTGGCGGACTTCATACCGGCAAGCGTGATGGGCGGCGCCATCCGGACCGAGATCGGCAGCGCACACCTCCCGAATCGTCCGCCCGACGAGGACGGCCTGGAGGCAATGGTACGCCCGGACGACGTTGCCGTGAGTCCCTCCGCGTCCGGCGCCGGAGTCGTTGTGGAGCGCAGCTTCCAAGGGGCGTTCTACCTCTACCGGGTGGCGCTTGACTCCGGCTCGGTAGTGCATAGCTTGGGCCACCACACGCAGCGCATGGAGGTGGGTGAGCGCGTGGAGGCGCTTCTCGACCCGGCGCACCCGCCGCTTGTCTTCCGCAACGGCCGCTCCGTCGATGGCGGCGATTGACCGGGGCACGCGCGGCGCGAATGTCGAAAGCGCGCAAGTATCGATTCCTTCGCCTTGAATCTCCGCCACCTCTTGGGTAATATAGGCCCAATCGACTACTTCACGAGGTGTGAGTCAATGCCGGACGCAGTGCTAGTTGTGGACATGCTGCGGGGTTTCCTGGAAGAGGGGCACAACCTCTACTGCGGTGATGGCGCTCGCATGATCATCCCGGAGGTGCAGGCCATACTCGAGCGGGAGAAGGCTCGCGGCTCCAGCATCTTCTACGTCTGCGACACCCACGAGCCGGACGACCTGGAGTTCAAGATGTTTCCGGTCCACTGCGTGAGAGGTACCGCCGAGTCCGAGGTCATCCCCGAGCTTGACGCCTACCCCGGCGAACGCATCAGCAAGCAGCGGTACAGCGCCTTCTACAACACTGACCTGGAGCGGCGTCTGCGTGAGCTTGCCCCGGACCGCATCATCGTCTGCGGCGTGTGCACGGACATCTGCGTTATGCACACCACGGCGGACGCGCGCAACAGGGACTACACAGTCGAGGTGCCCACAGGCGCGGTTGCGTCCTTCAATGAGGAGGCGCACCGGTGGGCGCTTCAGCACATGGGGAGCATTCTTGGAGCAAGCGTGGTGGGGTCTGACGCTTCCGCCCGGTCATGACCGGACTGGCGCGCTGTCGGACTCACACGCCGAGGGAGACTGCGCGGGGTTCACTCCTCAGAACATGACGCCCGCGAGCGTACAACAGCGAAAGGCCTACGGGTCTCGGGCTGCAAGAGCCCAAACACTGAGCATCCAAAGGGAGCACAATGGCGGATCCTGAATTCGAGGTAAGGCCTTCGGTCCAGGTGGGCGACACGGCGGACGTGAGACTCCACCGGGGACTGACGGTACTGCGAAGCGAGGGGATCAACCCCGTAGTGACGGTGGAGTTCGCGGCGGCCGGCAATGGGATCTTCTGCGGCATCCGCGAGGTGAAGGCGCTGCTCCAGAGGGTGCTCCCGGAGGCCAGCCGAGATGCGTGGGCGCTGGAGGAAGGCGACCCGGTGTCGGCCGGCGAAGTTGCCCTGCGCGTCACGGCGCCGTATGGCACCCTCGGCCTCTACGAGACCGCGATCTGCGGCACTCTGTCCCACTGCACAGGCTGGGCTACCGCCAGCCACGAGTGCGTGACCGCAGCCGGTGGCATACCCGTCATATCCACCGGCGCGCGCTACGTCCATCCCAGCGTTGCGGGCGCCATGGACTACGCTGCCACCGTCGGGGGGTGCGTCTCCTGCTCGACCCCCATCGGCTCCAAGCTCGCGGGCACAACCCCCGCCGGCTCCATATCGCCGGACGTCGTCCTTATGTTCGGCGACTCCATCAAGGCTATGCAGGCCTTCGACAAGCACCTGCCGCAGGAGATCTCGCGGGTTGCCCCCGTCAACGTCATGAAGGATGAGGCGGAGGAAGCCCTCTCCCTGGCGAGGTCGCTGAGGCTGCGCCTGCGGGGTGTGGTGCTGGAAGCGATGCGAGCCCACGACGAGGTCAGCCCTCGTTTGGTGAAGGAGGTCCGCGCTCGGCTGGATCTGGCCGGTTTCTCCCACGTGGAGATATTCATCAGCGGAGAGATGGACAGCGACCAGATCAGGGAGTTCGTGAAGGCCGGCGCGCCCGTCACAGCCTTTGAGGTCGGAAGCTACATCGGCTGCGCCCCGCCCATAGGGTTCCGCGCCGACATTCACGAGGTGGACGGCAGGCCGCTGGCCAGGCGCGGGCAGATACCCGGCGTCACCGAGAACTCCCGGCTTGTAGAACTCATCTAGCGCCGGGCTGACTAAACTCCAGCCGCAGCACTCGTTCCGTGTCCTCTCTCACTCTGCCCCAGTGGGCCAGCCGGTGACCAACGACCCACACCACGCCATGCTCCGAAACCACCAGAGGCACGCCGTCGCGCTCCGCAGCCGGCGTCTTGTCGTCGACCATCAAGTCCTGCACCTTGCGAGAGCCTGTCATGCCTAGCGGCGTTATGCGGTCGCCGGGGAGCCGCGAGCGGACGCACAGGCGACTTCCCGCGCGGTCGGCGTCCAGCACGGCGACGCGGCTGCCACCTTACGCATCGCCGCGTGCGTGCTGGA
>DAOUKJ010000086.1:0-5939 GCA_034421435.1 Dehalococcoidia bacterium | reverse complement strand
CTGAAGGAGGCCAAGCGCATCTTCGAGCGCATGGGTGTGGTCTTCATGCTCAACTCCGGCACGTGCCTCGGCGCGGTGCGGGACAACGCCTTCATTCCCTGGGACGATGACGTCGACCTGATCTCGGTGCTCGGCGTCAACGGGCTGACGGAGGAGACCAGGCGCGAGGTGGCCGCGGCCTTCACCGAGAGCGGGTTCTACGTGGGTGAGAACACGGTCCGAGAGTACAAGTCGATGTCGATGATGAAGGACTATGTCAGAGTGGACTGGAGCTGCGTGACACCCGTGGACGACCATATCCATACCTTTCCCGGCATTCGCCTGCCTGCCTCGCTGTTCATCAGCCCCAAGGAGGTCGACTTCATGGGCGAGATGTTCATGGTGCCGAGTCCGCCCGAGGAGTACCTGCGCCAAAAGTACGGCGACGAGTGGATGACCCCCAAGAGGCCGGGCGAATACGAGCAGGACGTCGTCGCAGGGATTGCCGACGAGGACGCCTCTGGTCGCCCAAGCAGGTTCAGGGTGCTGGACGATCGCGGGCAACCCGTGCCTGATGCCGAGATCAGGCTCGTGGGCGTCGGCCGCTTCACGAGCGGTAGCGATGGAGTTGCCCAGGTGGTTGTGCCAGGCCCGGGCTGGTACGCCCTGGTCGTCAGATACCCGGGCCACGAGCAGGTGCTCTACATGGAAGAGCTGAAGCCCGACATGAGCTACGTATACAGGGCCGACTCCCTTGCGGCGGCCGCCAGCCGGGCATCGGGCGAAATCGGCACACTGGGCAACGTGCTTACGCCGGAGTGATTGCCGTCAAGAGTGGCGAAGTTGAAGGGGGAGAAGCTTGTCTAGCGGCTTCCTGAGCATCCCAAGTGAGGCAACGATGACAGCACAGTCCCTCAGCCTGCAAGGTAAGGTCGCGGTGGTGACAGGTGCCGGGAGAGGCATCGGAAGGGCCATCGCTATCGCGTATGCGCGGGAGGGCGCCGGCGTCTGCTGCGCCGCGCGTACCTCATCGGAGATTGAGGCCACGGTCCGGGAGATCGAGAGCTCCGGCGGGAACGGACTTGCTGTCCAGACGGACGTCACCAGGCTTGAGTCGGTTGAGCAGATGTTCACGGCGGCCGCGGAGCACTTCGGGGGCATCGACATCGTGGTCGTCAACGCCGGAGGCAGGCTTGACAGCGGTCGCGTAGACGACGGTGATCCCCACACGTGGCTCGCGACGCTGGAGGTGAATCTGGTAGGAGCGTACTACACCATCCGGGCAGCCATCCCCTACCTGAAGGCCAAGGGAAGCGGTAAGATCATCACCGTGGGCTCCGGCATAGGTCACCGCGGCAGAGTGGCCTCGTCGGCCTACGCGAGCTCCAAGGCCGGGCTGTGGATGCTCACGCGAGTCGCGGCGCAAGAGCTCTGGGACTACGACATCAGTGTCAACGAGCTGATTCCCGGTCCCGTGGACACCAGGTCGCCCGCGGACACTACTCCCCGACCGGAAGGGTCGGTCTTCAACATCGAAAGCGAGTGGCTGAAGTCGCCTGAGGACGTGACCAAGCTGGCGTTGTTCCTGGCCACGCAGCCCGACCGAGGGCCGACTGCCCAGAGCTATAGCCTGATGAGAAGGGACAACTGAGGGATTCCTGAATGAACCCGCAGACTCAAGCCTATACGAGAAGGGGCCAGCCATGACGTTTGTGACACGCCGAGAGGGCATCGTACCTGTGAGGAACGTCGGGGACTACCTGGCGTGGAGCGCGAGTATCAGTGAAATCCTGCAGGCCCAGCCGGGATTCCAGGGCTCCTTCATTTTGAACTCGCTTGCACATCTGGACAAGTACACTAGTCTAACTCTGTGGGACAGCCGGGAGGCCTGGCGCGCTGCCGTCCAATCCGCGGCACTGGTGAGCTTCCTGAAGGCCAACCCGACCACCGGCCTGTTTACCGAGACCGGCAGCGCCTTGGGGTACGAAGTTGTGTTCGAAATCGACGGCCCCGGCCGCGCGGGCGTCGTCAATCTGAACGACTTCATCGTCGACGTGGATGGGGCGGTTCCCGCCTTCATCGAGAGCCGCAGGGTGTATTGGGAGGGCGCCAAGGAGGGCGACCCGCGGTTTGTGAGACGCTTGCTTCTTCGCGAGCTCGGCTCCGACAACCGGTTCGTGGGCTTCACGCTTCACACCGAGTTCGCTCCGCCGGGCGAACGTGGCGGCTCGTGGAGGCCTCCTGCCAGAAGCAACTTCACGACCCTGCCATTCACCGCTGAGCAGTTCGAGATTGTGCTGCAGGTCTAAGACTAAGGCAAGCCAATTGACCAGACCCGCTCAGCTACGCAGTTGTAAGCTGTTGTTGCGAAGCCAAGGTCACCGCCCCCGCTCGAATGGTTCGACGGGCTCACCACGAGCGGGTCGTCCTTGTCCGCTCATCCTGAGCCTGTCGAAGGACATGAGCGGACAGCGCAGGACACGCGCAGCAGATTTCGTAGTCTGCTCATCCCCGCATCGGCGTGCGGGGCAAGCTCTGAGCGTGTCGAAGGAAATGAGCGGACAGACGGCCGCTTCCTACCCCACCCGCATGACCGCGAGCGCCACCTGCATCCCGTCCACGTCCTGCTGCTCGGCGTACGCACCCTCGGGCGCGGCGCCCGCCACCAGACTGTCCGACAGCGTCTCCTGCCGCACGTAGGACTCGAAGCGTTCCAGAACTCGCGCAGCTTCCCCGTCGCCGTCGTAGTACGTCACGATCCGATCCGCGATGTCGAATCCGGCGGAGCGGCGCATGTTCTGCAGGCGATGCACCAGCTCCCGCGCCGTGCCCTCGTCGCGCAACTCGTCTGTGACCTCCGTGACAACGGCTACCGTGTACCCACCGTCCGACGCGGTGGCGTAGCCGTCGCGGTCGCTTGAGGTCACCGTCACCTCGTCAGGCTGCACCGTGTGCTCCCCCACTGCCACCGTCAGGCCCGCCCGAACGCGCAGGGCCGCCGCCGTGGCGTCGCCGCTGCGCAGCTGCCCGTCGATGGCCGGCATCTCAGAGCCGTAGCGAGCGCCCGCAACCGCCGGATTGAGCCTCACCTGGAAGTCCAGCACATCTTCCTCGGCCTCCAGCGGGGCGACCTCCTTCACGTTCAGCTCGTCAAGGACCTGCGGCGCTATCTGAGCCAGCATGGCCGCCTCTTCCTGCGTGCGCGGCCTCACCAGCACCCTCGTAAGCGGCTGGCGCACCTTTATCCCGGCCTTGCTCCGCGCGGAGCGGCCGAGGCTAGACACGCGCATTGCCAGTCGCGCGGCCACCGACAGGCTGTCGTCGATCTGCGCGGCGTCCGGGACGGGATACGAGGCCAGGTGAACGCTCTCAGGAGCATCCTTATCCACGGAGCACACCAGGTTCCGGTACATCTCCTCTGCGATGAACGGCGTGATGGGCGCCAGCAGCTTGGCCAGCGTGACCAGGCTGGTGTAGAGGGTGTGGTAGGCGGCCAGCTTGTCCTGGTCGTTCTCGCTCTTCCAGAAGCGGCGGCGGCTGCGCCTCACGTACCAGTTGGAGAGCACGTCGACGAAGTCCTCGATGCTCCGCGCCGCGCTCGCCGAGTCGTATTCGTCCAGGCTGTGCGTCACGGCGTCGATTAGCGAGTGCAGCTCCGATAGTATCCACCGGTCCATCTCGGAGGCCGGCGCGCCGGCCGGCTCCTCGCCGGGGTGGAACTCGTCGATGTTGGCGTAGGTCACGAAGAACGAGTAGACGTTCCACAGCGTGAGCAGGAAGCGACGCCTCGCCTCGTCCGCAGTGCCGTACCCGAAGCTCAGGTTCTGCGCCGGGTTGTGGCGCGCGAACACCCAGCGCATCGCGTCCACGCCCATGCGCTCTGCCGCCTCCACGAACTCCAGAGCGTTGCCCTTGCTCTTGTGCATCTCCTCGCCCTTCTCGTCGCGCATCAGGGCGTAGCTGAACACGGAGCGGAACGGCTCGTGGTTCTCCAGCGCCGTGCTCATGGTCAGGAGCGAGTAGAACCAGTTGCGGAACTGGCCGGGGAAGCTCTCCGAAATCCAGTCTGCGGGATACCATTTCTCCCACTCCTCCCGGCTGTGGCGGTACCCCAGCGTCGAGAACGGCACGATGCCTGCGTCCAGCCACGGGTTGCCCACGTCGCGTATGCGCGACATCGGGTCGCCGCACTCCGTACACTCGATCTGCACGGCGTCGACCCACGGCCTGTGCGGCGAATGGCCCTCAAACTCCTCCCACCCCTCGATCGCGCGCTCCCGCAGCTCCGCCTCGCTGCCCATCACCTCCACACATCCACAGTGGCAGCGGTAGATGGGAAGCGCCAGGCCCCAGTAACGCTTCTTCGAAATCATCCAGTCGTCCATGTTCTGAAGCCAATCGAGCTCGCGCTCCATGCCGAAAGACGGGATCCAGCGGATCTTGCGCGTCACGTCGGCGATCAGGTGGCGAAGCTCGTCCATCGAGATGTACCACTCGTCGACCAGCCGGAATACCAACTCAGCGTCGCACCGCCAGCACACAGGATAGCGATGGGTGTAGTCCTCGACGCGCAGCATGAGGCCCTTCTCGCGCAGGCTCTCGAAGATGCCCTCGTTCACATCTGCCACGTTGCGCCCCTCCAGCCAGTCGAACCCGTCGACGTAGTTGCCGAACTCGTCCAGGGGCGCGATGGTCGCGAGCCCATGCTCCTTGCCCAGCGCAAAGTCCTCCTTGCCCGCCCCCGGCGCTATATGAACGATGCCGGTGCCCTCAGTCTCGCTGACGTCGTTCCAGGCCAGGACCGTGTGCTTCACGCCCAGCTGAGCCTCCAGCTCATCGAACGGGCCGCGATAGGTCAGGCCCACCAGACGAGAGCCCGGGAATTCCTCCACGATCTGCGCGTTGCCCAGCAGCCTCTCGACCAAGGCGCGGGACACGATGAAAGTCTCATCGCCCTGCGAGACACGTGCGTAGGTTAGCTCCGGGTGCACGGCGGCTGCCACGTTGGACGTGAGCGTCCAGGGCGTCGTCGTCCACACCAGCAGCGACTCCCTTTCCCTGTCCTCCAGCGGGAAGCGCAGGAAAACGGCCTTGTGCACCACCTCCTTGTACCCTTCGGTGACGATTTCGTGCTCGGAAAGACCGGTTGCGCAGCGCGGGCACCACGGCATCACGTCGGTTCCCTCGTAGAGCCAGCCCCGCTCGTGGCACACCTTCAGGAACCCCCAGATGGTGTAGTTGTTCTCGTCCGACATCGTGTGGTAGGAGTCGTCCCAGTTCATCCAGTAGCCGAGCCGGATCGACTGCTGCGTGATGATATCGGCGAAGCGGCGGACGCGCTCCTTGCACGCCTCCACGAACCGGTCGATGCCGTACGCCTCGATGTCCCGCTTCGACCTGAAGCCCATCTCCTTCTCCACCTCAACCTCAACCCACAGGCCTTGGCCGTCGTAGCCGTTCTGGTAGCGCTGCTTGAAGCCCTGCATGGTCTTGTAGCGCTGGAACAGGTCCTTGTAGGAGCGGCCCCATGCGTGGTGCACGCCCATGGGATTGTTGGCCGTGATGGGGCCGTCGATGAACGACCAGCGCTTCTCCGAGTCACGGTTACGCTGCAGGTACTTCTGCATCATGCCGGTGGACTCCCACCACTCCAGCAGCTCGCGCTCCATGGCGGGGAAGTCTACTCTCGATGTAACCGGTTTGAACATAGGACGCTCCTGAAGGTCACCAAAAAAGCCCGCCCCATTAGGGACGGGAACGCCCGGCCGAGCATCTCGTCCCCGCCAGGTCGGCGTTAAGTTACCACCGAGCCTGCGGGCTGTCAACGAATGACGACAGTCGATGCCTGCCTGCAACTGCGTCCACCGTCATTGCGGGCATACTGCTCACCGCCCAGACTCGGTCGAAACGTGCGCGGCCCCTGGATGCGCCCCAAGCGCCCTCCGTGCTAGGGTTGAGGC
>DAOUKJ010000085.1:0-12722 GCA_034421435.1 Dehalococcoidia bacterium | reverse complement strand
ATAGGGCTGCTTGCGGAGCTTGGCCTTGTGCTCCTGCTGTTCGGCATCGGTCTGGAGTGCGGCTGGCGGCGCATTCGCGAGGTGGGAGCAAGGGTGATACTGATCGCCTCAGTGGAGATGGCGGTCATGTTCGCTCTCGGCTTCGAGATAGGCCAGCTTCTGGGCTGGACCGACATCGAGGCGATAGTCCTTGGAGCAGCCATGAGCATAAGCAGCTCAGCGATTCTGATGACCATGCTGCGGGAGTCGGGGCAGCTGCTGGAGACACGAGGCCGGCTGATCGTCGGTATCCTGGTGGTCGAGGACTTTGCCGCGGTGGTACTGCTTTCGGTACTGGCCGGAGCGGCCAGCACCGGCCAGGCAGACATCGCCGGAATCGGCCCTGTGGTCGTCAAGCTGGTGGCCTTTGCGATCCTGGCCCTTGTACTTGGCGCTGCGTTTGCCAGCAAGCTAGTCAGTTTCGTGGATCGCTTCAGGTCGGAGGAGACCCTGCTCATTGCGGGACTGACGCTGTGCTTCGGCATTGCGCTGGCGGCCGAACAGGTTGGACTGTCCGGGGCAGCCGGCGCGTTCCTCATTGGCGCCGTCCTCGGCGACTCTCACCACGCGGAGCGGATTGGGCGGGCAATGGGCCCCGTGCGCACGCTCTTCGCCTCGCTGTTCTTCGTCTCCATAGGCATGCTGATAGACCTCTCTCTGGTAGGCGACTTCATCGTTCCGATCCTGATCGTATCTGCCGTCTTCGTAGTTGGGAAGGTGGTCGCGGACACGCTGGGGACGTTCATATCCGGGGAGAACGAGCGGGTGTCGCTGAGCGTGGGGCTTGGCATGCCGCAGATGGGCGAGTTCTCGCTCGCGATGGTGCAGACCGGAGCCGCCTTTGGCGCGATTGGCAGCTTCATGTTCCCGGTCGTCACAGGGGTCACGGCCATAACGGCACTCATCTACCCATTCCTGTTCCGAGCCACCGACCCCATCTCCGACTTCATCCGGCGGTGGTCGCCCCGATTCGTCAGGGAATACGCCAAGGAGCTGGTCCTTCTGCTGGCCACACATCGAGGCGCATTTCGCTTCAGCGGTCCCAGGGCCACGCTGATCAAGCACAGCACCAGGCGAATCATGATCGACCTGGGCATAGTGGGAATTGTCCTGGCGATTGGCACAGGTCTCGTCAATCTCACAGGCCAGTTGTCCTCCACGGTCCGCCTCAGCGAGAGCATGCTGGGACTCCTAATAGGGAGCGCGGTGCTGGCGTTCTGCATACCACCGGGACTCGCCATCTGGAGGGCGCTGCGAAACCTTGCCGATACGCTGGTGGCGTTCAGGCTGCCAGGCTACCTGGGTGTGGCCGACAACTGGACGCGCGGCAACCTGCGAATGGCGTTCCGCGACACCGCTCTGATTCCCTTGCTGGCAGTGCCTGGGATATGGAGCATCCCCATGGTCTCAAGGCTGCTGGAGCTGGGAAGCCTGAGCGCGCCGCTGTCGCTTCTGATCATCGTGGTGATCGTTGCGCTGCTCGTTGCGGCTACCTTCCGCATCCACCGGATCGTCAACGCCATGTTCGGCCAGGCGTTCCTCAGCGACGACGAGCAGTCCGTGTCCAGCGACTGAGTTCGGACGCGGCAGAGCGGCGCCCCCCTGCATGCGGTGCGCCTAGCCTCCGCTCTCGGAGGCTGCAAGGGCGGAGTCGACGTCCGACTGCAGCGGTATCAGCTTGTCGAATCCGATTAGTTCGAACACGTTCCGTATGTACGGCTGGAGTGCGCATATGTAGAGGTTGCGGTTCCTCTTTTGCAGCTCCTGCCAGACGTGCAGGAACACGCGCAGGCCTGATGTGCTGAGGTAGGTGACCCTGGAGGCGTCTATGATGACGTCGCAGTCCGTGCCCGCCATCGCTCTCATGGCGCGGGCCTCGAACGCATCGGCGTTGAGAACGTTGATACGCCCGCTAGCCTGGAGCAGACACGCTGGACCTCTGAACCCGACAAACTCGACCATCATGGCGTGCGACCTTTCGTGAAGGAGCGCTCTGAGTTCAGCAAGCCCAGTATATTCTAGGAGGCTGCCACACGCAACACGCACGGGGGCCTCATTCTCTCGCGACAAACTGATGAGGCGTAAAATCGCAGCTATTTCTTGTACTGCTTCTCCAAGCGCTCCAAGCCATCGCGTCCGAGTCCGGTCTGCTTCCTGTCAATCCCGTTCTCTGCGAAGAAGCGCTCACGCTCGCCGGCTTCTTCCAGGAGATTCAGGTGTTCTTCCACCAATGCCTCCAGGTCCGCCGCGACTCTCTCGAAGTTCCTACCGAATGTGCTCGTCCCCAGCTCGATACAGACGCCTACCCACTTACCCTCCTCCCTTGTGTACCGGAGCGTTAGAGTCACACTGCCTTCTGCGTTCACGGCTCTCCCTTCACACTCGCCTTGGCGATGGGTGCCCCCGTCCTGCGACTGCCCCTCCTGGCAGGGTTGGGCGGTTGAATCTTATCACGGCGACCTAACGACAGCCAGTGTCTGTAAGAGCCGCTTGACAACACTTCACACTACGGGTATATTGCCGAGCTTTGGCTGAACGGCCGGTGGGTGAGGACGGGGCAAGAGGTGGCTATACCGGAGTGCGGCCTCAAGCAGCGTAGCATAGCCCAGAAGAACGGCAAACAACGGTGCGACGCCTTGCAAGCGCCTGAGATTGAGGGATACTGAGGAGGCATTATGTGGTGGTTCAAACGAGCGGTTCTCCTTACGACTTTCCCCAATTCCCAGGCGATGCACCCCTGGTTCCTGAAGTACGATCAGCTGGAGCCGGGGATCAGGGAGTTGGTGTGGACGTTGAACCAGACAGACCTGGTGGAAACTCTCACCTCCTGCGAGGGTCACCCGGACTCGCCCGACTGGTGGGAGATCACCGGTGGAACCGCTTACGTCCTCTGCCTGGTGACCAGCCCCGCCAAGTGGAACCGGGTGCTGAATCAGTTGCAGGAGCTGGCCCAGGGCTGGAAGGACGTCCAGTTCATAGTGCGGGGCGACCGAGAGCAATGGCTGGTATTCAGAGTCAGCCACGGCGAACCGGAATTCGTGCGCAACGCCCTGGACCAGGCGATCAGCCAGGCCAACGAGCTGATCAAGGAGCACCTGGACCAGGACGTCGTTGCTCTAACCTCAGCCTGACCGAACGTTGGGACAACCCTCGTGGTTGCCCTGTCACCTGCTGGCACCCACAAGGGACACCCCTACGGGGACTTTGGCGTAACTGCGTCAGGAGACACGCGACACCGCTCATCCTGAGCGCAGTGAAGAATCCAAAGCGAAAGGTCCTTGCTTTCATCAGATTTGGTGGGCCTGAGGGGACGGTAGATGGCACCGTCTTCGAGATGTGGCTGGGGAAGCTGGCAGCCTAGCAGGCCCTCGGTCGCACGTAGTATCCCTCAACAGGGCGGAGAGACGCAAGCCGGGGAGTCGGTCTAGCCGACGCACCACCCGGAATCCCCGGCCTGCGGTCCTCTCAATGTTCCTCCTGTTTGCGGCCCCGCGTGCGGGGCCTTCGCCATTGTCCTGATATCGCCGGTTGTCGTAAAATGGCCCTGTAGAAGCTCCTTTAGGAGGAAGGATGACCAACGCAGAAACTCCGGCTCGCCAGCGCAGGCCCAAGGAGGAAACCACCCGGATCGGCAGGGAGATATACGAGCGGGACATCAAGGCGCAGGTGGAAGCCGACCACCATGGAGAGTACATCGCCGTCGATGTCGACACCGGGGGCTGGGCCATATCCGATGACGTTCTCGCCGCAGCGGAGCGTCTGCGGGCGCAGCGTCCCGACGCAGTAGACGTCTATCTGCTTCGGGTCGGGTACCGGGCGTTGCATCACTTCGGGGGCAGGCCCTGGCGGAGGGCAGAGTGATAGAGGGAGTGGTGAACTCCGCGTACGAAGCCGTCATACCCCTTTCTCTGCAAGGCCCGACGGGTCAGGCGCAGCAGGTCGAGGCAGTGATAGATACCGGCTTCACCGGTTTCCTGACGCTGCCGCCTTTGCTCGTGGCGGAGTTGGGATTGGTCTTCAAGGGCACCAGCGAGGGGACTCTGGCTGACGGAAGCGGAGTGTCGTTTGACGCGTACGACGCCACGGTGCTCTGGGAAGGCGAGCCGAGAGTCGTACTGATCGACGAAGCGGACACCACCCCGCTGGTGGGTATGTTGTTGCTCGACAGGCACAACTTGAACGTCGACGTCGCAGACGGGGGCCGCGTAGTCATACAGCCTATGGAGTGACGTTAGTTGGCTTTACCGCCGACGCCGGAAGCGCAGTTCAGTCCGACTTGCTCCAGAGCCGCCATCCCGTGGTCGCCAGGACGATGGGGATCAGAACGGCGATGACCATCCAGATGACGTCCGAGTGGACGCTGACCGATTCACCCTCCTCCAGGGCTAGCAGGTGGACCCAGTTGCGGAAGAACCAGATGGTCAGGGCGGCGTTGGCGTAGAAGAGGGCGTATACGCCCAGCCGCTGCACGATGTCCGGGCCAGACCGTGCCTGCGCCCGCATGTGGACGAAATTGACCGCCAGGGCGATGGCTATGCCCACGGCGGAGACGATGTTGAGGCCGGTCCAGATGGGCTGGGCGTCGTAGAGGGTGTCGAATATGAAGTGGGCGGTGTACAGCGCCGAGTACACCAGCATCAGCCCGCCGGTGATCCTTGCTATCGTGGTCATGGCTGTCCTCCACCGGAATTCAGTGTAGTCTTGCGAACCGTCATTCCGCGTCCCATTTCCTCAAGTAGATTCATGGTTCGCCGCCCCCCGCGCCATCCGGTAGCCGACGCGGGGTTCGGTGATGATGTACCTGGGGGCCTCGGCATCGTCGCCCAGCTTGCGGCGGAGCCTCCTCACCATGTCCCGCACCAGCCAGGGCTCGCCGACCTTCTCCGGTCCCCAGACCTGCTGTAACAGCACGGCGTGGGTCAGCGTGAGGGGTGCGTGGACCGTAAGCTCGTAGAGCACCGCGTACTCCTTGGCCGTCAGCTCCACCGGCGCCCCGTCCAGCGTCACCCGGCGCAGGGCGTAGTCGATGCTCAGCCCCCCGGCGTCGTAGGGTCCCGACGGCTCGCCCTGGAAGGGCTACAGCCGCTTCCTGAGCGCCGCCCTGATCCTCGCCGCAAGCTCCGTCGGCGAGAAGGGCTTGACCAGGTAGTCCGCAGCCCCCATGTCGAGGGCGGCGGAAGCGAGGCCGGCACATAGGCCCGATAGCCGCCGGGACAGTTCACTAGACGACCATGAGGCCGGCGTTCTAACTCAGACTCAGATGCCATGTTGGTCCTTATTAGCGGAAGCGAGAATAGCCGAGACCCTTATTATCAGCCTAGCACCCTTTCGAAAACAAGCTCCAGGCCGCCTTCTTCACATTCTTCGCAGTTGGAGACCAGGCTTGTCCCTTTACTCACAGGTCACGGCAGCCGAGGTTAGGGCCTGGGACGGGCATGACGTCGCCGTTGGGTGCGCCGTGATGTTGATCAGGGAGGTGACACAATGCAAGCCACAGGACGCTCGCTTGCCTCCCACTTCCTCTGGCCGTGACCCGCCGAGAACGAATCCATCTGGGTAGAGTGGTGGGCCATCCTGGATTCGAACCAGGGACCTCGGTCTTATCAGGACCGCGCTCTAACCACCTGAGCTAATGGCCCGTGCGAGCGGACAAGGCACGATCCACCCGCCCTCACACGCTCGCCGTATCGCGCCTCGCAACTCATGATACGAGCGCGCAATCCAGGGTGTCAAGGAATTCGGTTGCCAGCAGCCGTTCCGGCGTCTACCATGACCTCAATCCTCGCCGTCCGTGCGCTAGTCCTCGCGAGCTTCCCACGCCGCCTCGTTCACCATATCTGACAACTCCGAAGGCAGCGCCTCGCGCACCTCCACCAGCGCCTCCTCTCCGGCTGCCTCCGCGGCTTCCAGCATTCCGGCGGCCAGCGCAGAATCAGCGTCCTCGTGGGAGACTCCCAACTCACTGGCGGCCAGTCTCGCCGCCTCAAACGCCTCGGCCGTCGCCTCGACGGGGCTGAGACCGCCCTCGAGCGCACCCTCAATCACGCCGTAGCCCGCGCCGTGCAGAGCGTCCAGGAAGGGCACGTCCCTCCCCGTCAGCGTGCGCAGCGTGCCCAGCACGGCGCCCCGCGCCGCGCGGCCCATCTGGTCGGCCAGGTCGTCGCCCACGTGGACGGCGCCACGAGTTGCGTGTCGGGCCAGCTCCAGGCCGTGCTCGGCGAAATCGCCAACGTCCTCCACCGCCTCCTCCACCGCTTCGCCCACCGCATGAGCGACGTCTCGCACCAGAATACGGCCGCGGCCCACCGACGTAACCGCAGTCTGCGTCGACGCGGCAAGCTGGTACGCAGTCACGCCAAGCGCCACGTCCGCGCCCGGCAGCCGTTTGAGGTACCCGTAGGACTTGGATGTCAGAGAGCCGATGACGGGCAGCGAGGTGAGGGCCCGCCTTGCAGGAGTCGCGTGCGCCAGCAGCTCCGCCAGAGCGACCTCGCGCGGAATCTCGCCTTCCTCTCGAAGCGCCACCAGCAGATTCAGCGAGAGCAGGCTGAAGAAAAAGGCTATGAGGAAGACGAAGTCGAAACCGATGAGCTGCAGCGCGGGAATCTCCACCGCTCCCGTCTGCGAAATCCAGGTGAGATCGAAGCGAAGCGTTTTCGTCGAGAAGAAGTCCGCCAGCAGACCTCCGATTATCGGTCCGATGCCCATGCTGACGTACGCCGCAATTCCGGCCACGCCCAGAAAGGCCGTGGCCTTGTTGTCCGGCGCAATCTTGAGGGCAAGCGTGTTGACGGTGAGCAGCACGCCGCCTCGCGCAATGCCCACGAACGCGTTCAGAGCGATCAGAAGTGGCATGGTCAGCACGTGCTTCTCCGTGTGGGCTACGAACACCCAACCCAGGAATACCAGGAGGAACAGCGACGCCGATAGCGACATCACGGTCTTGCTCCCTACCCTGTCTGCCATCGGGCCCCAGACGCGCACGAACAGCACGTGCGTGATGTTGCTCAGAACCACTAGCGACATGACCACGGGCAGCTCCAGCTCCAGGTCAGTGAGCATGTACACGACAAAGAACGGGATGGCGATGTTGGACGCCACACCCCATACCCAAAGAAACCGCAGCAGGTGCGAGAAGTTCTTGTCCCGCAGCGGCTCCGTCAGGGTGGAGATGGGCGACTCCTTCACCTCCGGGGCGGCCGGCATAAGCGGCTCCCTGGCCCGGGCCACCATGAAAGGGCCAATGATGCCAAGCGTCAGCGCCCCCGCAATGAAGAAGAACGAGTAGCCGTATGCCTCCTGTCCCGGCGGCGCCTGTCCCTCCCACCAGCTGATGTAGAAGCTCGCGCCAAGCCCCAGCACTGCAAGCACCGCAGTGCTGGTAGCCAGCCTGCGCCCGTAGTACCCCCCAAGCAGCCTGCGCGGGACCAGGTCGTGCATCCAGCTCATCCACGCCGTGATCCACAACGGCGTAAACAGGCCGCGAAACGCCAGCAGGAATATCAAGGTCAGCACCGCCAGCTCACTTGGGACGTCCATGAAGAATGGGATCGCGCCAATCGGGATCATAAGCAACTGCGCAAACAGCCACGCCGGAAGCCCAATCGCCTTTCGAACCCGAAACCGCTCGATGAGCAGGATGGCCGGCAGCTGCACCACCAGAGAAGCCAGAGGCACCGCCGAGACTATGCCAACCTGCAGGTTGTTTGCTCCCATGGCCAGCGCATACGCGGCCAGATACCCCATGATCTGGATTGTAGCCAACGCCTCGCTGGTCAGGGCGTCCCAGACCATCATGCGCAGGCTGAAACGCACCTCGCGGGGCGTCAGGGTGGGGCTGGGTCGGAGGAAGCTGAACAATCTCATTTGACCGTGTATTCTAGTGCGAAGGCAATGCGGCGCAAAGCCCCGCACTCTTGCGAGAGGGCAAGTCGCACGAGCGGTCTCCCGCGCCGCGACCACCTCACGAGACTGGCCGGAACCGGCAAGAGCGCGTACGAGAACATGCAGCTGGGCGGTGGGCGCCTTTCACCCCCATCTCAATCTTCCGCCTTCGAGGGGAAGAGGTAGCGCAACAGCCTTACTGAGGCGACAGTGCGCCTGTGGTAGAATCGCAGTGGTCCCGCCCAATTGGGGAGGTAAGCTGGTAGATTGACTGCCAGGAGCGCCGAACAGCCCATCCGACTTGAACCCGAAGAGGCTTGTCCTCCATCGACCGCGCTGGTGGTCGGATTCCAGGGCGCCGCGCTCGTGCTTGCGCCCACGGTGCTGAACGTGGCGGTCGCAGTCCGCTCTGCCGGGCTTGACGATACCTACCTGACCTGGAGCGTCTTCGCCGCGCTGTTGATCACCGCTGTTATAACGGCGTTGCAGGCACTCCAGACGTGGCGGTTCGGTGCAGGTCACATCGTCCTCAGCTGTCCCGCGGCCCTGTTCATTGCGATCATGGTGGCGACCGTATCCTCGGCCGGGCCATCGACGTTTGCGAGCCTGCTGGTCGTCTGCTGCGTCATCCAGGTTGCGCTCGCCTGGTGGATGCCGACGCTGCGCAGGATATTCACGCCGGTGGTCACAGGCACGGTGACTATGCTGATCGCGGTCAGCGTGCTGCCAATCGCCTTCGACAGCGTGCAGGACCTGCCGGACGGCGCGCCACCGGTGTCCGGCCCGGCCATCGCCGGGATGACGCTGCTCGTATCGGTGATCGTGACGCTGCGGGCGCGGGGAGTCTGGCGTCTCGCCGGCCCGTTCATCAGCATCCTGGCAGGGACGACGGTTGCAGCCGCGTTCGGCCTGCTAGACGGGGACAAGATCGCCGACGCAGGCTGGTTCGGAATCCCGGAGTTTCCGGCGCTGAGCCTCGATCTCACGCCCGGCAGGGAGTTCTGGGCGCTCCTGCCATCGTTCGCGATCCTCACGCTTGTGATCGGCATCAAGACCATCAGCGACGGCGTTGCGATCCAGCAGGGGTCAAGGCGGCGGCCGCGCGCGATAGACTTCCGCAAGATACAGGGCATGGTGAGCGTCAACGGCGTGGGGATGTTTCTCGCAGGCCTGACGGGTACGCTGCCGCCGATGTCCTACTCCTCGTTCAGTCTCTCCCTGATCAACCTGACCGGAGTCGCGGCCCGCCGGGTCGGCATAGGCGTTGCCGTCGTCACTCTGGCGCTTGCCCTGTTCTCCAAGCTCGCGGCCGTCCTGCTGACCATTCCCGGGCCGGTGCTGGGCGCATACCTGATGCTGGCAATGGGCATGCTCTTCGTCAGCGGCTGGCAGACGATCCTGCGCGACGGCCTCGACTCCCGGCGCGTTCTGGTAGTCGCTCTCGCAAGCGCGCTGGGCCTGGGACTCCACAACCACAACATCATGCGCGACCTCTTCGGCGACGACGTGGGCGGACTGGTCGGCAACGGAGTCACGATAGGCGCAGTGGTCGCCATCGGCATGACGCTTGTGTTGGAGGCCACCGGCTCGCGCCGCTCGCACCTGGAGACCACGATGGACATGGAGTCGCTACCTGCCATCGACAGTTTCCTGAGCGGGCTGGCTGCCAGGCTCGGTTGGAACGAGACCTCCACGCTGCGGCTGCGCGCCGCCGGTGAGGAAACGCTCGCCAGCCTGCAGATGCAGGAGGACTTCGACGAGGACTCGGGGCCTCCACGCCTGATCATCAACGCAAGGCCGCACGGCACGATGGTGGAGCTTGAGTTCATTGCCACGACGCGACAGGAGAACGTGGAGGACCAGCTGGCCTACCTGAGCGACGAGGCCGCCGTGCAGACCTTCGATGATCTATCGCTCCGGCTGCTGAGGCACCATGCCGCTGCCGTGCGCCACCAGAAGTTCCACGGCGTGGACATCGTCACCGTGCAGGTCACCGGCAGCGCGTGACTTGTCTCCTGAAGGCGCCTTTGCACCCGCTCACGCCCCCCAAGGCCCGCTCATGGTGAGCGGGGGCGCGTGTCGATGCGGCGCAGGGAATGGCTGAGACCGGCTACTACCTGGCCTCTATGACGACGCGCCCGCCGTCCTCCACGTCGATGTTCAGGTTGTGCCCTTCCAGCAGGGCCATGCCGACCAGTGGATCCACGCCAACCGCCCCGGTCTCCACGTACATCGACTGGCCGTCCCAGAGTACCGTTACGCCGTACACGTCGAAGGTTGCCTGGCTGCCATCCGCCAGAACCGCCTCGCCGTCACCTACTACGGGCAGCTCCAAGTCCTCCATCAACATCGGCGGCAAGATCAGGTAGCCGTTGAAGCCGGTATCGACCACGGCCTCCACCTCCCGCGTCTGCCCAGACGAGTCCTGGAGAGGAAGGGGTATGACGACTTCGAGATTGGCGTTGACGGCCCCCTCTATCACCCGGTTCTCCGCAGGGAGCTGCCCCCAAAGTGATACAGAGCTCGGTGTCCCACTCGCATCAGCCAGACTTGGGCGTCAGGACTTTGCTTACGCAGGCTCTCGGATGCGTCAATGGCATTCTTGCCCAGGGCATAGCTTCCGCTACCAACGTCAATGGCGACGACTTCTCCAAAGTGGTCCGACTCAACGAGACGTCTTATGTCCCGTTCGTAGATCTCTTTCCCGATACGGGCCGTCTCCTCGCGGGAACGTCGTACAGGCGTGGCCATCTCTTATCACCTACCTCTAAAGGTACTCCACTACGCCTGATATTTTACGACAACCGGCGATTTCGGAGCAATGGCGAAGGCCCCGCGCGCCGATGGGGGCCTGAATGGCGGATGGGAGCGATTGCAATGCCATCTCTTGCCCGCTCGAATGGTTCGACAGGCTCACCACGAGCGGGCCTAATCTCCTCCGCTCACCCTGAGCTTGTCGAAGGGCGTGAGCGGGGGTGCGCGCAGGCACGACGCGTGGCCGCCGTCATGGGCATCCAACGTAGGGACAACCCTCCATGCCCCACTACTTGTCCACGCGGCAGCTGATGATGTCCACGCCGTAGTACTTGCGGTGGTGTACCGACGAGGCGTAGTGGCGCAGGATTCGGAGGGACAGTTGCTGTTCGTCTTCCAGCGCCTGGTCCTGACCCAGATAGGCCATACGATTCTCGATATTCCCATGAATGGCATCGTCCGAAGCGACCACGATTTCAAGCTCGGCCGATCCGCTGTCAGGACGAATAGTGGCGACCAGCCTGCGCTTCCGCTCCACCGGACCGTCGTTCTCCTCGTTGAACAGGCTCAACATGACCTCTTCTCCTACCAGACGCAGCCTGTTTTTCCCCTCCTCCGTCCAGGAATGCCTGTCGGCGAATTGGCAAAGAAAATCGTCAACCACCGGTAAGGAAGACTGGGACAAGTCAATCCGCAGCCTCCTGGCGCGGAACCCCGATAGTTCGGTGAATATGGTCATAGCTATGGCCGCCATACCGCCGATGACGATGGTATTGCCCACCAGATGGATGGTTATCCCTTCGAAGAATCCGCCGAAAGTCCCCGCGGAAAGCCCCAACACCATGGAAACGCCTGCTATTGCAGCTTTTTTCTGGTCAACTTGGCCGGCGAAAACCGTCTTGGCGCCCTCGACAAAGAGCATGCCGAAGATAATCACGTACACAGCGCTAACCACCGGGCTGGGTATGGCGATCAGTATGGCAAGCAACTTGGAAAAGGAGGCGACCAGTATTGTCAGCACTCCCAGGTATATCCCGACACTCTTGGCGGCGACGCCGGTAAAGCCAATGTAGACCACGGTGGCTGCCCACGGGGCGGCGACGGGTAAGGTTCCCAAAAGGCCGGAAAGAAGCGTGCCCACTCCGTAGACATTCAAGCCTCCCTGCACCGTGCGGAAGTCAATGGCCGATTGCTCCCGATAGGAAGCTCGGTAGATTACCGAAAGGTCTCCCACCGCTTTCATAAAGGCGGTGAGGTTCACAAATATGAAGACCGGGAGCAGCGCCCAGAAATCCGCACCGAAGGTCAGTCCCAGCCACTGCCACTCGAAATCCGGAAGGCGCAGCCAGGGAGTGTCAACGACTATGCCAACGTCATAATGGCCCAGTGGGACGGCCACAATCAGCCCAACGGCAACGGTAACCGGCAAGATCCAAATGCGCCAGACCGGCGCGTCTTGCAGGGACATCAGAACGCCAACGGCCAGAGCAGCCATTCCCGGAGCCAGAAAAAGAACCGTAGATTCGCCTTCCGGCGGAATAACGGATCTGCTGATGACAAATGGCAAGGCTGAAACCGCCACCAGCATGACCACCACTCCGCTCACAGTCTGAGTGAATATCCGGCGGAGGGAGGCAAGGCGCAGGGTCAAAACAGACTGAACCAGGGTGGAAACCACAATCAAGCTGGCCAGCAAACCTGGCCCGCCGACATGGAGCGCCAGGGCGCTGACCGCCAGGAACGGAACGTTGAAGTTTGCGACTATGAGGCGGCCAGAGCCTAACCACCTTAGCCGCAGGGTCTGCAGGATCATGCTGAATCCGGTGACCGCCAGCACGGTGAACGTTACCCACGACAGATAGGCTTCTGACTCGCCGGATGCCCGCACCACCAGCGTCGCCAGCATGACCATGCTGATAGTGTTGGGGATGAATATCTGTGAAGCCGAGGTTACAGCCCGTAGCGGCGGACACTTCTCATCCGGTTCGTAATCGACTTTGGGTCGCCCCTGGGCTCTTCTGAACACCTAGGTGAAATCCAGTCTT
>DAOUKJ010000084.1:0-16680 GCA_034421435.1 Dehalococcoidia bacterium | reverse complement strand
CCCTCACCTCAGGCGACGTCACGGAGTAGGTTGCGGTCTCCAACATCAGGAGCCGGTCCGCGACCGACAGCGCGAGCGCGCCCTCGCTTCCACCCTCGCCTACGACGACGGCGACGGTGGGCACCGGGAGCTGCGCCATCCGGGACATGGCGGAGGCGATTGCGCTGCCCAGGCCGCGCTCCTCAGACTCCAGGCCGTAGTTCGGCCCCGGCGTGTCGATGAGCGTTATGAGGGGCAGCCTGAGCTTGGCGGCAAGCCTCATCAACCGCTCAGCCTTGCGGAACCCCTCCGGGTATGCACGGCCCTCGTGCCGTTCCCTGGCTGATACGTCGTGGCCCTTCTCCTGGGCGATCACCGCCACGGGGCGGCCTCCCAAGCTTCCCAAGCCTGCCACCACGCTCGGGTCGTCGCCGTGAAGCCGGTCGCCGTGAAGCTCCTCGAATACCGGCATGGCGCGACGTATGAGGTCCAGCGACGTAGGTCGCTGCCCGCGCTTAGCCACTCGAACCGACTCCCACGACGCCGGCCACAACTCCTCCAGCCGGTCGCTCTCCGGGCCTGACGCGTCCGGCTTCCCAGACTCGGCGTCTGCATCGTCGTCACGCTTGGGCGCCATGACGCTCAGAAGCCTCACCAGGAGGCCGCGCAGGTGCTCCCTGTCTACGGCTCTGTCTATCATGCCGTGGACCAGGTGCGCCTCCGCCGTGCTCGCCCACGCTGCTTGCGCATTCCGAGTTCCGCCGGTCTGCCGCCTGGAAGGCGCCAGCCCCAGAACCGCGCCCGGCTCCGCCAGCACCACGTCCGCCATGTTGGCAAAGCCGGAGAAGGCCTGGCCGGTGGTGGGATGCGCCAGAACGGATATGAATGGCAGACCCTCCCGGTTCAGGCGATTCACCGCCACGGATGTCTTGGCAAGCTGCATCAGGGAAAGCACCCCGTCCTGCATCCTTGCGCCACCGCTGGTGACAATGGCCACGATGGGCAACTTCCGGCGAGTGCCCATCTCGAAGGCCAGAGCGACCTTCTCTCCCATCACCGCGCCGAGCGTGCCTCCCAAGAATCTGTAGTCAAGGACGATGAGAATGACCGGCACGCCGCCGATAGCAGCGCGGCCGGTGATCGCCGCCTCCGTGAGACCCGTCCTGCGCCTGTCGCGCCGCCGCTGCATCTGTGACGACGTGGCCAGGCCAAGCGATACTATCGAGCGCTGGCTCTCGCGGAACGTGCCGGGGTCGGCAAGAAGCGCTATTCGCTCCCTGGCAGGGATGGGGAAGTGGAAACGACACGTGGGGCACACGTGCTGCTCCAGGTAGAGGCGCACGTCCACCAGGGACACGTTGCAGTGGGTGCAGTCCTCCAGAGGCCACTGCTCATCGACTGGGGGGCTGGGAGTCCTGACAAGGAAGCCAGCCAGCCGGTCCGCGAGACTCCTTACCAAGGCCTATCCTCCCGCGCCGGGGCTTCTGCCCCTGCTCACCAGCACGTCTCGAGACTTCCCGGGCTCGCCCGGTCCCACGACGCCCTCCTCTTCCAGCAGGTCCATCAGCCGGGCCGCCCGTGGATACCCGATCCGCAGCCGCCTCTGCAGAAGCGACGTTGACAGGCGGTTGTGCTGCGTGGCCAGGTCCCACGCCTTGTCCAGCAGGTCGTCGCCGGACTCTCCGTCAAACTGCCCGCTCTCCCTGGGCGGCCCCGCGCTCTCCAGCGAGATTGGGGGAGGCGTCGGGCCGCTCTGCTTTCGCCAGTGGCTGACTATGTCGCCGATCTCGCGGTCGGAGAGGAATGCGCCCTGCACGCGGGTGGGCTTGGGCGCGTCCGAGGGATCGAACAGCATGTCGCCGCGGCCCAGGAGATTCTCGGCGCCCGCGCTGTCGAGGATGGTGCGAGAGTCCACCTGCGATGCCACGGCAAAGGCGATGCGCCCCGGGAAGTTGGCCTTGATCAGACCGGTCACCACGTCCACGGAGGGACGCTGTGTCGCAACAACCAGGTGGATGCCCGTGGCCCGGCCCAGCTGGGCAAGCCTGACGATGGAGTTCTCGATATCCTTGGAGGCCGTCATCATCAGGTCCGCCAGCTCGTCCACGGCTACCACGATAAAGGGCATCTTCTCGTGGGGAGCACGGTCGCGGTTGTAGCTCTCGATGTTGCGCGATCCGGCCTCCTCCAGGAGCTTGTAGCGCGCCATCATCTCGGAGATCATGCCCCTCAGCGCCTGCACCGCCATGTCCACCTCCACAATCACCGGCATGATGAGGTGGGGAATGCCGTTGTAGGGCGTCAGCTCCACGCGCTTGGGGTCTATCATCAGCAGCCTTGCCTCCCACGGCGAGGTCTGCATGATTATTGAGGTGATCACCGTGTTGACGCACACGCTCTTGCCGCTTCCGGTGGAGCCGGCTATGAGAAGGTGAGGCATCCGGGCAAGGTCTGCGACGGCAGTCTCGCCGCCGCTCTTGGTTCCCAGAGCCAGCGTCAGCTTGGAGCGTTCCAGCATCGAGCGGTACTCGTCCGTCTCCATGACGTCGCGCAGGTTGACCGTCGCCGGCTTTGAGTTCGGCACCTCAATGCCCACGAGCGACGCGCCGGGTATAGGCGCCTCGATACGCAGGCTCGGGGCTGCGAGGGCCAGCGCCAGGTCCTTCTCCCGCGCAAGTATGTTGTCGACCTTCACGCGAGTCGAGCTGTCATCGCTCCGGCCGGACGCGCCGTCACCACTCTCGGCGCCGCCCTTAGACTGGCGGTTGCGCCTGACCCATCCGGGCACCAGGCCAAACATGGTGACAGTCGGGCCAGGCTTCACCTCAGACACGCTCACCTCGATGCCGTAGTCCGCCAGCGTGTTCTCGATGAGCTCGGACGTGGCCTCCGCGTCGATTCCGGGCTCCTTGCTTCCGGGCGGGGACTCCGCGAGTACTGTCACGGGCGGCGCCGCCCAAAGAGCCAACTCCGCGGGCGAAACGTACGGTATTACAGGCCTCTCCACTTCAGATTGCGCCGCAGCCGGTGCCGGCTGTCTTGCGGTGACCGGCGGCGCGGAGGCTGTGGGAGCAGGCTTCGGCCGCGGCGCGGCGGGCATCTCGTCTGAGGCGCCGTCGCCGTTATGGCTTATTGGTGTATGGGGGGCCAGCTCCTGCATGGCCTGCTGCCTTCGAAACGCCATAGCCGAGCTGCGCTCAGACTGACGGGGGACGGGCGCCTCCTGAACGGAGATGGTGGCCGGTTCCGGCTTACTTCTTCGCAAGAAGCTGAAGACACTGACCACAGCCCTGCCCGCGGCGCGAGCTCCTCGTCCTACTACTGGCAGTGCGCGCACGGCCCTGCGAGACGCGCGGCCCGTAAAGTGGGCCGACCTGCGAAGCCACCATAGCGTCCCGATGGGCGCGGCGATTGTGATTGCCAGGGCAGCCAGAGCCAGCAAGCGCACTCCGCCCAAGATATCCGACGGGCCCTTTATGGCCTGCCCGATCTCGCCTCCCAGCGACACCTCATTCAGGATGCCTTCGTAGCCGATCAGGTATCCCATGCCGCCCCATACCACAACCGTGCCCACGAGGCCAGCGGCCCACCGATTCCAGTAGCGCCTCACCAGCAAATGCCGGCGCTTCCAGACCGCCAGGGCAAGTGCCATGGCCCATATCAGCGTCGGCAAGAACCCGAACGCGAAGGTCCTTACAAGCGAGTCTCTCGCATTGACGAAGCCGTCGATTATCTGAGCGTGAAAGACCCCCGCGACGGCCACGACCGCGATCGCCAGGATCACGGCGCTCGATACCAACTTGTGCTGCCACACACGCTGCGCAAATCGCTTCATAAAGGCCCCCTCAGACCTCCTTCACCATTGGGACGATCATAGGCCTTCTTCCGGTGCGTTCACGTAGAAAGCCCGCCGTCGCTTGCTTTACTCGCTCGGCGACCTGCGCCCTGTCCATCGGCTGCGCGCCGTTTCCATTGATCGCTTCCATCACCACCTGCGCGGTTAGTTCGGCTATCTCGCCCTGCTCCTCCATGTCGATGAAGCCGCTGGAGACCATCTCCGGAAGGCCCAGCAGGTGGCCGGTCCTGGAGTCATGCGTTACCACCATGACCACGATGCCGTCCTGCGAGAGGAGCCTGCGGTCCCTGAGCACGCCGTTCATCATGCCCCACGTGCGCCGGCCATCCACAAAGACGGGGCCGGCCTTCACCCTGTCCGTCACCTCGGCCCAGTCAGGGCCGATCTCCAGCACGTCCCCGTCCTCCATCACAAATGTGTTGTCCGTAGCAATGCCCAGCGCGCCCGCCAGGGCCGCGTGCGCCTTCAGATGCCGGTACTCACCGTGGACCGGCACGAAGTACTGAGGGCGAACAAGATTGATCATGAGCTTCAGCTCTTCCTGGCTGGCGTGTCCGTGGACGTGAACAAGGGCGACGCGGTCATGGAGAACGTGAGCTCCCCTGCGCAGCAGGTTGTCGATGGTCTTGCTGACGACAGTCTCGTTGCCCGGTATGGGCGTGGCAGAGATCACGACCGTGTCGCCAGGGATGATGTTGACGTCGCGGTGCTCTCCGCTTGCGATGCGCACCAGGGCCGACGTTGGCTCGCCCTGGCTCCCGGTGGTCATGATGACCACCTCCTCAGGCGGGAGGTCCCTGACCTCCCGGAGTGTCGCCAGTACCTCCGGCGGCGCGGACAGGTAGCCCATCTTCAGGGTCATGTTCACGTTGTCCACCAGGCTGCGCCCCACGAACGCCACCCTGCGCCCGTGCCTCTGCGCCGCGTCCAGCACCAGCTGGATCCGCGAGATGAGAGATGCGAATGTGGCCACCAGCACCCGTCCATCCGCAGTCGCAATCGCCCTGTCGAGCGCCTCGCCCACGACGCGCTCGGATGGCGTGTAGCCTGGCACCTCCGCGTAGGTGGAGTCGGACAGGAGAAGCAGCACGCCGTCGCCGGTCAGCGCCGCTAGGCTGCTCAGGTCCGTGGGCCGGCCGTCTACGGGCGTGTGGTCTACCTTGAAGTCGCCGGTGTGAATCACCAGCCCCAAGGGAGTTTGGATGGCCAGCCCCATAGCGTCCGGTATGCTGTGGCACACCGGGTACCACTCCACGCGGAAGCAGCCGAACTCCACCGGTTCCCCGGGGGACACAACCTCCAGCCGGGCGTCACGTGTGTCCCTGTGCTCCTTCAGTTTCACCTGGATAAGGCCGGCCGCCAAGCGCGGGGCGTAGACGGGCACATCCAGCTCGCGCAGCACGAACGGAAGAGCGCCGGTGTGGTCCTCGTGGCCGTGGGTGATCAGGATCGCGCGTACGCGGTCGCTGTTCTCCTTGAGGTAGGTGATGTCCGGGATGATGAGGTCTACGCCGGGCGTGTCCTCCGCCGGAAAGAGCACCCCGGCGTCAATGACGACGATGTCGTCACCGCACTCCAAGGCCATCATGTTCTTGCCGATGTCCCCGAGACCGCCAAGCGGAATTACCTTCAGATGTGGAGCCATGTGTATCCTCAGAACATGCTTAGCTGTTCTTCCTGCGGCCCCTCCTGGGGCTGAGGCGCTGCCCTGAGCAGCTCTGGAAGCTTCTGCATGTCCTCTTCTATGACCTTACGGAGCGCATGCTGACGGAGCGCAGCCGCAGGATGGTACATGGGGTATACGATAGTCCCGTTTATGTTGCGGGGCCTACCCCTGGCCTTGCCGATCGCCTCGCCCGGCAAATAGCTAGCCAGCGAGTAGCGACCCAGCGTCACAATAACCTTGGGCGAGATCACTTCCATCTGACGATCCAGGTACTTGCGGCAGGCTGCCATCTCGCCCGGTAGCGGGTCGCGATTGTTCAGAGGCCGGCACTTCACGGTGTTGGTGATGAACACCTGCTCGCGGCTGAGTCCTGCGTGCGAGAGGAGCTCCTCCAGCAGATGGCCGGCAGCGCCCACAAAGGGTCTTCCCTGCTGGTCCTCATTGAAGCCCGGCGCCTCTCCTACCAGTACAATCTTCGCGTCAGACGGCCCCTCGCCCGGTACGGCGCGGGTTCTGTTGCGGGAGAGGGCGCAATCGGTGCAAGTAGATATCTCCCCGCCGATCTGGTCTAGGTTATCCATGAGCTCCATGGCCAACGCCAATGGCTGATTCTTGCGCGCATGATAGCACTTGCGAGTGTGGCGGTCAATTTTGCGAGGGGGCGCGTTGACACCGCGCGGGCGCAATGCTATCCTGCGGCATCGCACCTGCCTGCCGGTGTATGGCCCACGGACGGGACGTCTCATTGAACACCCTCAAGACCATCGCCGTTGGGCTATCGATGTCGGTGGGCTCGCTGCTGGTGTTGCTGCTGGTGCTGGAGGTGGTCCTTCGCTTCACCATCGACCAGCCCTCGGAGCTGTACGCCGACCTCACCTACGACCGCGACCTGGACGCCGAGTTCTACCGGCGCAGCTTCCTGGAGCTTTACCCGCGCGACCTCGACTGGCGCCGCGGCGTCTACGACCCCCAACTGGGCTGGGACCAGCCGTACAACTCGAATACAGGTGGGAGCAGGACCGTCGGAAGCACGACCTACGACCTGCAGCCTGCCGAGGACGTGCTGCGAGTGGTCGCCATCGGTAACTCCTTCGTGTTCGGCTCGTACGTGGACTCCGACGAGACCTACCCCGCACAACTCGAAACGCTGCTGGACAACGGCGAGGTGCTCAACATGGGCGTTGTGGGGTACGGCATCGACCAGGCGGTGCTCAAGTACCAGGCCTACGGAGAGCAGTACGACCCCGACGTGGTGCTGCTGGGCACGTTCCCCCACAACTACATCAGGACGGCCCTGCCATTCTACGGCTACTCCAAGCCCCTGTTTGAGTACGACGAGAGCACGGGCGCCATGCACCTCACCAACACGGACATTCCGCCTCCCCAGGAGGTGTACGACGCGCTCGACCGGGAGCTCGACCCGCCGGCTCTCTACTCCCTTGCGTTCCTGCGGAACCGGCTGACGCGCGTCTACTGGCGCCTGTTCGGCGAGGGCGTCAAGGAGCGCTATCACGAGGACGTGGACCGCATCGTCGAGCACGTGCTGCGCTCGCTGCAGGAGTCCACGGAGGCCGCGGGCGCTAGGCTGATTATCGTGCAGGTGCCACACGGGACGGGCTTTCGCGACGAGGAGGCGTGGCAGAACGCCTCAGAAGACGCCACGCACGCGCACCTGATCGCGCTCTACGAGAAGCTGGGCATCGAATACGTGGACCTGCTGGAGGAGTTCCGGCTGCACAACTCGTTCGAGAGGGTGTTCGACGACCTGTACATTCGGGTAGCGGAGAACCTCACGGGGCACCTGACGCCGGAGGGCAACCTGGAGGTTGCGCGAATCGTCAAGGAGCGCCTGGACGAGCTGGGCTGGCAGCCGCGGGCGCGGTAGGCCCGTTTGGTACAGGTGAAACGCCATGCTCACATTGTGCGAGCCACGGACTCAACCCACAGGGCTAGGCGGAGACAGTCCGCTCACCCTGAGCTTGTCGAAGGGGATGAGCGGATGGCGCTGGCGTATGTAGGCCCGCTCATCTGGTTCGACACGCTCACCGTGAGCGGGCTGGGGCGACTCACGGCCCGGAGAGGCATCCGTCCGCTCACCCCCGTATCAAGTACGGGGCAGGCTCTGAGCTTGTCGAAGGGGATGAGCGGATGGCGTTGGCGCATGTAGGCCCGCTCAAATGGTTCGACGTGCTCACCATGAGCGGGCCGAGGACAGGCCATGAGCGACGCAATGCAGGTTGACCGCGCCGTGAGCATGACTTAGCATACGCAGTGAACCGCCACGGCCCTACCCTTAGAACTGGAGGTGTCGAGCATGAAGGCTCTGGTAATCGGAGGGACCGGCCCGTCCGGCCCGTACATCGTCCACGGCCTCACCGAGCGCGGCTACGAGGTTGTTGTGCTGCACGGCGGCCAGCACGAACCTGAGTCCGTCCAGTACGTCGAGCACATCCACACCGATCCACACTTCGCGGAGACGCTGGAGGCAGCCCTTGACGGCCGCAGTTTCGACGTGGCCATTGCCACCTACGGACGAATCCGCCTGATCGCGGAGGTGCTCAAGGGCAAGACGCAGCGACTCATCACCGTCAGCGGCGGGATGCTCTATGCCCCGCGCAACGACCCGCGATGGGGCCCACTCGGAGCGCCCGCGGCCATCCCTGAGGACGCGCCCGTGACCGTCGACCCGGACGGCCCGCGGCTGCCCTACATGATCTGGGTCACGGAGCAGACCGTCCTGCAGGCGCACGCCGAGGGCCACTACAACGCCACCATCTTCCGCTACCCCGGCATCTACGGCCCCGGCGCGCCCGCCAACCCGGAGTGGAGCATCGTGCGTCGCGCGCTCGACGGGCGCAGGCAGCTAATCGTGTCCGCGGGCAGGGGCGTCGGCAGGCGCGCATTCGGGGAGAACGCGGCGCACGCGGTGCTGCTCGGCATCGACAAGCCGAACGAGTCGGCGGGCCAGGTCTACAACGTGGGTGAGGAGACGCAGTACTCGCAGTCGCAGATTGCCCGGTTCATCGGTGGGCTGATGGGCCACGAGTGGGAGCTTGTGGAGTTGCCGCCGTCGCTGGCGGCGAGGGTGTATCGCGGAGGCAGCGCGCAGGCCGGACCCGGCACCGAGATGGACATCACCAAGATCAGGACTGAATTGGGCTACCGCGACGTCGTGGGTGTGGCGGAAGCGCTGACCCGCTCGACGGAGTGGCTGATGGAGAACAGGCCTGAGCCGGGCGGCGAGATCGAGCAACAGCTTGGCGATCCATTCGCCTACGACGCGGAGGACGAGCTGATCCGCGCCTATAGCGAGGGTATAGCGGAGGCGGAGAGCGTGGAGTTCCCGGAGGTCAACTCAGGCCACATGTACCGCCATCCGCAGCGCCCCGGCGAGGCTTGGGCGCCGCCGCAGCGGCGGCAGTAGACGGGAGCCGCGCCCGGATCACATGTACATTGTGGCTTCGGCCGCCTCCGGCTTCAGCCGGGCCAGGTACTCCTTGCGGAACTTCGCCACCTTTGGCTGAATCAGGATTTGGCAGTACGGCTGGTACGTGTTGTTGCGGAAGTACTGCTGGTGGTAGTCCTCGGCGACGAAGAATGCGGTGGCGGGAGCGATCTCCGTGACGATGGGGCGGTCCCACAGCCGCGCCCGGTCGATCTCCGTCATCACCTCCTCAGCGGTCGCCTGCTGCTCCGGCGTGTGGACGAATATGGCCGACCGGTACTGCGTGCCGACGTCCGGCCCCTGGCGGTTCAGCGTCGTCGGGTCGTGGATGGTGAAGAATATCTCCAGCAGCTCCCGATACGATACGACGCTCGGGTCGTATGTGAGCCGCACGGCCTCCGCGTGGCCTGTGCGGCCGCCGCAGACCAGTTCGTAGCTGGGGTTTGGCACGTGGCCCCCGATGTAGCCGGACTCCACCTTGTGGACGCCGTTTAGCTGCTCGTAGACCGCCTCCAGGCACCAGAAGCACCCGCCCGCAAGCGTCGCGATCTCCGTGGTCTGGTCGCTCATATCACTGCACCTCCTGTCGGCGAGCCGCGGCCGCTTCCGTCGGCTCCGTCTTGCCAAGAACCTGTGCTACCATTATGGGCGAACGGCTGTGAATTGGCAAATTTGGCAGCCTGCCGAATGGCGCGTGCAATCCGTTGCCGCAGCAAGCCGACTCGCAGAGAGGAGCGCAGCTTGGACAGGTCAGAACTGCTGGACGAGGCCAGGTGGCGGGCCGTGCTCTCAGCCGCCGACCCGGAGCTTGCGGACGACCCCGTCGGCTGCGAATTGCTGGCGTTCAGGCTGGCGGGCCAGTACCTGCCCGCGCTGCTCGCCGCACGGCGGCCGGAGGACCGGCAGCGCGTGTGGAACGCGCTCTGGAGCTACATGACTATGGCGCCCACAAGGTCCAAGCCCTTCGTCCTGTCGAGTGAGACGGCGGACAGACTGATTGCGGCGGTGCAGGAGGAGCTTGGGCGTATGGGTGTGACGGTGGCGTGAGACGAGCGCGGAGCGCGGCATTCTTCCAGCCCGCGCATGGCCTGTCCCCGGCCCGCTCAAATGGTTCCACAGGCTCACCATGAGCGGGGCTAATCTCGTCCGCTCACCCTGAGCTTGTCGAAGGGCGTGAGCGGGGCCGCAATGACTGAGGCGGCGGTTGCGGCCTCCACTCCCGTCATTTCGAGCCCTTCGGCTGCGCTCAGGATAAACTCCGCGAGAAATCCAAGACGTTCGGCGTGGTTCACTGCCGGTCTGAGGACGAGTGTCCTAGATTCTTCGACTTCGCTGCGCTTCGCTCAGAATGACGGATGGGAACGCGGGCCGTCATGCCGTCTCTTGCCCGCTCATGGTGAGCCTGTCGAACCATTTGAGCGGGCAACGGTCTGCAGCAACTGCCCGCCCGCGCCCTTCGACAAGCTCAGGGCGAGCGGGTCAGCACACTAGCCTCGCTCACACCGTCTGGCGGACTTAGCTAGTGCGGGCTAGGTGGCAGACTGGCCCACGGACGCCAGGAACTCCAGCAGCAGCGCGTTGAAGTCGTCCGGGCGGTCGCGCTGCACCTCGTGGCCTGCGCCTTCGAACACCTCCAGCCGCGAGCCTGGTATGGCGGTGTGCAGGTGGTGCGCGTTCGACACGTCCACCCAGGGGTCGTCGACGCCCTGAACGATGAGCGTGGGGCACGTGATGCGATCCAGTGAGCCGCCGACCGGGTCGCCGCCGGCCGCCCAGAGCATCTCGAACGCGTTCACGTACTCCGTGACCATCTCCGACCAGTACGGGTCGCCGTGATAGCGAGCCAGCGCCTCCTGGAAGCCCGGCGACAGCTGCTCCGGCGGCACCCACTCCCGCGTCATCGCCATGCCCTTCTCGTCCAACACGGCCTCACCGCCGATGAGCGTCAGCGAACGCAGATGCTCGCCGTAGCGGGTCGCCACAACCATCGCCACGATGGCGCCGTCGCTGAACCCGCAGAGGTGGACGGGGGACACACCCAACTGTTCGATGAGCGCAACCACGTCCTCAGCGTCGTGCGTGTGGAATGCTCCATCGAATATGTCCCGCCTGCCCGAACGGCCGTAGCCCAGGAAGTCCAGCACTACGAGACTATAGTGCCGCGCCAGCTCGTCTATCTGGCGTCGGAAGTGCGCCTCTCCTGTGCCGAGCGCGCCGTGCAGAAACACGAGTGGCTCGCCCTTCCCGTGGAGCGTGCAGTGCATGCGGCCATGCCTGACCGCAACGTCCATCTCCACGACCGCCGCATCGTTCGTCAAGTGTGCGCCTCCCGCGCAGCGCGCTCGCGCATCTCGTCAACCGTGCCCACAGCCTAACCCATGCCAACGGCAGCGTCCAGCGGCGCGACTAGCTAAACGCCTGTGGGCGATGTATGATGGTGCGAACCGCCCAGCGAACACCGCCGCAACGGCCGCGCCGCCGAATCCAAAGGCTGCCGCCGTCGCACCACTGACGCCCGACAACCGGCACCTTCGAAATACCTTGAGACCAGCCGACCAACCGGTAGACGACACCCCGCCTGCGAGCGCGCCAGCCGCCGCCACGGACAGGCAGCCATTCTACGCTTGGGTGGTGATGAGCAATCTGTGGGGCATGGACCTGGTCAACACGTTCGTGTTCATGTCCATCGGCGTGCTCATACCCATCTGGACTGTAGACCTAGGCATGACGCCCCTGCAGGCCGGGCTGATGGGTTCCGCAGGCTTCATGGGATTCGGCTTGATGGCCCTGCCGGCCAGTATATGGCTTACCCGGTACAACCCGAGGCTCGTCACGCTCGCAAGCGCCCTTGGCATGGGGGCGGCCGCCGTACTCCACGCCATTGCGCCGACGGTGGAGGTGCTTCTGGCGGCCCGGTTCACCTTCGTCCTGATGGCGGTCTGCCGGATACAGATGCAGGTCATCTTCATACAGCAGTGGTTCCGGGCCAGGCTCTACGCGGTGGTTAACAGCATTGACTTCAGCATCCGCTCGATAGGCCAGATGGCGGGCATAGCCGCTACGCCCTCGATGGTGTCGCTGCTTGGGGGCTGGCGAGAGGTCCACGTGGCGATGGCAGCGGCGATTGTGGTCTTCTCGGTGGTGTGGCTGTTTGCCGGACGTGAGCGGCGTCGCACTCAGGCGGAGGGCGGGCCTGCGCCGCAGGTGGGGAACCCTGCCGGAGTGCTGAAGAGGCGCAAGGTGCTCTGGGTTGTCGCGGGCTGCCAGATGGGAGCCGCGGCGGCGTTCGCATCCTTCATGACCTTCTACCCGACCTACGCCCTCGATAAGCTGGACATCTCGCTAACCACAGTCGGCCTGCTGATGGCCGCCTTCCCGATAGGCGGTGTTGTCGGCTCCATGTCCGCCGGGGCGCTGTCGGAGCTGATCGGGCGCAGGAAGCCGTTCATCTGGGTGCCTGGCATAATCCTCCCCGTCACCTACCTGGCACTCCTGATGGTCGACTCATTCCTTCCGGCGTACCTGCTGCTCTTCGTTGCGGGCATGTGCGCGATGGCGGTGCCTCCCATTCTGGCGACAATGCCTTTGGACATGCAGCTGCCTCCGCGGGAGGTTGCGGTGACGCTGGGGCTGGTGCGCACGCTGTTTCCGTTGGGCGCGACGATGGGGCCGCTGCTAGTCGGATTCCTGCTGGAGGACACGGGGTCACTGTTCATCGGCATGTGCGTGGTCTCGCCAATGGCGCTCACGCTGCTGGTGGGCGGCAGGTTTCTGCCTGAGACGGGCGGCCGCGGCCGCTGACGACGGGGCCTACCATAACTGCCGCATTCGCGGTCATTGGCGCAGGGACGGGACGCCTCACGCCGGTCGGACGCCGGGACTAGTCCGAATCCGCGTCCTTGCGCGCTCTCGGATGCGCTTGCAAGTAGACTCTGCGTGAGTTGGCAAGGCTCACGTGCGTATAAATCTGCGTCGTCGCCGGCGAGGAGTGGCCCAGCAACTCCTGCACAATGCGCAGGTCGGCGCCGCCGTCCAGCATGTGCGTCGCAAAGCTGTGACGCAGCATGTGCGGGTGCACCTTGGCGTCTATGGACATCAGGCCGTAGCGCTTCACCATCTCCTGCACAGAGCGCTTGGTGAGGCGGCCGCCGGACTTGTTGAGGAAGAGCGCGTCCGTCCTGCGCCCGCCCTCCAGCCTCGGCCGCCCGACCGAAACGTACTGCTCCACGGCTTCCTGCGCCGGCCTGCCCATGATCGCCTCGCGCTCCTTGGAGCCCTTGCCCACCGTCCTGACCACGCGACGACTCAGGTCCACGTCGCCGAGGTCCAGGCCGGAGAGCTCACTGACCCGCAGGCCGGTGGCGTAGAGCAGCTCCAGGATTGCGCGGTCGCGCAGCTGGATCTCCGGCGGCTTGGGCTTGCCCATACCTTCCGTGGCATCCGGCGCGTTGAGCAGGCGCTCCACCTCCTGGCGATCCACCACCCTGGGCAGCAGCCGCTCCGTCTTGGGTATGAGCGACCGAGACTGACGGCTGCCCCGTTTCCACAGCGGATCCGGGGGCACCACGCCTCGCGCCGTGAGGTAGCGGAAGAACGACCTGAGCGCCACAAGGTGACGTGTCACGCTCGCCCGTTCGTGGCCTGTCCTGGTGCGGGCACGTCCTTCGCGGATGCGTCTGCCGGACATGAGCCACGAGATGTATCGCCTGAGAAACGCGCGGTCTACCCGATCCAGCGACTCGACTTCCTGCTGCTCAAGCAGCTCCATGAGCGGATTCAGGTCGTCCAGGTAGTTGCGCACGGTGTACTCGGAGAGGTTGCGCTCTCCGATCAGGTGCTCACGGTAGCCTTCGAGGTGCTCCCTCGCCTGCGCGGCGCCAGTGCTCAGACCGCCACCTCCACGCGCTCCTCGGCAGCCTCAATCTCCGGTTCGCCTTCCGGCGCCGGACCGCGGAAGTCGCAACCGGTGCACCGCGCGCCGTTGCGGCCGGACGCCACCAGGAGCTCGTCGCACTCAGGGCACGGCGCCTTGAGGGGGCGCTGCGCCACCGTGAAGTCGCACCCGGGATAGTTGGAGCAGCCGTAAAACAGCCGGCCTCGCTTCTTTCCGCGCCTTTGGACCATGTCGCCTTCGCAGCGCGGGCAGCCCACACCCGTGGGCACCTGGTACGGCTTGCTGCTGCGACACTCCGGGAAGCCGGTGCACGACAGGAATCGCCCGAAGCGGCCCATCTTCACGGCCATGAACTTATCGCACTCATCGCACTTCTGATCCGTCAGCTCGTCAGCGACGGACATGCGCTCGATCTTGAGTGCCTCCTCCACGGAGCGGCTGAACCCGCCGTAGAACTCGCCCAGCACGGGCGTCCACTCCCGCTCGCCGCGGGCGATGTCGTCGAGCTCGCTCTCCATCTGCGCGGTGAAGCCGGAGTCCATGATGTCCGGGAAGCTGCGGCGCAACAGCTCGCACACCGTCGAACCAAGCGCGGTTGTCCTGAAGCTGCCGTTGGTCTTGGACACGTACTCCCTGTCCTGGATGGTCGAGATAGTGGGCGCGTAGGTGCTGGGCCTGCCTATGCCTAGCTCCTCCAGCTTCTTGATCAGCGACGCCTCCGTGTATCTGGGCGGCGGCTGCGTGAAGTGCTGTTCAGGCTTGAGTCCCAGACACTCCAGCGCGTCGCCCTGGGTAAGGTTGGGCAGCGTGGCCTGCTCTCCGTTGTCTGAGGCGTCGTCGCGGTCTTCCATGTAGAGGACGCGGAATCCGGCGAAACGCAGCACGCTGCCGCTGGCCCTGAACACGTATGCGCGGCCTGATTCGGCGCGGGCCTCTACCTCAACAGACGTGGAGTCGAGCACGGCGTCGGCCATCTGGCTCGCCGTCATGCGCTTCCAGATCAGCTCGTACAGCCGAAGCTGCTCCCTGGACAGGTGCTTTGCCAGCGACTGCGGGTCGCGCTGGACGGAAGTGGGCCGGATGGCCTCGTGGGCCTCCTGCGCTCCCTTGCTCCTGGTCGCGTACGTCCTTGGCGACTTCGGTGCGTAGTCGGCGCCGTACCGCTTGCGCACATAGGCAAGCGTCTCCTGCAGCGCGGACGAGGCGACGCTGGTGGAGTCGGTTCGCATGTATGTGATGAGGCCCACTGAACCCTCGTCACCCACGGCCAACCCCTCGTAGAGCTGCTGGGCCAGCGCCATAGTCCTGCGGGCCGAGTACCGCAGCTTCCGCCACGCCTCTTGCTGTAGCGAGCTTGTGGTGAATGGGGCGGCCGGCCGTTGCTTCACCTGCCGCTTCCTGACCTGAGACACGCTGTAGGAGGCGCCATGGAGGTCGGCCACCAGGCCCATCGCCTCCGCCTCAGCCGGGATGTCCAGCCTTCGCTTTTCGCCCGCCACGGAGTGCAGGCTGGCCTTGAAGACGCCTGCCGGCTTGGAGCCGCCCTTCAGCTGGGCCTCTATCGTCCAGTACTCCTTGGGCACGAAGGCCGCAATCTCGCCGTCGCGGTCAGCCACCAGCCGCAGCGCGACCGACTGCACCCTGCCCGCGGAGAGCCGCCTGGTGCGAGCGTTGTGGTGGGACACCTTCTGCCACAGCACGGGGCTGAGCTTGTAGCCCACCAGCCTGTCGAGGATGCGCCGCGCCTGCTGGGCGTTGACGAGGTTATCGTCAATGTCCCGCGGGCTCTCGAACGCCTCTCGAATCGCCTCCTGTGTTATCTCGTGGAACACCACGCGCTTCACAGCCTTGTTGCCAAGGCCCGCCGAGTGTACCAGGTGCCAGGCTATCGCCTCGCCCTCTCGGTCGGGGTCGGTGGCCAGGTAGACGTTGGAGACGCCCTTCGCCTTTGCGCGAACGTCCTTCACCACCTTCTCCTTGTCCTTCATCACCTCGTACTGAGGCTCAAAGTCGCGCTCCACGTCCACGCCCAGCCCTCCCTGGGGCAGGTCGCGCACGTGGCCAAGCGACGCGAGCACGGTGTAGTCGCCGCCGAGATACCGGCCAACGGTGCGCGCCTTTGCGGGTGACTCAACAATTACCAGATTCTTCGACATATCTCCTCACGCATTTGCTGTTTCGTAGAGTGCGGGCGCCTCCCGGGTCCTGACGTAGTTCATGCCGCCCACCTGCTTCACAAGTCCCCTTATCTCCATCATTGTAAGCGAGCTGCTCACCGCGGCAACCGGTAGCCCGGATGCGCGCTGAATCTCGTCGATGTGTACCGGCTCGTACGTGATCCAGGTGAGCAGCTGAGTCTCGCGGCCGTCCTGCGGCAGCACCGCCCGAAGCTCCATCTGCTGGCCGAGCGCGGAAAAGTTCAGCTCCGCCAGGATGTCCGCGTAGCCGAGCACCGTCTTGGCGCCATCCTGTATGAGCCGGTTGGACTCGCGGCTGGCCGGCGAGAGTATACTGCCGGGCACAGCCATCACCTCCCGGTTCTGGTCGACGACGTGCCTCACCGTCCACAGGGCGCCGCTGCCCTCGCCCGCCTCCACGACGAGCGTGCCGGGCGTTAGCCCGCTAAGCAGGCGGTTACGCCGCGGGAAGTTCTTGGCCTCCGGCCGCACGCCGGGAGGGTGCTCGCTCACCAGCGCGCCGTTGCGCGTGATCTCGCGGGCCATGTTGGAATGCTCCGGCGGGTAGATTGTGTCCAGCCCGTTTGCCAGCACTGCGACAGTGCGGCCTCCGGCGTCCAGCGCGGCTCGATGCGCCGTGCCGTCTATACCGCGAGCCAGACC
>DAOUKJ010000083.1:0-8350 GCA_034421435.1 Dehalococcoidia bacterium | reverse complement strand
GCTGAGGCCGCAATTCCCGCGCGGTCTCCGCCGAACCCAGGAGGACTTGGTTCATGACTCAGACGACAGCGCTCTCACCGGATCAGGTAAAGCGGTACAGTCGGCACATCATCATGCCCCAGGTGGGCAGCAGCGGGCAGAGGAAGCTGCTTGAGGCCAAGGTGCTCATCGTGGGAGCCGGCGGGCTCGGCTCGCCCGCTGCGCTGTACTTGTGTCTCGCCGGCGTCGGCACTCTGGGCATCGTGGACTTCGACGTGGTGGAAATCAGCAACCTCCAACGTCAGATCCTCCATCATGAAAGCGACGTTGGCACGCCCAAGGTGCTTTCGGCGCAGCAGACGCTGCTGGAGTACAACTCCGGCGTAAATGTGGTGCTCCACGAAGAGCCCCTGACCTCCGAGAACGCCATGGAGATCATCTCGCAGTACGACATCGTGGTGAACGGCGCCGATAACTTCCCTGCTCGCTATCTGGTAAACGACGCCTCCTACCTCTGCAACAAGCCCCTGGTGGACGGCAGCATTCTGCTGTTCGATGGCCAGGTGACCGTGTATGTGCCGGGCCAGGGGTGCTATCGCTGCCTATTCCCCACGCCGCCGCCGCCGGGCGCGGTGCCCAGCTGCGCTGAGGCGGGAGTGCTCGGAGCGCTGCCAGGCATGGTCGGCAGCATCCAGGCCACGGAGACCATCAAGCTCATCCTGGGGGAGGGCGAGCCGCTGGTCGGCCGCCTGCTGCTCATCGACGCGCTGAGCATGGAGTTCCGCACGGTGAAGCTGCGGCGCAACAAGAAGTGCGCCCTCTGCGGCGAGAACCCCACTATCCACAAGCTCATCGACTACGAGGTCTTCTGCGGACTGCAGGAACCTGCCGTCGTAGCGTAGGGCTGCGGGCTCCGGCTCGCGGCGTGGGCAACCGGTCACCTATGAGCAATCGCGACATCCTCTCCACAATCGGCGGCACGCCGCTTGTGGAGATTGAGCGGATGAGTCCCAACCCGGACGTTCGCATTTTCGCCAAGCTGGAGGGGCAGAACCCCACGGGCAGCCTCAAGGACCGCATCGCCAAGTACATGATCGATCGGGCGGAGGCTGATGGCTCGCTCACGCACGACAAGACTATCCTGGAGCCTACCAGCGGCAACACCGGCATCGCGCTGGCGTTCATCGCCCGGCGGAAGGGCTACCGCATTAAGGTGGTCATGCCTGAGAACGTGAGCGGGGAGAGGGCGCAGCTTCTGCAGGCCTACGGCGCGGAGATCGTGTTCAGCGACGGGGCCAAGGGCACCAACGGGGCGATTGTGGTGGCCGAGCAGATGGCCGCCGAGGACTCCACCTACTTCATGCCGTACCAGTACGGCAACGAGGCCAACCCCAGGGCCCACTACGAGACCACGGGTCGCGAGATCATCGAGGACATGCCGGACATTGACGTGTTCGTGGCCGGTCTCGGCACGGGCGGCACGCTCATGGGCGTCGGCCGGCGGCTCAAGGAGTACAACCCTGCAATCAGGGTTGTGGCGGTGGTACCGCACCCGGACGACGTGATCCAGGGCCTGCGCAGCCTTGAGGAGGGGTTCATACCGCCCATTCTCGACCTCTCTCTGCTGGACAGCCGCATCATGGTTGAAAGCAGCGAGGCTTTCAGGTTCACGCGGGAACTGATGGACAAGGAAGGGATCTTCGCAGGCATCTCGTCCGGCTCCGTGGTGTGCTGCGCCACGAGGCTGGCGGAGCGGATGGATGGCGGCAATATCGTGTGCCTTCTGGCCGACGGCGGCTGGAAGTACCTGAGCACGTCCCTGTGGACTCGCGACTTTTCCGAGCTCCAGTCTAGCGTTGAGAACAAGATCTGGTGGTAGCCGTCTCCGCCCTGGATTGCTGCTGGAGCCTGCCCCGCACTTGATGCGGGGCCGCAATGACGTTTGTAGTTGGCGGCGGGCTGCCACTTGCCGCTGTCATTTCGAGCCCTTCGGCTATGCTCAGAGCCTGCCCCGTACTTGATACGGGGGTAAACTACGCGCAGCCGAAACGCGAAACCTAGAGTCTGCTGCCGTCGCGCTTCCCCATATCCTCTGGATTCCTGCCTGCGGAGACCCTTGCCCAACTATGGCAATGCTCCTAGAGGATTACGTTTCCCGTCATTCCCGCGAAAGCGGGAATCTATTTCCCTCTTTCCAGGGGTTCTAGACCCCTGCTTTCGCAGGGGTGACGAAGAGTGCGCGCCCTCATCTGGTGTTACGCAAAGCTCTGCCTGCGCAGAAATGGCTGTAGCTCGCAAACGCTCAACATCGCTTGACAAACCTGATATACTCTCATAAGCGCTTTAATGTACGGGAGTGTGAGCAATGAAAATCTCGCAAATTATGGCTAGACCGGGACCCACGGAAGACAGTCTCCCCCCGCTGCAGGCCATGTTGCTGGAAGAGTTGAACCGGCGCTCCGATGAAGTATTCGACAACGGCGATGAGGGGTTGCTGCGGATCTTCCCTCGGTTGAAGAGGTCTTCCCTCAGCTGGTCGCTCTACCTGCTCCACAAGAAGGGTCTGATTGCCAAGCGGCGAGTCCGCGTGAACGGCAAGCTGACAACCGTGTTCGGTTCCCACGAGGCGGTGGAGGCACTGAAGGAGCACCTCAACCTGTCCGACTAGCGGGCTATGCTCGCTCTGCTCCGACTAGTCCTGCTGCCCGTCCGGTTGCCGTTTATGGTGGCGAGGCTGATGCGCGGTCTGGGAGTCTTCATCACGTGCGTGGCGCCGCTGGTCATCGCGGCGGCGATTGTGGGCGGCATCGCGTGGTTCGCGTTCGTCCGCTAGTGCGCAGGCTCCACGGCTAGCACGTACGTGGACGGCTGCGACGTCTTGGGTGCGATTGGCGCCACAATCACCACCGCTTTCCTCAGCCCGTCCCCAAAGCCGCTCAGCAGCAGTTCGCCGCGCCCGTCCGCGTCCACCTCCATCTGCCTCACCGTCGTCTCCTCACCGAACTCTATGACCTGCACAAGGTGCTCCTGCTTGACCGAGTTGTCCGTCCTCACGAATCCCACCGCTTCCCACGTGCCCGGCTCCTCGGCGTCGTCCATGAAGCCGATCTCAGGAATCGACACGTCGTCGATGCAGATGCCGACGTCGTTTACGCCCTGGTCGGTCACGTACTCGAACCGGATGAGGACCTCGCCGCCTGCAAACGGCGTCAGGTCGATTGAGTCCTGCTGCCAGCCGTCGCTGCTTCCTGTGTAGCCCGGACCGAAGCCAACGCCGAGTCCGCTCTCCGGCGAGGAGAGCTCGCCCTCAAGCACCGTCCAGGTCTCCCCGCCGTCCGTGGATACCTCCACGTAGGCGTAGTCCCACGATTCCTCGATGGCGTACCACGTCCAGAACTCAAGCGTGGCCGATTCCACCTCCGAAAGGTCTGCGCTTGTGGTAAGCGTGGAGTTGATGGAGTCGCCACGATTGCCCCACCAGCAGTGCTCGCCACTGCGCGCGGTTGTGGGCAGAATCGGAGTGCTCGGCTCGCCCTGGAACGCCAGCAAAGCGTCGCCTTCCGGCAGGCGGAGCTCGAGGTAGTCGCCCGAATACTGGGCGGCGCTGCCGCTGTGCTCCCCGTACCCGCGGAAGATGGTCGTTGGCCGGACGCTCAGGTTTAGCCCCCTGTACGAGTAGTCCCCGGCGGCCACATACGCGTCCAGGTGGTTGGCTACAAGCCAGTCTCGGAACACGTCGAGGAAGGTGGCCTCGTAGCCCAGCGAATCGAGGTAGGCGGTGACTCCCTCGATGCCGTCCTCGGCCTGCGTGACGAGCCGAATGAGGCTTTCGTGGCCCCCGTAGTGCTGCGCAAGATACTCGACGAACAGCGTGGCTGCTCCGTAGTAGGGGAGCGTGGACTCTCTGCCGGTGGGCCAAGTCGTGAGCTGCGTCCTGTGGTCAGCCGCGAAGAACTTGACGAAGGTGAATCCGTAGTCTGCCAGGTTCTTGGCGACCTCGGACAGGCCCTCGTTTAACCAGGTCTCTTCGCTGGGGTCGGCAGCCCAGTGGGCAGCGTGTTGGAGCTCGTGGGCGAGTGTGCCCAGGTACGGCGGCGACCCCACGAACGCGCCAGCGCTCATGTAGATCATCTCTCGCTCGTTGCTGAACGGATAGATCGCGCTGGGGTACTCGTCAGCGGCGCTGAAGTAGCCCGCAACGCCGCCGAGTGGCGTGTGGAGAATGGTGAGCCGCGAGTCGTTGTCGATGCCGGGCAGCCACTCAGAGCCGAACGCTCCCGTGACGGTGGGATAGATGGACTCATCGAAGGCACGCGCTGCGATCTGCAGGTCCTGCTCCCTCGGCTCGTAGCCCTTGTGGAAGTACCAGTATGCGTGTTCGCTCACGTATAGCAGGTCGGCGTCCACCTGGTACATGCTCAAGTCCTCAAGGTCCGCCACCCAGAAGGTATCGGTACGCCCGGCCTCGTACGTGACCGGCTCCGGGTTGACCGCAGTGGTCGCTGGCAACTCCACGTCCGGGCGAAGCCTGCGCATGAGCGAGTAGATGTCGCGGTCCGGGGCGTCCGTGAGCTGCGTAGTCTCGTCGAGTGCGATCGGTTCGGGCGATGGCGTGCTCGTGGTCTGCACGGGCGGTGTGGAAGGCGGCGTGGGGGCTGGGCTCGTCGGCGAGGGAGCGGGGCGCAAGTTCATCACCGTGGGGGACGGCACTGGCGCGGGAGTGTCGGAGAGTTGCGGAGTGGCAGCCGTCCCGGTTGGAGGCGTGGGCGCGCGCGTTGCGGTCGGCGAGGGTGGAGGCGTGACGGTGGACGCCGGCGCCGCAGGTGGGGGGCTATTGCAGGCCGCATGTGCCGCGAGCGTTGCCAGCACTGCCAGTATGGCTGCGTACCTTCTCATTATGTGAACGTGGCGCTCGACGAGGAGGGGTGGATTGGGCCGTCAATCCTCAGTATGGGCTGAAAGCGCTCCCTTGTCCATACGTGGGCTGCGTGCTATCATTCAGCCACGCCCCAAGTGTGTAGCCGGAGGATATTTCATGGCCACTGATAGAGAGAAAGCCCTTGAACTGGCGCTGAGCCAGATAGAGCGCCAGGTAGGCAAGGGCAGCATCATGAAGCTGGGTGAGGTTGGGGAGAGGCTTGCCGTTGAGGCCATACCCACCGGCTCCCTTTCGCTGGACGTTGCCCTGGGCATCGGCGGCGTGCCGCGCGGACGCGTGACCGAGATTTTCGGGGCCGAGTCGGCCGGGAAGTCCACCCTTGCGCATCACATCATGGCTGAGGCGCAGCAAATGGGAGGCACGGCGGCATACATAGACGCCGAGAACGCTCTGGATCCTGCCTACGCAAGCAACCTTGGCGTCAACCTCGGTGATCTGCTGGTCTCCCAGCCCGACACCGCCGAGCAGGCGCTGGAGATCGCCGAGTACCTGGTGCGCAGCGGCGCGGTGGACGTGGTGGTAATCGACAGCGTGGCCGCGCTGGTCCCAAGAGCGGAGCTTGAGGGCGACATGGGCGACTCCCACATGGGCTTGCAGGCCCGCATCATGTCCCAGGCGCTCCGCAAGCTGGCAGCCGCCATCAACCGCTCCCACACCGTGGTCATCTTCATCAATCAGCTTCGGGAGAAGATAGGCGTGGTGTTCGGCAACCCGGAGGTCACGCCGGGCGGTCGCGCCCTGAAGTTCTACAGCTCGGTCCGAATCGACCTGCGCCGCATAGACTCCATCAAGCAGGGGTCGCAGGTCATCGGCACCAGGGTCAGGGCCCGCATCGTCAAGAACAAGGTGGCGCCGCCCTTCCGCGTCGCCGAGTTCGACATCATGTTCAACCGGGGCATAAGCAAGGAGGGCGACATCCTGGACCTGGGCACCAACAGCGGCGCAATCACCAAGGCGGGCTCCTTCTACTCATACGGAGACCTGCGATTGGGCCAGGGCCGGGAGTCCGCCAAGGAGTTCCTTTCCGTTCACAAGAACGTTTCGGCTGACGTGGAGCAGCAGATCAGGTCGTCCATGACCGTCAACCAGCCCTCGCCGGAGCTGGCCGCGGTGGAGGCGGACTAGGCGCGAGGCGCACGGCTCCCGCCTACGGTCTACCGCCAGGGTTCGTTCGTGAGCGCTCGACAGGACAGCGCTTACGAGAGGGCCGTCGGACACGCCCTGCGGTTTCTCTCCTCCCGCCCTCGCAGCGAGCAGGAGGTACGCCGACGCCTGCAGCGCACCCACGATTCGTCAGCCGTGGAGCACGCGATTGAGCGCCTCCGCGAGCTGGAGCTTCTGGATGACGCCGCGTTCGCCCGGGCGTGGAGCCGGAGCAGGGCGGACCACAGGCCGCGGAGCGCTGCCATGATTCGCAGGGAGCTTCAGGCCAAGGGTGTTGAACGCGACGTGGCCCAGGCCTCCGTGGAACCGCTGGACGACCGCGAGAACGCCTACCGGGCCGGACTCCGCTGGCTGCCTGCGCTGTCCAGCGCCGACTACGACACCTTCCGCCGTCGAATGTGGGGACGCCTGCACAGGCGCGGTTTCGCGCCGGCGCTCATTCGCGAGGCTGTGGCACGACTGTGGGAGGAAAGGTCAGGCAGCGGATAGCAGCCGAGGGGCGACGTTTTACCGCTAGGTGGAGGCCCTCTGCCCCTCTGGGGGCGCGGCGACAGGCTCTTCCTCTTCGTCCTGGAAGTTCATGGCGTAGAGGCGTGCGTAGAGGCCCTCCTTGGCCAGCAGATCGTTGTGCTTCCCAAGCTCCGCAATCTGCCCCTGCTGCAGCACCAGAATCTGGTCCGCGTCCTGTATGGTCGAGAGCCGGTGGGCAATGATGATGGCGGTGCGGCCCCTGAGCAGCTCCTTGAGAGCGTCCTGTATGAGGCGTTCGGTGTAGCTGTCGACGTTTGCGGTGGCCTCGTCCAGGATGAGGATGCGCGGGTCTGCGACCAGCGCTCGCGCGAAGGCGATCAGCTGTCTCTGCCCCAGGCTCAGGTTGCTGCCCCGCTCGTGCAGGACGGTGTCGTAGCCCTGCGGCAGGCGCATGATGAAGTCGTGGGCGCCGAGAGCGCGAGTGGCCCGCTCGATGTCCTCCTGAGTGGCCTCCCTGCGCGCGAACCGGATGTTTTCCGCAACCGTGGCTGAGTAGAGGAACGGCTCCTGCAGCACCAGGCTCATCTGGCCGGCCAGTGAGGAGCGGGTCACGTCCCGGAGGTCGTAGTCGTCCACGGTGATGCTGCCTCCGGTGACGTCGTAGAAGCGGGATACGAGCGCGACGATTGTGGTCTTGCCCGCGCCGGTCGGCCCCACGATTGCGAGTGTCTCACCCGGTGGAATCTCCAGCGACACGTTTTTGAGCACCTGCACCTCCGGCACATAGTGGAAGCTCACGTCGTCGAACCGGACGCGGCCCTTGATGGGCGGCAGCGGCTTGGCATCGGGGGCGTCCACCAGTTCCGGCTTTACGTCCAGAAGCTCGAAGATGCGCATTCCGGCCGTCATGGCGCGCTGCATCATTGCGTACTGCATGACCAGGGCTCTGATGGGCTCGAAGAAGCGCTGCACGTACAGGAGGAAGGCCACCATGACCGCCAGCTCGACTGACCCTCCTTGAACCATGCTGCCGCCTACCACAATCAGCAGTCCGAAGGCCACCGCAGTGAGCACTTCCACGGAGGGCATGAGGCTGGCGGTGAGGCGTATGGCCTTCAGGTTTGCGTCGAGGTGGTCGCCATTCAGCTGGTCGAAGCGTGTCAGGTTGATGGCCTCGCGGTTCATGCTCTGGGTAACGCGTACGCCGGTGATGTTCTCCTGGAGGCTGGCATTCACGCCGGCAATTGCGTAGCGGATGCGCATGAATGCTCGCCTGGCCCTCCTCTGCCAGAAGATCATGATGACCACGAAAACGGGAATGACCGTGAAGCATATCAGGGCCAGTTCGGCGCTCATGAGCAGCATTATGACGATGATGATCACCAGGCTCAGGATCTCCGCAAAGCCCACCACGAAGACGGTCATGAACTCCTGGAGGGCCATGGTGTCGTTCTGGACGCGGCTCATCAGCCGCCCCACCTCGTTGTGGTCAAAGAAAAGCGTGGACTGCTTCTGCAGGTGGTCGTGCATGTCTGTCCGCAGCTTGTAGAGCACGGACGTGTTGACTCTAGCCAGGCCGCGAAGGTGCAGAAAGTTCCCGGCGAGGTTCAGTGTGACCACAACGGCGAACAGAAGGCCGATCCTGTTCAGACCTGCGAGCCTCTCCGCAACCGAGAGGTCCTCGGGCCTGATGAACTCCTGGACGGCCAGGGCCACGAGCAGGGGCACGGATACCTGGGTGCCTATGTACACAAGCATCATCACCATGCTGAACGCGGTCAGCTTCCAGTGAGGGCG
>DAOUKJ010000082.1:0-31074 GCA_034421435.1 Dehalococcoidia bacterium | reverse complement strand
ACAGGTGTGGCAGCAGGACGTTGACCAGAATCTCCCCCGCGCGGCCGGTTCCAAGGAGCGCGGGCGCCCTGCTGGCGGGCAGGTGGAAGTCCAGGTGACCGGCCCAGAACTCGTCACCATCCACCTGGAACGCCCGGCGAATCTGCGCGGCAGAGCCTGCCCCGGACATGCTGAGCAGCGCTTCCCGCAGTCCGCCCTGCTGGTACCGTGACAGAAGGACTGCGGCGGCCGCGAGCCTTCGGTGGGGGCTGTTCGGCGGCCTGATCCCGGCCCGGTCCCAGTCTCCGGCGCCCAGCACGGGGCGGAGTCCGGCGTCCCTCCAGCGCGCCGACAGCTCCGCAGAGCGTGCGGCGCCCTCCGGGGTGAGCATGAGCACGCCTCTCTGGTGCGGCAGTAGCCCTGCGGCCCCCAGCAGCAGGGCCTCTAGGGACAGCGGGTCCGCCTTGTCTCCCGCAAGCGTTCTGAGCTTGCCCAGCGGCAACCCCCGCGCCAGGCGCAGCATGGGAGCGCGGTTGCGGCTGTAGCCGAGCGCCTCCAGCAGCGAGGCGTACAGCGCCTCCCTCGGGTCCGTCTCCCGCATCCGGGACATCATGGCGGAGGCCTTGCGAAGGAACCTGCGGTTTCCGGCCTCGTCCAGCGCCTGCTCCAGCCTGGTCCGCGGCAGGGACAGCAGCCCCTGAAGAGGCGCCGCGGACACGGCGCGCTCCGGGCCTTTGACCGACGACCGCGCACGCCTCTCCGGGGGATGAGGGGCGTCCAGCCGCACTTGGCGAGCGCCCGAGTCTCCGGCGCCCTGCGCGCTCTGACCTTGGAGGAAGACGTGGAGCACCACTCCCTCGTAGCGTGCGTCCGTGTCGTGGCCGTGGCCGTGCCAGTCGCTCTGCCGGACGTGCACCTCCACGTCCCCGCGAACCAGCTCCCCGCCGGGCGTGATCAGCACCGCGTCGCGGAAGTCCGGCCCGGAGCCGGGAGCGGGACGGCCGGGGTAGAGCACCTGAAGCTCCGCGCCATCCATGGTGACTATCCGCCCGAGGGCTCCCGCACGCCACCACCCGGCAACCTCAGACTCCGGCGGCCTGCGTGTAGCGGAGTCTTGCGGTGTGGCCCGGCGCACTTCCGGCTGCCGGGAGCATTCTGCAACCCGCAGTATGCCCCTGGTCTCAGCCCCGACAGTCCGAACTCGCCACTCTGGTGAGCTAGCCGGGGCGCTTGTCATCCGTGCCCTCCGCGCCGGCGCCCTCTCCCTGCGCTGAAGACCCGTACTCGAAGCCGGCGCGCTCTGCGATCATGTTGAGCAGGGTGTGCGATGCCCCCCTGGGCAGGTACATCCCCGTCTCCCACTCGCTTATGGTCTGCTGCCTGGTGCCCAGCTCCTCCGAGAGCTGCTGCTGTGTCAGCCCCATGTAGCGTCTCAGCGCGCGGACTCTGTCGGCGGACCAGGACGGGCTTCTCCTTCCTCTCTTCGCGTACTCCATACGGGTATTGTACACGCAAGCGTGTACTCGTCAAGCGTTCCGGCCTGGCCGCTCCGGGCCGCCTATATACCGCTTCGCCCAGACCTGATACCATGTAGCGGCGATGAACTCAACGGAGCAGGGCATAGGCATTCTGGGCTGCGGGGCCATCGGGCGCGGGCTGGCGCTCGCCGTGGACGGCGGGTCGATCCAGCGCGCCAGGGTGGTGGCCCTCTACGACCAGGATGCCGAGAGGCTCCGGGGTCTGGCCGAGCGCCTGTCCTCCCGCCCCGATGCGTGCGACACCGTCGAGGGCTTCCTCGCCGCCTCCGGCATTACCCTGGTGGTGGAGGCCGCCTCGCAGGAGGCCGTGCGCAGCAACGCCGAGGCTGTCCTGGCGAGCGGCAGGGACCTGATGGTCATGAGCACGGGCGCCCTGCTCGACGAGGACCTGCACTCACGCCTGGAGGCCGCGTCGGCCGAGAGCGGCTGCCGAGTATACGCGCCCTCGGGCGCGCTGGGCGGCATAGACGCCGTCAGGGCGTCCAGGCACCAGCTCGAGGAGGTGGTGCTCACCACTCGAAAGCCTCCGGCCAGCCTGGTGGACTCCTCCACGGGCAAGAGCATGGACGGCGTGACCACCTCAACGGTGGTATTCGAGGGGAGCGCGAGGGAGGCCGTGGCTCGCTTTCCGTTCAACATCAACGTGGCTGCCACACTCAGCCTGGCAGGACTCGGTCCGGAGCGCACGCGGGTGCGCATCATCGCAGACCCGGAGGCCAGGGGCAACAACCACGAGGTCTACGCCGCCGGGAGAAGCGGAACGCTCCGCTTCACTATGGAGAACGTGCCCCACCCGGACAACCCTATGACCAGTCACCTGGCCGTGCTCTCGGCGATCGAGACCCTGCGAGGCATCTGCGAGTGCGGCGTCAGGGTGGGCGCGTAGCGGCCGCTCTGTAAGCTGCAGTTGGTCGTCTAAGACGGCTGCTCGGACTTGACCAGTCCGGTTGTGTTCCCCTCGGGGTCTGCGAACAGGGCAATGGTGACGATCCCCGGTATCTCGGTGGGAGGCATCAACGTCCTGCCTCCGAGTCCCTCCGCCCGGTCGAGGTAGGCCTGGAGGTCGTCCACCTCCACGTAGAGGATGACGCGCGGCTGGTCGTCTTCCTGGGCTTGTGGTATGCCCCCGTTGATGCCCGTCTCCGTGTGGGTGTCCACGAAGCCGTAATTCATGGGGTTGTCGCTGGCGATGTTCCAGCCGAACAGGCTGGCGTAGAACTCCTTGGCCTTCTCAGCATCCCTTGCCGTTATCTCCCAGTGCACCACCGGATTTGGCATGTCGTCCTCCTGAGTCTAGTTGCCGCGCAGCTGCCGTGCGCGGGCCGGGATGAATTGTAGCATGGAGTAGCCTGCGAGCGGCGGTCTGGCGCGTTGACACCCCGCGGACGCCGGTGCTATTCTGCGGTATCCGCTCCCGACGGCGTTCCGCGTCGTGACGGCATCAGCTCAGGAGGTGGCAGCATGGTGCAGACGGAAGCAGCGGTCGCAACTACTCCCAGAGCCTTGGATGGCGTCCGCGTCCTGGACTTCACGTGGGTCAGGGCCGGCCCCTGGTGCAACAGATGGCTGGGCGCGCTCGGCGCCGAGGTCATCAAGGTGGAGTGGCCCCAGGGTCCCAACACGCGCGGCGAGAACATCGGCACGGGCGCAGGCACCCCGGACGGCTTCCCCGCCAACCTCAACACCAACGGCCACTTCAGCGACACCAACTCCAACAAGCTCAGCGTCACCCTCAACACCCGCACGCCCCGCGGCCAGGACCTGGTCAAGCGCCTCGTCTCCGTGTCCGACATCGTCATCGAGAACTTCGCGTTTGGAGTCCTCGACCGCTGGGGCATCGGCTACGAGGAGATGAAGAAGCTGCGGCCGGACATCATCTACCTGTCCATGTCGGGCTTCGGCCATACCGGCCGCGACCGCGACTACCAAACGATGGGCCCGATCGCGCAGGCGCTGTCCGGCCTGACGTACACGTCCGGCCTGCCGGGCCGGCCTCCCGCAGGCTGGGGCTGGTCGTACATGGACGACACCGGCGGGATGTACGGCGCGATGTACGCCCTAAGCGCCATCTATCACCGCAACGTGACGGGCGAAGGCCAGCACGTCGACCAGTCGCAGTGGATCACCGGCGTTCCGCTGAACGGCGCCGCCTTCCTCGACATCCAGGCAAACGATCGCCCGACCATCCGCGAGGGCTATCCGCCCGGAAACCGCGCCCACTGGCCGGGTACGCCTCTCACGAATGCATACCGGGAGCGTACGGTCGCGCCGCACAACGCCTATCGCACCAGCCCAGGCGGCTACAACGACTGGTGCGCCATCGTGTGCATGACCGACCGCGAGTGGCGGAGCCTGGTGGAGGTGATGGGTTCGCCGCCGTGGGCCACGGACTCGAAGTTCGATACGCTGACGGGCAGGCTGGAGAATCAAGAGGAGCTGGACGCCGGCATCGAGGCGTGGACCAAGACCCTCGAGAAGTACGAGATAATGGAGCGGTGCCAGAGGGCCGGCGTGCCCTGCATGCCCGTGCAGAGCAGCCAGGACCGCTTCGACAACGACCCGCAGCTCCGGGAGCGCGAGATGTATCGCCCCGTTGAGCACGCGGCGCTTGGCACGTGGCCGCTGCAGAACTCGCCGTTCAAGCTGTCGGAGACGCCCGCGTACAACCATCAGGCGGGGCCGCTCATCGGCCAGCACAACAAGGCGGTTTTCGAGGGACTGCTGGGCATTAGTCACGAGGAGCTTGTGGACGGCTTCGGAGACGGCACCTTCTGGCCAAGGGACTACGACCGCTCGGAGTACACCTACCTCCAGGACATGATCGACGACGGTACCGCTGCGGAGTGGACGGGCAAGCCCAAAGGCCCGCTTCCGCCGCCTGCGCCCGTGCGTACGCCGGACGCGGAGACGGCCGGGGCGTTCGGAGGCCTGCGCGTGCTGGAGCTGACGGACGAAAAGGGGCAGTGGCTCGGCAAGCTCATGGGCGACCTGGGCGCCGACGTCATCAAGATCGAGCCGCCCGGAGGCCAGTCCACACGCACGGTTGGTCCGTTCTACGGCGACATGCCCAACCGGGAGCGCAGCCTGTACTTCTGGCACTACAACACCTCCAAGCGCGGCATCACCCTCGACATTGAGACGGAGGACGGCCGCGGACTCTTCCGAAAGCTGGCGGAGGGCGCGGACGTGATAATCGAGACATTCAACCCCGGCTACATGGCCTCTCTCGGCCTCGGGTACGACGACCTCAAGGAGACCAACCCCGGCCTTATCATGTGCTCGCTGACCTCGTTCGGCCAGACCGGGCCGTGGAAGGACTTCCGCGGCAGCGACCTGCTGCACCTTGCGGCGGGCGGCCAGATGGCGGGCTGCGGCTACGAGGAGATCGACGTGCCGGACGCTCCTCCGATTGCCGGCGGCGGCGGCCAGGCGTGGCACATGGGCAGCCACTTCGCCTACATCGGCACTGTGGCGGCGCTGATCTACCGCTCCAGGACCGGCCGCGGTCAGTACGTAGACGCCTCCGTTCACGAGTCGTGCGCGCTCACCACCGAGTCCCACGTCAACAACTGGATCTACAAGGGCCAAGTCGTGCAGCGACAGACGGGGCGTCACGCCTCTGCAACTCGAACGGACCCCACCCAGATGCTGTGCGGCGACGGGAAGTACCTCAATGGCGGAGTCGGCAACAGGGTCACGGCGGCCAGGCTGCCAGCCCTCGCCGAGTGGATGGACGAGCTCGGTCTTGCGGAGGACCTGCTCGACGAGAAGTACAAGGACCCTGCCGTCTTCAACGAGAACAGGCCCTACATCGCGGGCATCGTGGCCCGCTTCCTGTCCAGCGTCACGCGGGACGAGGCCTACCACCGCATGCAGAAGATGGGCATCAACTGCGGCGCAGTACGCTCCCCGGACGAGGTGCTGGAAGACCCTCACCTGGAGGACCGGGGCTTCTGGGCGGAAGTCACCTACCCGGAGGTCGGCGCGACGCTCCGGCATCCCGGGCCCGCGGGCATCTTCAACGGCTCGCCGTGGCGCATCTCCCGGCGCGCCCCGCTCATCGGGGAGCACAACGAGGAGGTCCTGTGCGGAGAGCTGGGCCTCAGCCGCGCTGAGCTGGCTGTACTGGCAGAGAGCGGCGTAGTGTAGGGCGCGGTGTGTTACGACCATTGGCGAGGCGGCGCCGTTCAAGCGAACGGCGCCGCCGGCGCGCTGGATTCCCGCCTGCGATAACCTTGCGTAAGTCGCGTGCCAGTCGCGTACCTATGTCTGTCACTCTGAGCGTAGCGAAGAGTCCAAGACAATCGTGCACTGAGGCCTAAGAGCGCAGCTATTGGTCAGGTTCCGAGGATGAGGGTGGATCCCCGGTAAAGGCTTTGGATTCTTCGACTCCGCTGCGCTCCGCTCAGAATGACGGTTGCGACAGCCTACAGCCGCGCCGGCGGCCGGGCGCGCGACGCGGGTCGCTATGCTATAATCGAACAGTTGAAGTTGGGAGACGGGGTATCGTCTCGTGGAGGGCCACATCAACAATACGGGGGTGACGGTATACGATGCAGCTTCGAAATGACGAACTGAAGGTCTTTGCCGGCACGGCACACGAGCAACTGGCCAGGGACGTCTGTAGCTATCTGAACATTTCCGTTGGAGAGTCCAACGTCTTCAAGTTCAGCAACGATAACACCTTCGTACAGATTCGAGAGAACGTCCGCCAGAAGGACGTATTCCTCATCCAGCCGTTCGCCAACCCCGTCAACGACCGCATCATGGAGCTGCTGATAATGCTGGACGCCGCCAAGCGCGCCTCTGCCGGCCGCATAACGGCGGTGATCCCGTACTACGCCTACGGCCGCACCGACAAGAAGGACCAGCCCCGCGTGCCCATCACCGCGCGGCTGGTGGCGGACCTGCTGAGCGTGGCGGGGGCCGACCGCGTCCTCACCGTTGACCTGCATGCGGGCCAAATCCAGGGCTTCTTCAACATCCCCGTGGACGAGCTGACTGGGCTGCCCCTGCTGTCCCGGTACTTCGCGGACAAGGCGCTGGAGAACGTGGTGGTTGTGGCAGTAGACATCGGCATCAGCAAGCGGGCCAGGGACATGGCTGCCAAGATCGGGGCGCCACTGGCCATCATCGAGAAGCGACGAATGGGCAACACCGACAGCAGCGAGAGCCTCAACATCATCGGCGACGTGGCGGGCAAGACGGCCATCACCTTCGACGACGAGGTGGATACGGCCGGCTCGCTCACCAATGCCGTGGCCGCCCTGAAGGAGGCCGGCGTGGGCGACGTCTACGCCTGCTGCACGCACGCAGTTCTCTCTGGCCCCGGCGCAGAGCGGGTGGAGCACAGTCCCATCAAGGAGCTGGTGGTCACGGACACGCTTCCGCTGCCCGGCGAGAAGCGCAACGGCAAGGTCACGGTGCTATCGGTCGCGCCGCTGCTCGGCGAGGCAATTCGCAGGATTCACGAAGGGCTCTCCGTGGGAGCCATGTTCGAGTAGGGAGGGCGCTGGAACATGTTTGGCAAGGTGTTCGGCTTTCTGGGCGACTCCGACGAGAAGGCGCTCAAGCCCTTCCGCCGCCTGGTGGACGAGGTCAACGACCTGGAACCGGAGTTTGAGCGCCTCTCGGACGACGGCCTGAGGGCGAAAACCCAGGAGTTCAAGGACGCGATCGAGAAGGGTGACGACCTGGACGACCTGCTGCCCGAGGCGTTTGCCGCGGTGCGTGAGGCGGCCAGGCGCACCATCGGCCAGCGCCACTTCGACGTGCAGATCATGGGCGCCGCCGCGCTCCACCAGGGCAAGATTGCCGAGATGAAGACTGGCGAGGGCAAGACCCTCGTCGCCACGCTGCCGGTATACCTGAATGCGCTTGCAGGGCAGGGCGTGCACGTGGTCACGGTGAACGACTACCTGGCCCGCAGAGACCCGCAGTGGATGGGCCCCATCTACCACCTGCTCGGCCTGAGCGTCGGGTGCCTGCAGCACCAGGCTTCCTACGTGTACGACCCGGATTTTCCCGGCGGAGGCGAAGTCCCGGAGCAGATGAGGCCTGTGGACAGGCGCACGGCATACGAGGCCGACATAACCTACGGCACCAACAACGAGTTCGGCTTTGACTACCTGCGGGACAACATGGTGGTGGGTATGGCGCAGAAGGTGCAGCGCGGCCTGCACTACGCCATAGTTGACGAGGTGGACAACATCCTGATCGACGAGGCCAGGACGCCGCTGATCATCAGCGGCGCCGCAAGGGAATCCTCGCAGGAGTACGTTAGATTCGCCAAGCTCGCGCCCCGACTACGGGAGGATGAGGACTACGCCGTAGACGAAAAGCGCCGGACCGTCGGACTCACCGATTCCGGCGTGGGGAAGGTGGAGCAGTGGCTCAACGTCTCCAATCTGTATGATCCGGTCAACATCGAGAAGACCCACTTCATCGAGAACGCGCTGCGGGCGCACAGGCTGTACGGCCGGGACAAGGAGTACGTGGTAAGGGACGGCGAGGTCGTCATCGTGGACGACTTCACGGGTCGCCTGATGCCTGGCCGCCGCTACTCGGACGGGCTCCACCAGGCAATCGAGGCCAAGGAGGGCGTGAAGGTTCAGCGCGAGAGCATCACCTACGCCTCAATAACCCTACAGAACTACTTTCGTCTGTACGGAAAGCTGTCTGGCATGACCGGTACGGCTTCCACGGAGGCGGAGGAGCTATCCAAGATATACAAGCTGGAGGTGGTGGTCATCCCCACTCACCGGCCCATGGTGCGCGACGACTCCTCGGACCTCATCTACGCAACGGAGAAGGCCAAGTTCGAGGCCATCGCCAGTGACCTGGTGGAGCTGTCGAAGCAGGGGAGGCCTGTACTGGTGGGCACAGTGTCCATCGAGAAGTCCGAGCTTTTGAGCGGCATGCTCAAGCGGCGGGGCATCGACTGCCAGGTGCTGAATGCCAAGCAGCACGAGCGTGAGGCGGTCATCGTGGCGCAGGCGGGCCGTCCTGGCGCCGTCACCGTCGCCACCAACATGGCCGGCAGGGGCACGGACATCATACTGGGCGGCAACCCGGCCGGTACGGATGCGGCGCCTGAGCAGTGGCAGAAGGACCACGACCGGGTTTTGGAACTGGGCGGCCTGCACATCATCGGAACTGAGCGCCACGAGTCCCGGCGCATCGACAACCAGCTTCGAGGCCGCGCCGGCCGCCAGGGCGACCCGGGCAGCTCGCGCTTCTACGTCTCGCTGGAGGACGACGTAGTCCGCCGCTTTGGCGGCGACCGCGTCAAGGGCATCATGGAGTGGGCCGGCATGGGCGACGACGTGCCTATCGAGAACCGCGTCGTGAGCAAGGCGCTGGAGGCCTCGCAGAGCAAGGTGGAGGGCTACCACTTCGAGGTGCGCAAGCACCTGGTGGAGTACGACGACGTTGCCAACCAGCACCGCGAGGTCATCTACGCCGAGCGGCGCAAGATCCTGGAGGGCGCCGATCTGAAGGCCAACATAGAGGAGATGGTGCACAACGAGCTGTCATCGCTCGTGGAGAAGCACCTGCAGGGCGACGAGAGCGATGATTGGGAGTTGGACGCCCTCTTCGCCGAGCTGAGCACCATATTCCCGGAGCCGGTTGACCTGACGCCGGAAGAGGCCGCCAACATGCACCAGGACGAGGTGCGGGAGCGGCTTCTGAACCACGCCGCCGCCATGTACAACCGCATGGAAAGCGAGTCCGGGGCAGACCAGATACGCACGCTGGAGCGGCTGGTCATGCTCAGGACAATCGATGCGCATTGGGTGCAGCACCTGACCGGCATGGAGAACCTGCGCCAGGGCATCGGCCTGCAGGCGTTCGGGCAGCGTGACCCGCTCGTGATGTTCAAGCATGAGGGCCATCGAATGTTCCAGGACCTTCTCGACCGCATTCAGCACGACATCGTTCACGGCATATACCGCGTCGGGCTGGTCGCTCAGGCCGGGCCAGGCGCTCGCAGACCTGCGATACCGCAGCCTCAGCCCCAGCGAGCCGTGTCCGGCGGCGCAAAGATAGGCCGGAACAGCGTGTGCCCGTGCGGCAGCGGCAAGAAGTACAAGCGGTGCTGCGGCGTGGCCGCGTAGGTCGGCGCAGGAGGGAGTGACGCCCCGCAAGGGCGGACGGCGGCGGCACGGAGGTCACTGCGAGCATGAACAACTCCCAGATTGCCGGAGTCTTCGAGAAGATCGCGGGCCTTCTCTCGCTCAAGGATGAGTCCACGTTCACCATTCGCGCCTACCAGCGCGCCGCCCGCACCATCGAGCTCCTGCCCACTGAGCTGTCCCAGATGGTGAAGGAGGAGAGCGACCTGAGGCAGATACCGGGCATCGGTGAAGCCATCTCCGCCAAGATCAGGGAGCTGGTGACCACGGATCGCCTGGAGTACATGGAGAAGCTCAGGGCTGAGTTTCCCGACGGCATTCTGGCGCTGATGGACGTTCCCGGCATCGGGCCCAAGACCGCGCTGCGCATCACCACGGAGGTGGGCGTTTCAAGCGTGGCGGAGCTGGAGGAGGCGATCGTGGAGGGCCGCTTGTCCGCCATGCCGCGCCTCGGCGCGAAGACTGCCGAGAACATCCTGCGGCACATCCGCTCGGAGCGCACCAAGGACAGGCGCATACCAATTGGCCGCGCCATGAGCGCCGCGGACCAGATCATCGATGCGCTGCGTGCGGCCTGCCCCGGTCTGCATCGAATCGACGCGGCGGGCAGCCTGAGGAGGTGGCGCGAGACCATCGGTGACGTTGACATCATGGGCACCGCCGACGAACCGGCAGCCGTCATCGACGCATTCGTCCAGCTTCCGGTGGTCGATGAGGTGCTGGCGCACGGCTCCACAAAGGGCAGTGTCGTGCTCCACGGAGGCCTGCAGGTTGACCTGCGAATGGTGGAAGGGGAGAGCTACGGCGCCCTGATCCAGTACTTTAGCGGCAGCCAGCAGCACAACATACGGCTCAGGGAGCTTGCGAACCGCATGGGCCTGTCCCTGAACGAGTACGGCATAACGGACACGAGTACCGGAAAGGTGGAGAAGTTCGCGGATGAGGCGGACTTCTACGCACGCCTCGGCCTGCAGTACATACCGCCTGAGCTTCGAGAGGGTCTGTGGGAGGTTGAGGCGGCGGCTCGCGGCGCGCTGCCCGCGCTGGTCGAGGTGGGCGACGTGCGCGGCGACCTCCACTGCCACACCACCGAGAGCGACGGCCGCGATCCGCTGTACGCGATGGTGGAAGCGGCGCGCAGCCGCGGGCTCGAGTATCTGGCCATCACCGATCACTCAGTTGGACGAGGCATCGCCAACGGTCTGGACGACGAGCGCCTGTTGCGCCACGCGGCCAACGTACGAGCTCTGGATGCGCAGCTTCCGGACATTCGCCTGCTGACCGGCTCTGAGGTCGACATTCGTGCGGACGGCTCGATGGACTACCCGGACGAGGTACTGGCGATGCTGGAAGTCGTGGTGGCGTCGGTGCACTCGGCGATGGGGCAGGACCGGGAGGCCATGACGGCGCGCATCGTGCGGGCAATGCGCAACCCGCGCGTGCACATCATCGGACACCTCACCACGCGTCTGCTGGGCGGGCGCGAGCCTATCGACGTCGACGTGGAGGCCATATTCCGGGCGGCTGCTGAGACGGGGACGGCGCTGGAGATAAACGCAGCCCCGGACCGGCTGGACCTGAAGGACACGCAGGTGCTGCGCGCCAGGGAGCTTGGCGCTCCGCTCGTAATCTCCACGGATGCGCACGCCACGGAGCACATGGACAACATGCGCTTCGGCGTGGCCGTGGCGCGCCGCGGCTGGTGCCGGCCTGAGGACATCCTGAACACGAGACCGGTGGACGGATTCCTGTCCTTCCTGCGGGGCGAGGGCTGAGAGGCGGACGGCATGGACGGAAACACGCCGGAGCAGGAAGGGAACAGCAACCCGGAGGCCATTCAGCACCTCAGGAACTCTCTCGCGGAGGGACGCGACTGGGTGCCTGCGCTCCTGGAGTCGATGTCCATGTGGACCATCCCGGAAGAGGTCCACGACGACAGGCACAATCGCTACCTGCTTGACGGGGAGGCGTTCGACTGGCTGGTGCTGGCTGAGCGGCTTCTTGCGGAGGTGGACGGGCTGGTGCCGGAAGCGGAGAAGTTGCAGCTGCTCGCTACGGGCGAGTTCCCTCGCACGCTCAGCGAGGACGAGCTGAGGGGCCTGCTGGGGCCGGAGAAGTACAGCGCGTACCTGAACTACTGGTACGGCGTGGTTGTGGAGCAGGCGGTCATGCGCAGCGCGGAGGAGGAGGAGCAGAAGCGCCTGCCGGTACGCGGCACGCGGGCCAGGCGGCAGGCGGCGGAGCGGGCGTTCCGGCGAGTTTACGGGGAGGGCAGGGAGGAGTTGCACCGGAGGTTCCGAGGCGAGCGCGGGTACGAGGAAGCGGCCTCGGTGACGGCCACGGAGGCCAAGGAGTTCACGTACTGGCTCTTCAAGCACAGGCTGATCACGGGCGAGGGCGAGCGCGTGGCCAGCGACACTCGCAAGGGCCTGCTGTTCCTGAACAGGAGCCGCGAGCGGGGCTGAGGGGCGGTAGGGTGGACAGTCAGATTACCTGGGCTGAGCGCCACTCCTCTTCAAGGATGGCGTAGTAGTAAACGTCCCGCCAGCTATCGTGCACCGGCGACCATAAACTCTGCCGGTGCAGTCCCTCTCTCGTCATGCCTAGCTTCTCCAATACTCTGATGCTGCTGACATTCTCCGTGTCTACCATTGCAAACACCCTGTGAGCCATCAACATCTCGAAGCCAATCCGAAGCATTACGCTAGCGGCCTCCGTTGCGTATCCGTTGCCCCATGATTCCCTTCGCAATACGTAGCCCATGGAGGCCTCTCTGTTTCCAGACCGGTCCAGCAACCGCTCCATTCTGATTCCTGAGCCACCGATGAGCTCTCCGGTAGAGGCCAACTCTATGGCAAGTTCATACTTCGTCCGAGGCTCCTCAATCTGATAGGAAATGAACTCAGTGACAACTTCCCGCGATTTCTCCTCGGTGTTTGGGAGCAGTAGTAGACCTGCCATGACCTCGGGGTCTGAACCGTAGGCATGAAGGGCAGGCAAATCGTGCTCGCTGAACTCGCGAAGGATGAGGCGCTCCGATCGAATAGGACTGATAGCTGTCATACAAGCACACTAGTCCGACGCGGGCACCCTACGCGGTGAGCTGCGCCAGCAGCTCCTGCACCCTGTCCCTGCGCTCGCCGAGGCGCTCAAGTCGCTCCCTCTCGCGCTCCACGACGTCTTCCGGCGCCTTGGTCGTGAAGTCCGCGTTGCCAAGCCTCTGCGAGAGCCTCTGCATGTTGTCCAGGCACTCCTGCAGCTCGCGCTCCAGCCGAGTCCGCTCGCTCGACGTGTCCACCAGGCTCTCCAGCGGTATCAGCACGGTCGCGCCGGGCAGGACAGCGGACACGGTCGAGGCGACCGGCGGCCGCGGGTCGCCCTCCGCCGGGAAGACCAGAGGCTCAGTCCGCGCCAGGCTCTCAACGACGCCCGCCTCCTCGCGGAGGGCCGCGCCGGACTCGGAGTGCTCAACCAGGCATGTGAGTGCGCGGTTCGGCGGGATCTTGAACTCCGCCCTGACGTTTCGGATAGCTCTCACCACGCCCATCACAAGCTCCATCTCCCCCTCAGCCTGGGCGTCGAGCATCGACGGCTCCGCGGCGGGATAGTCCGCGATCACGATTGAATCCTCCATGTCCTCCGTGCCTGAGAGGCCGTCCTTGAGCGTCTGCCATATCTCCTCTGTCACGAAGGGCAGGAAGGGGTGCATGAGGCGCATGCTCTTCTCCAGAACGTGTACCAGGACCGGCAGGGGGGATGGCTCGGCGCCGGACCTGAGCCTCAGCTTGGCCATCTCTATGTACCAGTCGCAGAACTCGTTCCAGAAGAAGTCATGTACCTCGCGCTGCGCCTCACCGAACAGGAAGTCCTCCATGAAGCGGTCTACCTGCCCGGCCACGACGTTGAGGCGGCCGACTATCCACCGGTCGTGGCGGTGGAGCAGTTGAGGCGTGCGCCACTCCGGCGTACTTTGTGTTTCGCTCAGGTTCGTGAGCACGTAGCGGGCAGCGTTCCACACCTTGTTCACGAAGTTGCGGCTGGCGGCCAGCTTCCCGTCGCTGATGCGCAGGTCGTTGCCGGGCGCGTTGCCCGTGGTCAGCGTGAAGCGGAGGGCGTCGGTGCCGTACGCGTCGATGGCCTCAATCGGGTCGGTGACGTTGCCCCTGGTCTTGCTCATCTTGGCGCCCTGCTCGTCACGTATGAGGCCTGACAGGTAGACCCACTTGAACGGAATCTCGCCGGTGTTCTCCAGGCCCATCATCACCATTCGCGCGACCCAGAAGAAGAGAATGTCGTAGCCGGTCTCCATAACGGTGGTTGGGTAGAAGTAGCTCACGTCGTCGGAGTCGGTGGGCCACCCGAGCGTGGAGTGCGGCCAGAGCGCCGAGGAGAACCAGGTGTCGAGCACGTCCGGGTCCTGGAACAGCTCCGAGCTGTCGCACCAGGGGCAACCCTCGGGCGGCTCCAGCGAGACGATGGGCTGGGCGGTCAGGTCGGTGAAGATGTGCTGTGCCCTGGCCTCTAGCTCGCTCCAGGAGAGGCCCTGCTCGCTCAGCTCGCGGTAGGTGCCGTCCTGCAGACCATCCTCGGGCGGAAAGACCAGGTATATGGCGTCCGGGGAGCAGCAGGGGCAGTACCAGGCAGGGATGCGGTGTCCCCACCAAAGCTGGCGGCTGATGCACCAGTCGCGTATGTTCTCCATCCAGTTGAGGTATACGCGGGAGTACCGCTCCGGCACGATCTTGATGCTGCCGTCCCTGACCACGTCCATTGCGGGCTTGGCCAGGTCCTCCATCCGGACGAACCACTGCCTGCTGGCCAGCGGCTCCACGACCACGCCGCACCGGCCGCAGTGGCCGACCGAGTGCCTGTACGGCTCCTTACGGTCGAGGAGCCCGGCGGAGTCCAGGTCCCTGAGGATGACATCGCGGCACTGGACGCTGTCCATTCCCTCGTACGGGCCTGCCTCGCGGCTCATCGAGCCGTCCAGGTTGATGGCGGTGACGACGGGCAGGCCGTGACGCTGCCCAACCTCGAAGTCGACCGGGTCGTGGCCCGGCGTGATCTTGAGCGCGCCCGTGCCGAACTCCGGGTCGACGGCGTCGTCACCCACGATGGGCAGCGGCCGCCCAAGGATGGGCAACAGCACGCGCTCGCCAACGAGATGGCGGTAGCGGTCGTCGTCCGGGTTGACGGCCACGCCTGTGTCGCCGAGCAGGGTCTCCGGGCGGGTCGTTGCCACGGTCAGGAAGCCCTGTTCGTTCACCAGCGGATAGCGGATGTGGTAGAGGAACGACTGTTCCTCCTCGTGGTCAACCTCCAGGTCGGATAGGGCGGTGGAGCACCTTGGGCACCAGTTGATGATGCGCTCTCCGCGGTAGATGAGGCCCTTCTCGTACAGGTTGGCGAACGTAGTGCGAACTGCCAGGCTCGGGCCTTCGTCCAGCGTAAAGCGTCGGCGCGTCCAGTCGCAGGACGCACCTAGACGCTTGTGCTGCTCGTCGATCGTGTGGCCGTATCGCCGTACCCAGTCCCAGACGCGATCGAGAAAGCGCTCCCGGCCAAGCTGCTGCCGCGTGAGGCCTGACTCGTCTTCAGGGTGTTCCGCGGCTTCCTGCGCCAGGCTGCGCTCGACCATGACCTGCGTGGCAATGCCGGCGTGGTCTGCGCCGGGGAGCCAGAGCGTGGGGTCGCCCCGCATACGGTGCCACCTGACCATGATGTCTGCCAGGGTGGCCTGGAGCGCGTGGCCGAGGTGAAGCTCCCCCGTCACGTTGGGCGGGGGCATGATTATCACGAACGGCTCTTTATCGGGGTCGATTGTGGGCGTGAAGTACCCCCCCTCAATCCACGAGGCATAGAGGCGCTGTTCAACTGCGCCGGGGTCGTATGCCTTGGGCATATCTCTCGTAACGTGATCTGGCTGGGTCATTTCCTGTGCCTTGCTCGCTGACGGCTGCAGATTGTGCCGATTCTCAATGCCCCATTCTATCACCACGGCAAGTACAGTCAACGCATGGCGGGGCCGGAATGGTGGGGGCAGTGAACGCTGTCGCGGACGCTAGTCGTCAATGGACGGAGCTATGCGAGGGCTTCCGGCGCCTGCTCCGGCGCAGCGCCACCCGTGGGGATGCCACCCTGCATCTTCTTGCGAGCGTTCTCTGCGAAGAGGCGGACGCCCTGGTCTTCGTCTCTGTTCATGGACGCAACCAGGTTCAGAGCCTCACCCATGGCCAGCAGCGACCAGGCTGCGTTGCGGCGCACCCAAGGCTTGGCGTCGGTCAGGGCCAGCGTGAGAGCCGACACGCTTTCGCGGTCGCCCAAGGCGCCCAGCGCGTAGGCTGCCGCGCCGCGGATGTTCTCGTTGTTGTCTCGCAGGAACATGCGGACGGGGGCGGCTGCGGCGGCCTGTCCAAGGCGGTAGAGCGTGCGAATCGCGCTCAGGCGCACCGGGCGGCTCTCGTCTTCGAGCACGGGTATCACGTCCATGGCCGTGTCCGGGTGGCCCCGGCCTGCGATGGCGTGGAGCGTCCAGGCTCTGGCCGTTGCATCACGCTGCTTGAGGGACTGCAGGAGCGCTGCGTCCGCGAGATGGCTCTCGAAGCGGACGATTGCGTCGGCGGCCTGCTGCCGCACCCATACGTCCTTGTCGCCGAGGGCGCGGCAGAGATCGGGCAGGACGTTTGGCTGCTGAAGGCGTCCGAGGGCGAAGGCCGACCAGCCGCGCACCCACGCCGACTCGTCCGAGAGCGCGCTGATCAGCTGCTTGAGGGCGCGAGTGACGCGGGCCTGACCCAGCGCGAGCGCCGCGCAGCCGCGGGTGTACTCCGACGGATCGCCGGTCAGAAGGCTGATGAGCGTACCTGGCGAGTCAGCGGCCGACGGGCCCTGCATATGCTCTCCCTTCCATGCTCAGGCGCCGCCCGGCACGTGTGCTCCCGAACTGGGCGCGAGCCGGTACGGCGACGGTGGTGATTCTATCACAGGTTAGCCTGCGTTGCGTCGTGGCTGCGTGGGCAGTCGTGGTGACGGTCAGGTTAGCCTGCGTTCGGCGCTGGAGGAATCCGCTTGATTTCGCCTCAAAACTACTTGCCAGAAATCAGGCTGCGTGGTAGAGTTGTGACGCTTGGAACAATCCACAGCGTTGGAGAGCACGGAGGTATGTCGACCGACGCTGCCGGACCGGAAGAATCAATGCTCGGCAGGATCGAATAAAAGACCCCGGCAATGATGAAGCGCAGTCTCTTCAGATATCCCCTCATTGCGGCGCTCGGCCTTTTCCTGGCGGTCGGGTGCAATCCTGATAGTCCCCAGTCCATTCTTCAGGCCTACGGCCCCGTCGCGGAGCGGCAGCTTGGCCTGTTCTGGCTTCTCTTCTGGGCCGTAATTGTAATCTTCGTGCTGGTGTGCGGGTGGCTGGTATATACGGTTATACGCTACCGCAGGAAGCCCGGCCAGGGCATTCCGGAGCAGGTGCACGGCAACACCAGGCTGGAGATAACCTGGACAGTGATTCCGGCGCTCCTGCTCGCAGCCGTGGCAGTTCCCACGGTGGCCGCGCAGTTCTACATCACGGAACCGCCGGCGGACGCCGACCAGATGACCATTGAGGTCAAGGGGCACCAGTGGTGGTGGTCCGTGGTGTATCCCGACTCCGGCGTGGTCACGGCCAACGAGATTCACGTTCCGGTTGGCAAGGCGGTGGTGGTTGACCTGACCGCTGAGGACGTCATCCACAGCTTCTGGATTCCCAAGCTGGCGGGCAAGATCGACGTGGTGCCGGGCAAGACCACCAGCATGTGGTTCCAGGCGGACGAGCCGGGCGAGTACCTGGGGCAGTGCGCGGAGTTCTGCGGCGAGTCCCACGCGTGGATGAAGTTCCGGGTCATCGCTGAGTCGCAGGAGGATTACGATGCCTGGACGCAGGCTCAGCTGGCCGACGCGCCGCAGCCTGCGACGGAGGCGGAGACCACGGGCGCGCAGCTATTCATCACAAAGGCCTGCATCGCCTGCCACAAGATCGAGGGCGTGCCGGCCGCCGCGGGCATAATCGGTCCAAACCTGACCCACGTTGCCACGCGGACCACAATCGCCGCCGGCGTTCTGGACAACAACGAGGAGAACCTGAGGGCGTGGATCACCGACCCGTCCGACTTCAAGCCCGGCAACATCATGAACCGGGACGGACTTGCCTACATGAATCCGGACTTCGCCCTGAGCGATGAGGACGTCAACAATCTTACTGCATACATCTTGAGTCTGAAGTAGAATGAGAGCTGCAACGGGACACGGGCTCAGGAAGAGTCTCTCGCATCTCACCCCGCTTGCCGGTGGCACCGGCAGGGCGGAGAGCAGCGGAGGGGACAGATGACAACTTTAGCAGGGGTGTTCAGCAGACCGACGAAGCCCACCGGCATCTGGAGCTGGATCTCAACGGTGGACCACAAGAAGATCGGGGCGCTGTACGGCGTCACCGCGTTCATCTTCTTCCTGGTGGGCGGCTTGGAGGCGCTCCTGATGCGCTTCCAGCTTGCCAGAGCGGAGCACGGAATCATCAGCGCGGAGGTGTTCAGCCAGCTCTTCACCATGCACGCGCTCACCATGATATTCCTTGCCGTCATGCCCCTGAGCGCCGCTTTCTTCAACCTGGTGGTGCCGCTGATGATAGGCGCCCGCGACGTTGCGTTCCCGCGCCTCAATGCCTTCAGCTACTGGGTATTCCTGCTTGGGGCATTCATCTTGCAGACCGGCTGGATTGTCGGAAGCTCGCCCAACACGGGCTGGTTCGCCTACGCGCCCCTCACGGCGGAGAGCTTCAACCCGGGCAAGGGCATGGACTTCTACGTGGTGGGCCTGGGCGTTCTCGGAGTTTCCTCAGTGGCCGCGGCCCTGAACTTCATCATCACCATCATCAACATGAGGGCGCCGGGCATGACGCTCATGCGGTTGCCGGTGTTCATATGGATGACGCTGGTGACCTCCTTCCTCCTGGTGACGGCGATGCCGGTCATCACCGTTGGCCTGATCGAGCTGTACATGGATCGCACATTCGGGATGAACTTCTTCAACGTTGAGGCGGGCGCAGACGTCATCCTGTGGCAGCACCTCTTCTGGGTGTTCGGACACCCTGAGGTGTACATTCTGATTCTCCCTGCCATGGGCATAGTCTCCGAGGTATTGCCTACGTTTTCCCGCAAGCCGCTCTACGGCTATCCCGTGGTGGTGCTGTCGGGAATCACCATCGGTTTCATGGGCTGGGCTGTGTGGAGTCACCACATGTTCACCGTGGGTCTGGGGCCCATCGCCAACTCCGTGTTCGCCATCACGACCATGTTCATCGCAGTTCCCACAGGCATCAAGATATTCAACTGGATAGGCACGCTCTGGGGCGGCTCGATCGACCTCAAGACGGCGCCGCTGTTCGCGATCGGGTTCGTCTTCCTGTTCATCGTTGGCGGGCTAAGCGGCGTTATGCACGCCGTCGCTCCGTCGGACGCGCAGCAGCAGGACACCTACTTCATCGTAGCGCACATCCACTACGTGCTGTTCGGCGGCAGCATCATGGCCGTATTCGCAGGCATCTACTACTGGTTCCCCAAGGCTACGGGCCGGCTGCTCAGTGAGAAGGTAGGCAAGTGGCACTTCTGGCTCTCCTTCCTCGGTATGAATCTGGCCTTCTACCCCATGCACTTCCTTGGCCTGGACGGTATGCCGCGCAGGAACTACACGTACCCCGAGGGCATGGGCTGGGACTTCTGGAACCTCGTGTCTACGCTCGGCGCATTTCTCCTGGGCATTGCGACACTCTTCTTTGTGCACAACTTCTTCCGCAGCCTTCGCAAGGGCGAGATCGCGGGAGACGACCCCTGGGACGGGCGGACGCTGGAGTGGTCGATACCCTCGCCGCCGCCTGAGTACAACTTTGCGGCTATTCCAATTGTGCACGGCCGCGACGCGTTCTGGGAGCAGAAGTACGGCGACGGCCACGGGCACGTAGTCCAAGCGCCGGCCGGAGGCGCTCATGACGACGACGAGGGCCACGGCATCCACATGCCGAGCCCGTCTATCCTGCCGTTGATCACGTCCCTCGGACTTGGAATCGCAGGCTACGGCCTGGTCTACAGCTTCCCGGTTGCAATAATCGGGGCCGCCATCACGATGATTGGAGTCTACGCCTGGTCAATGGAGCCGGCCACCGCGCCGGATGAGCAAGGACACTAGGCGCAGGAAGAGAGTACAAGTTGGAACACGCTGAAGCGGCTCCGCACGCCGAACACGCCACAACCACCGGCATCGACCACCGGAAGATGCTGATCTGGGCCTTTCTTGGCTCGGAGTGCATGTTCTTCGGCTCGCTGATCGCCACGTACCTCGTCTACTACGGGCAGAGCATCAGCGGCCCGGGGCCTGTGGACGTCCTGGACATCAACACAACCACCGTAAGCACCTTCGTCCTGCTGATGAGCAGCCTTATGATGGTGCTGTCCTACTCCGCCATCAGCAAGGGCGACGTCAAGCGGTTCAGGGTGTGGATTGTGTGCACGGCGCTGCTGGGCGCCACGTTCCTGGGCTTCCAGTTCTTCGAGTTCACCGAGTTTGCGCACCACCATCAGGAGTTCGAGTGCCCGCCCGCGCTGGACAGGCCGGCGCTGTACCCGGATGAAGCCTGCATGAACGGGGCCACCACGTACGAGGCCAACTACGGCCTGACGCCGCGCACCAACCTGTTCGGCAGCACGTTCTTCACGCTGACCGGCTTCCACGGGGCTCACGTCACCGTGGGCGTTATATGGCTTCTGTCGCTGTTCGGGTACTCCTTCCGCCGCAAGGGCGAGGACCTCATCCGGGATGGCGGGCTGAACGTGGACCTGGCGGCGCTCTACTGGCACTTCGTGGACATAGTGTGGATCGTCATATTCACGGTCGTCTACCTGATAGGCGTCACTGTGGCGTAGGCATAGCAATAGCGGAGGAGACGATGGAACACGGGCGACACCCAGCGCACCCAACGCCGATGGCGTACATGAAGATAGCCGTCATCCTGGCGGTCGTCACCTTCATCGAGTGGGCGATATTCTTCGCGCCGGAGTCGATGGACTTCCTCAAGCTGACCGTGTTCTCGGTGCTCTCCGTGTTGAAGTTCGCGCTGGTGGCCATGTTCTACATGCACCTGAAGTTCGACGAGAGGCTCTTCTCGATGTTCTTCGTGGGCGGGTTGGCGCTGGCCTCCGGAGTGATCATCGCGTTGCTGGTGCTGTTCCAGGCGTTGCTCTAGGGCACCAGACTAGTACGCCTCGGAGCGACGTCACACGTACGGGACTCGGGGCGACGTTCAGGAAAGGCCTCCAACCGGCTCCATGACGCTCCGGCACGCAAATCACATCCCGACCGGGCGGACCAGCCGTTAGGTAATCGGAGACTTCCGAGTTGTGGAGCATAGCAGCACCCGCCATTCTTGCGCAGGACTCCAGTGCCCGCGTTGACGTGCCATGGTGGGTGTGGCACTGGCACCCCGATCTCTACTCAGGGTTGTTGCTTCTGGCCGGCGCGTACCTGCTGTTCACGGGACCGCTGCGCGAGCGAATCACGGGGTCGGAATCGCCCGGCCCCAGCGGATGGCAGGTGGCGTCCTTTCTGACCGGTGTGCTCATCCTGCTATTCGCGCTGGCCGGCCCAATCCACGAGCTTAGCGACAACTACCTGTTCAGCGCCCACATGGCTCAGCACATGCTGATCACGCTGGTGGCCCCGCCCATGCTGCTGTTCGGGACGCCGGGTTGGCTGATCGAGCCGCTGGTGCGCTCGGACGCAGTGATGAGGCTTGGCAGGCTGCTGACGTTCCCGCCTCTGGCGTTCCTCCTGTTCACCGGCGTGTTTGCGGTGTGGCACTTTCCGGTGTTCTATGACGGGGCGCTCAACACCCACGTCTTCCACATTCTGGAGCACCTGCTGTTCATTTCGACTGCTGTCATAGCGTGGTGGCCTATCCTCAGCCCGCTCCCTTCACTTCCGCCGCTATCCTACCCAGGCCAGCTGCTGTACCTGGTGCTGCTGTCCATATCGCAGACGCCCCTGTTCGCTGTCATAACCTTCTCCAACCAGACCTTCTATCCGTTCTACGAGGCGGCGCCAAGGGTGTTCGACCTGTCGCCGATAGCGGACCAGCAGCTCGGCGGCATCATCATGAAGGTGTCGTGGCTCGTCGTCTACGTCCCTGCGATCTGCGTGGTGTTTCTGCGCTGGTTTTACAGGGAGGAGACGGAGGGTCTGCCGGAGTTCCGGCCGGCTGTGTGACGCAGTGGAGGGCACGCAGCAGAACGACAGACTGACGGGCGCTGGCGGGTCGCGAGCTGCCCTTGGCCGGCTGGCCCCGGCAATGGCGTCAGCGGCGTTGGCCTCGGCGCTTCTTGCGGTCACGCTTGGAGGCGTAGTGCGGGTCACCGGCTCGGGCCTTGGCTGCCCGGACTGGCCCCTGTGCTACGGGCAGATCATTCCGCCCTGGGAGCTGGCTGCGTGGATCGAGTACATCCACCGCCTCTCCGCCGCCGTAGCCGGAGTCTTCACGCTTCTGATGGTTGTGTCGGTCTACGCCCAGCACGGGCCTCGCAGCCGCGTTTTCGCGCTCGCGGCAGCGTCGGGCGTGTTCCTGCTGGTCCAGGCGGCTCTCGGTGCGTTCACAGTCCTGTCCGAGATCGAGCCGGGCTGGGCGCTGCTCCACACGGGCGTGGCAGCAGGACTGGTGGGGCTGCTGTCGCTCACAACAGCGCAGCTCGTGCGCCCGCGATGGCTCCACGAAGGACTACAGCCAGGGTGGAACCTGGACGCGCTGCGCCGTTCCTCGACTGTTCTGGCTGCCGTCACTTTCGTGATGCTTCTTTCGGGTGCGTACGTGACGCGGAGCGTCGGAGCGCCGCTGGCCTGCACGACCATACCGCTGTGCAACGTGATGCCGTGGGACATGACGGGCCCGCAGTGGCTTCACATGGCGCATCGGGCCATTGGCCTCGTGGTGGTGGTGCTGATGTTGGCGGTGGCGTTCCATGCGATCGCGGCGAGGCACGCCGGACTCGCGGCGACCGCCGGGTTCATGGTCTCTCTGCTGGCCCTTCAGACAACGCTCGGTATCCTCAACGTGGTGCTGCGGCTGCCGCCGGACGTGCGAGGCTCACACCTGGCGGCCGCGATGGTCTTCTGGGCGGTTGCGATGCTGCTGGCGGGTTCGCTGCACAGGGGCGCGACGGGTGAGCCGTCCGCGGCGCGGGAGCCTGACGGTTCGTGGTCATCGCAGGGCTCAGCATGAGCCAGCGATTGCTGTGCGGCGCGTGTGGAATCCGGTATTGGGTAGTAGCAGTAGCGCTGGCGCTCGCCCTGACGGCGGCTTCCTGCGGCTCTGAGGAGGCGGACGAGCTGCCTGAGTACTTCGAGGTGCCTGCCTTCACGCTTACGGACCAGCTGGGCCGGGAGTTCTCGAGTGAGTCGCTGGATGGCAAGGTCATGCTGTCGAACTTCGTGTTCACCAACTGCATACAGCTCTGTCCCGTGCTCACCCCGCGCTTGTCGGAGATGCAGTCCCTGCTTGCGGGCGAGGGATTGCTGGGCAGCCGGGTCGTGCTGCTGTCGATCACGGTCGACCCGGAACAGGATACGCCGGAGGCTCTGCTGGCGTATGCGGACCGCTACGGCGCCGACCACGAGTCGTGGCGGTTTCTCACGGGCAGCCCAGAGGATGTCCGGGCCGTGATCACGGACGGATTCAAGCTGGGCTACAACCGCGTCGACCAGTCCAACCGGCACGTTCACGACGACGGAACTATCCACATCCACGAGTACAACGTGCTCCACTCGACACGTATGCTCCTTGCAGATCGCGCCGGCGTCGTGCGGGCGCTGTACGACACGGAGGCCTGGGACGCGGAGCGCGTTGTGGCGGACATCGAGTCGCTGTTGCAGTAGCGCGTCTGGATTCTGTTGACGATGAATCGGGGCCGCCCTATACTACCGTTCAATCCAAACCCAAGGAAGTGCAAATGCGGTTCACGTGCCTTCAAGAAAACCTCAGCCGGGGTCTGGCGCTCGTGGGACGGGCGGTTGCGTCTCGTACCACTCTACCCATCACTCAGAACATACTCATCAAGACGGACCAGGGCCGACTGAAGCTCTCGGCAACCAACCTGGAGCTTGCGGTCACAACGTGGGTGGGAGGCGAGGTGCATGAGGAGGGCGAGGTGACCATACCCGCAAGGCTTCTCACGGACTTCGTAAACGCGCTTCCGGCGGATCGCGTCGAAATGGAGTTGACCACCAGGCCGCTGGGTGTCCGCTTCAAGTCCGGCCGCTCCCAGGCGAACATCAACGGTACGGCGGCGGAGGAGTTCCCTCCGATTCCTACGGTGGAGGAGGGCATGACCGCCCGCGTGGATCCTCACGTGCTGCGGACGGCCATCGGCCGGGTGGCCTTTGCGGCCGCGACGGAGGAGGCCAGGCCCGTGCTCACGGGCGTGAAGGTCGAGATCTCCGGGCAGCAGTTCACGCTAGCAGGCGCGGACGGATTCAGGCTTGCCGTGTTCAAGGGGGCGCTGCTGGAGCCCGCGCCCGAGGATACGGAGGCGATTGTGCCGGCGCGGACGCTGCAGGAGATCCAGCGGTTGCTGGCCGACCAGGACGAGCCGGTGGAGGTCGTCATCACGCCCTCCAAGAGCCAGCTGCTTGTCCACATCAAGAACATCGAAATCGTGTCGCAGCTGGTGCAGGGCTCGTTCCCCAACTACGCCCAGCTTATACCGCAGAGCGCCAACACCACGGCGGTCATGAGTCTGGTCGAGTTCTCGCGCGCTGCGCGTGCGGCCGCGATCTTCGCCAGGGACGGCGGTGGCATCATCCGGCTGCAGATGGTGCCGGGGTCTGACGGGATGAGGGGGAAGATGGTGGTGACGTCGAGCGCGGAGGAGACGGGCGACAACACGAGCGAGATAGACGCAAACGTCGAGGGAGCGGAGGCGAAGATCGCCTTCAGCAGCCGCTACCTGACGGAGGTGCTGTCCAACCTGGACGGGGAGAGCATTGCGCTGGAGACGACGACGCCGTCCAGCCCCGGCGTGGTGAAGCCGGTTCTAGGTGAGAAGAAGTGGCGAGGTCGGGAGGTTGAGGAGCAGAAGCTCAATGAGGACTACGTGCACGTGGTGATGCCAATGTTCGTGCAGTGGTAAAGCCTCGGCAGGGCGGCCGGTTCGTACCCAATATACAAGCGTGGGAGCAGGCGGCTACCCATGAGCGCAGGGCAACCCATCGACGGTATCGTACGTTGGAGCATGAGGCTTTTCCAGGAATGACCACGTGATAGTCCCGCGCCTTACCGGGCGGCTCAAAGGCTTGATGAATGGTACTACCGAGTAGTACTATATGGAATTGAGGGCAAGGCATCGTCGGACACTTGAGCGAATCTTCACAAGGCCAACACCGTCCGACATCAGGTGGTCAGAGATTGAGGCTCTGCTGAAGGCGGTAGGTGTACAGATTGAGGAGAGGGGCGGCTCTCGTGTGGCCCTGGTGGGCGGCGGCAGTGTGTACGTGGTTCATCGGCCGCATCCACGCCCGGAAACATCAAGAGCAACGGCAAGAGATATCATGAGGTTTCTTGCGCTAATGGGAGTTACGCCGTGATGCAGTACAAGGGATATATCGCCAAGGTCGAGTACGACGACTCGGTTGGACTCTTGCACGGAAGCGTGGTAAGTAGCGGAGGTCTTCCTGTCGCGAATTGCGAGGCCGCTGACGTGGATACACTCAAGAAGGAGTTTCACAGGTCTGTTGACGAGTACTTGGCTGTTTGCGAGGAGAGAGGCATTCTGCCTCAGCCACCCTTCTCCGGCAAGCTGAACGTGCGACTCGGACCTGAGCTGCACTCCCGGGTTGCCGCGCTTGCAGCGGATGGCGGCGTCAGCATCAACAGCTGGATAAAGGAAACGCTGGAACGGGAAGCGGCTCAGCCAAAGAATGAGGCAGGCCTCTGAGAGCTGAGAGCCGTACGAAGGAGGAGAGACCCATGGCAGGACTGAAGAGACCGGCAGCAGTATACCTGATTGGCGTGGCAATTGCGGTCGCGGTGTTCTTCGTCGTCAACACGTTTCTCCTTGACTCGATTGAGGTGAGGGACGTCTGGTACGTGCTGGACGTCCTGATGTTCATCGGGCTTGCCATTGCGCTGCCGTACAACTTCGCCCGCAAGCGAAGCGAATGCGACGGCGACCCGGGCGGTGGCGTCACCCGCCGCTACCTGGAAGTCAATGCCGCATACTACCTCACGGTTGGCGTCACGATCCTGTTCCTGCACAGCTGGTTCTCACTTCTGGCCCAGGGGTGGGATAGCCTGGACAACAACGCCTCTGCCTGGGTCATCTGGGCATTTGTGGACACGATGCTGCCCATCGTCTTTGCGGTCACCGGCCGCAGTCTCTGGAAGGAAGCCGCGTAGGGTTAGCCCTTCGCCAGGCCGAGGGCGACCACGAGGATCGCCCCTACGGTGTTGCGCCCGCCTACATCACACGCACGGGGTGGGGCAGGGGCTGGTTGAACAGATAGCCCTTCTCGTTGAATGGGACGTGATCGGGCTGCGTGTTGCCTGCCGAGTCCGTGGCCCGCGTGGTAATCGTGTGTTCCCCCGGCGCTGCGTCCCACACGAACTCGAAACGTGCCCACGAGTAGTCCGGCTGGCCGCCCGATAGCTCCGCGGCTAGCCACGTCTGACCTGCGTTGGCGCTCCACTCCACGCTTGCTATCGCACCCGCCGGCGAGTGGGCGTAGCCGTGGATGCGGTGCTGGCCGGCGGCAAGCTCCGCGGGCCAGGGCAGGGCCAGCGCGTTCTTGATGACCTGCTCCGTGACCGGCTTGCCCATCGACTCACCCTCCGGCGGATAGGCGTCGCCGATGAGCGTATAGGACGTGGTGTTGTTGCGCGTCCAGAGATGCTCTTTCGAGACCTCGATGCGGCCCAGCCACTTGATGTGGGAGCTGCCGATCCAGCCGGGGACGACCGCCCTCAGCGGGAAGCCGTGGTCCTTGGGCAGGGTCTCGCCGTTGAGGGCGTAGGCGAGCAGCGTGTCCGGGTGCATCGCCTTTTCGACTGGCAGAACGTAGCGAAAGCCCTCCTCCGGCGACTCGGTGTCGAGGCCCACGAGCAGCACGCTGGCGGCGTTGTTGTCTATGCCTGCGAGCGTCAGCACGTCCCGCAGCGTCACTCCCAGCCACTCGCCGTTGGAGATGGCGCCCCTCGTCCACTGCGTGCCGGACGCCTCCTGGTCGTTCAGGATGTTGAACATGGCGCGGTGATTGCCGGCGCACTCCAGGTAGGAGATGAGCGTGCGGCTGGGCAGACTGCGGACATCCTCGTAGGTCAGCTCCATTGGCTCCGACACGGCGTCGCCATCGACGGAGAGCCGCCAGTCCGCGGCGTCCAACCCGATGCTGACGGAGTTGTTGCGCACGAAGAAGTGGCGATTGGGCGTGATGAGGCTCTGCAAGTTCTCCAGGCGAGTCTCCAGCCCCTTGCCGTCGCGCTCGATGAAAGGCGCGGGGTCCTTGAAGTAGGGCGCGAATGGATTCGAGCCGGTGGCTGTTGCGGGCGGGGTGGACGTTTCGACCGACAACTCAAACCCGCACGCGGCAAGCACGGCTGCGGAGCCGCCCGCCACCATCAGGGCGAGGAACCGGCGGCGATCCATACCCCGCGCGGCCACGAGCTGCCAGAGGGAGTCCGCATCGGAGGTGCGGCGGCTGGAGGGTGGGGGTGGGTTATGGGTGTTGGGCGTCATGGCGGATCCTGGGGCTGCTGGGCACCGTCCGACAAGTCACCAGGACAGCCCCAGCCTGCGAGCCACCTCCTCGGCGGGACGGGTTGCGGAATCGCCTTCCAGGGAAGCCTGCAACTCGGCGGCGAATTCTCCCCTTAGCTCCAAGCCATCATCCGGGTCCTCAGTAAGCTCAGAGTCCTCGCCGTCCGTCTCCAGACGGCTGTGGGGAGGGTTAGCGGCGCTTTGGTTCATGCTGAACTTCCTGTGCTCAGTGAAGGTGTGGTCTATTGTATCTGCTACCGCGATGTGCTTCAATGGCGGCAGGTTAGGCCAAATGAGTGACATGAAAGACAGGATGCGCTCAGGCGCAGATCGGGCTAGAAACGCGGGCAAGAAGGCGGCCGATAAGACCCTATCCGCGCCGTACGACTCCAAGCGGCTGTAGGGAAGGTTAGGGATGTCTCGGTTCATGCTGAACTTTCTCTTTTCCGTGAAGGTGAAGTCCATTGTATCTGCTACTGCAATGTGCTTCAGCGGCGGCATCATCAGGTGGGTGAGGAATATGAGAGACAGGATGCGCTCAGGTGCAGAACGGGCTAGAGGTGCTGGCAAGAAGGCGGCAGACAAGACTCTATCCGCTGCTGGCAAAGCTGCTGCTGACACAAAACAGAAAGTCTCAGAGTCGGCGCCTGTGGTTGCTAGAGTGGCGCAGGACGGGTCCAGAATCGCGGCAGACAAGTCAGTTGAGGCTGGAAGGCTGGTCCGCTCAAGCTCGAAACGGGTATCGGATGCTACAGTTTCACTTGCCGGCGCGGTGCTGGAGACTAGTCAAGGCGTGCTTGCCAGCCATTTGGCACAGGACCTGAACGGCGTCATCCAGAATCTCGTGGAAGGCAGTTCAACCATTTACGACAAGGCAATGGATGCCAGGTACATCGCCGATCACATTGGAGGCGGCAACCACCGGCTGTTCGACGGCGGGCACACCTTAGGAGGAGCTTGGGAAGCGGTAAGGGGAGCTTCGGAGGATGACAATATCTTGCAGGAGGCGTGGGGCTACCTTCAGGGCCTCCTCAGGGATGGTACCACAGCCAAGGGACTGCCATTCGCAAACTGGGACAATGCCACTTATGACCAAGTCTCGGGTTGGCTGGATTCGACCTTCCACATTCCCAAGAGCTGGTTCTACGACCTGAACTCGTATGATGCTGCGGAGCTGCTGGCAGGAACAATCGGCGTAGTGGCCTTGGCGCTCAACTGGAATCGCGCCGACACGGAGCGGTTTTCGAGGATCGTCGGCAGCCTGGGACTGAGTGGCGTGATCAGCGCCAATCCATTGCTACTGATTGTAGCCGTAGTCTCCCTTGCAAAAGCCTTCCACAAAGCTCAACAAACAGGGGAATATGCAGAACTCGTTGATGGTCAGTTCAGAGGCGCGATGGGTACGGGAGCGACTTTGGCCGCAGTTTCACTAGTTGCGGCTGCCGGCGGACCAGTGGGCGTTCCATTGCTGGCGGGTCTCGCAACGGGCGTCCTAGTCAACAAGGCAACGAATCGTGTAAGCGTGACGCAGATTGGACAAGTCATGGCCCAGCAGGCTTCCGCTGCCGCAGCAGAGCTGAAGTCCAACTTGAGCCGCACGGAAACGGATTCCGCGGAAGCAAACCCGGCTGCTGTCTAGGGGGTAGCCTCGGCTCTTTGCCTCAGAGCGGGAGCCTATTGCAAGAAACGCCGTTCCGCCCCGCCCCTGGATTCCTGCCTGCGCAAGAATGGGGATTGGGGCATGGAAAGCATCGCGTGTAGACCCCCCGCGAAAGCAGGGGGTCTACTAGTATCGCCCTGGCTTCCGGCTCCCGCCGGAATGTCGGTTGAGGATGTAGGCCGCGCTCTCACCTACCCCGGTGTGGAGCTCCACACGGTGAAGTTGCCGCCGGTGGTCGTTGGGCCGCCGGACACGCCTATCTCCGCCGGGCGCCGTATCTGCCTCGCGCCCGCTCGCCCCTGAAGCTGCTGGATGCTGTCGGTGTGCATCCACGTGCGCGTGCGACCGCTGCCGGCATTGCCGCCGCTGGGCGAGACCGGGTTGGGCCCCTCGATGGTGATGTCCGTAGCGTACAGGTCCAGGGCCTCGCCGCGCTGGATTCCGGCAAACCGCAGCCCCTCGATGTGGAACTGGTGGAACAGCGTGTAGCCGTCGTACATGTTCTCGAATGAGAGGTCGCTGGGGCCGATGCCCGCGCCTTCGTAGAGCTTGCGGCCCACGCTGTCCGTGGCGGCCTCGCACTCATCGAGCGTCTGAATGCTGCTCTTCACGCGAGTCCGGTCGGAGGCGTGGTTGAGGATGTAGACCGGCTTCTGCTTCATGTCCTTAGCGCGCTCAGCGGTGGTGAACAGGTATGCGCAGACCACCTGGATCGGCAGGTCGCAGTCGAAGAGGTTGGCGGGCTTGGCGACCCAGCGAGCCGACAGGTAGTCTTCGATCGAAAGCGGCTCGGGCCGGTGCTGCGCCCAGAAACCCTCCGGGAACATGAGGCCGTTGCGCTTTTCGTTCACCACGAAGGGTGCCATCATGTCGTGGTTCTTGCCGTACTTGCGGCAGTACTGGTCGAAGAGGTATGCGAACGTGCTGGCCGCTGCGCCGAACCCCCACGGGTTCGTCCATTGCGAGCCGCCGGGCGCGGTGTCCAAGGCGTTGTTGCCGGCCTCGTGGCCGTACCGACCTGCGAGGTTGTTCCATGCCTTTATGACAAGGCAGGTGTTGGTGAGGCCATCGCCGACGGCCTGCGCCGCAACCACAACGGCGTCGGACATGCAGGTTGGGGCGTGCATGGTGAACTGCACGTTGGTCAGCTCCGGCATGTTCTTGAGAATCCACTCAGCGCTCATGGAGCTGAGGCCGTCGTTGAGGTTGTCGGTCAGCTCGTAGGTGCTTGCGAAGTCCTCCGGCACGGGATGCGTCGGATACCAGCGGTCGCCGGTGGTAGCAGCGGGCACCACAACCATGCCGTCGACCTGGTCGGGCGTGACGCCTGCGTCCTCCATCGCGTTTCGCACCGCCATCAGTGTCCACGTGCCTATGCTGCTGTCAACGAGCCCGTCCCATCGCCGAGCGGTAGGGGAGTGGCCGATGCCTACGGCGGCCACCTTGCCCTTGTGCTCCCAAACGCCGAGTCCCTCCCTGGACCGGTACATCGAGGCCGGTGGTGTCTGAGTTGTCACCATGGTTCAATCCTCCTTTGTGGTCGTATCCGCTTCCGGGACTGCGACTCAGCCGTCTACTACCCGCCACTCGGGGATCTTCTGGCTATCGCTGACGCTTATGAACTCCACCTCAACACTCGACCCCACGGGTACCTGGTCGGCCGCTGTGCCCGGCAGGTTGGAGAAGAAGTTGACGCTGGGGTCCTCCTCCAGTTCTACGACAGCCACGTTGTATGGCTGATAGGGCACCCACACGCGGAGGCGCGAGTCGTGGATCACGATGTAGCCGTTGATGGTGCCGCGCCCGCTGACCTCTCGCCAGCTCAGGGCCTCGGAGCCGCACTCGGCGCAGTCCTTGGCAGGCGGGTACTGCAGCTTATCGCAGTCGGCGCAGTCCTGCACCATGAGCTTTCCCTCGTTGCAGGCTTTCCAGAA
>DAOUKJ010000081.1:0-45847 GCA_034421435.1 Dehalococcoidia bacterium | reverse complement strand
GCAGAGCGGAGTGAAGAATCCAAAGCACCCGCCCACAGGGCAGCGTTGTACCACGCCGAACGTCTTGGATTCTTCGCTGCGCTCAGAATGACATTGTCGCTCGGCAGCGGGCGCCCCCCCCACGCGGACATGGTCATGGGCAGCGGCTCAGGAGGAGATCAGGCCCTGCTGAGGCTGTGTCCAAGGGAAGTTGTAGACGGGGGCGAACTGAGGCGCGCGTGGTATCGGCATCTCTCCGAAGGGGACGTCGATGATCACCGGAGCCTGCTGCTCCAACGCCAAGGGTATCAGCCGCTCCAGCTCCATCGGGTCGCTTGCTCTCATGCCCACTGCGCCGAACGACTCCGCGAACTTGACGAAGTCCGGGTTGTGCAGGTCGGTCCCGTATGCGCCGCCAAACGTGTCGTTCAGGTCGCGGGCCACGTTGCCGTAGGAGTCGTTTCTGAAGACCACGGTCACAACGTTGATGCCGTACTTCATGGCGGTGGAAAGCTCGGACGAGTTGAACATGAACCCGCCGTCGCCGGTCATGCAGACCACCGCACGGTCAGGCCTGGCCACCTTGACGCCCAGCGCGGTCGGGAAGGCGTAGCCCACGTTGAACGAGTAGCCGGAGTCGATGTACGTCTTCGGATGATTCACCTGCCAGTGTGTGCGGGCGTAGTAGCCGAACTGCGTAACGTCCCAGACGATGAACGCGTCTTCCGGGATGCCCCTGCGCATTGCCTCCATGACGGCGTATTGCGGCTCCTTGAGTCGAATGTCGTAGTAGGCTATCAGGCTGCGCGCCGCGGCGACCGCCTCCACGGGCGACGGACGCTCTCCTGCTCCGGCCTCGATGAGGTGGGGGAGCAGCGCTTCGATGGTCGCTGCGGCGTCGCCGTGCAGGGGGATGGTGTTCGCCTGGCGCCGCTTGAGCTCCGTGTCGTCGATGTTGATGTTCACCAACGTGGACGCCTCGCCGGCTGGATTCCCGAGCGAGAAGCGGGCGCCGATTCCAATCACCACGTCGGCGGACTGCATGACCTCGTAAAGCTGGTTCATCTCCTGCCTTTCGCCCCTGGGACTGAAGCAGGAGCCGTAGCACAGGGGATGGCTGTCCGGCATGACGCCCTTGCCGCCGCTGGACGTTATCACAGGTATGTTCGTCGCCTCGGCGAGGCTGACGAGGGCTTGCTCCCCGTCGGATCGCGCCACTCCGCCTCCCGCGTATATGAGGGGCAAGCGAGACCTGGCGATGACCTGGGCAGCCTCCCGAAGGTCCTCCGGGTTGGGCACGATCCTGGAGATACGGGCGGGACTCCGCAGCCTGACCTCTTCTCTCTCCACCCCGGCTTCAGGCGGCATCTCGATCAGAACGGGACGGGGCCGTCCGCTGCGCATCTGCCTGAAGGCTTCGAACACAGTGTCCGGGACTTCGCGAGGCCTGGACGCCTGTCGCTGCCACTTGGTCACGGAGCGCACGGCGCCGGGCTGGTCCGCGATTTCGTGGACGGCTCCGAGGCCCTTGCCGATTGCGCCGCGCGGGACCTGGCCCGCGATGAGGAGGACGGGCGTGGAGCGGGAGTATGCGTTGGTCAGGCCGGAAGCAGCGTTGTACAGGCCGACACCCGGAACCACCAGCGCCACCCCCGGTTTTCCCGACGCGCGAGCATAGCCGTCGGCCATGTACGTCGTGGCCTGTTCGTGGCGCGTGGTGACCATGCGAATGCCCGGCTCGTCACGCAGGGCAGCGACGATCCCGTAGATCTGTATGCCGGGAATCCCGAATACGACCTCGACGCCCTCTCCCACAAGGGACCTGGCGAGGGCTTCTCCTCCGCTCATTTTGACCAAGTTTCTCCCACCTCCAAGTGGAAGGGTTTGCCACTCTGTTTCCCGCTCATGGCCTGTTTCGCCCGCTCATGTCCTCCGCCACCCGCTCAAATGGTTCGACAGGCTCACCATGAGCGGGCTCTCCCACCGCTCACCCTGAGCTTGTCGAAGGGCGTGAGCGGGGGACGCAGCTCCAGTTTCGGCAAGAGTGGCGGAGAGGACCGCGCCACTAAAGCTGCACGCGGCGGGACGGGAGGCGGCACTTCTCGGCGGTCAGGATGGCGCCGATGCTGTCGACCGCGGAGTCCAGCAGGTCGTTCACCACCACGTAGTCGAACAGCGGTAGCTGGTACAGCTCGTCGATTGCGGTGCGGATGCGCAGCTCTAGGTCCGGCGTGGTCTCCGTCTTGCGCTCGCGCAGGCGGCGCTCCAGCTCCTCCGGCGATGGCGGCATGAGGAAGATGAACACGGCATCCTCCACGTTGCTCTTGATGGTCGCCGCGCCCTGGACGTCGGCCTTGATGATCACGTCACGGCCCTCCTCCAGCGCGCCGACCACCTGCTCGCGGGGGACGCCGTACCAGTTGCCGTACACCTGGGCGCACTCCAGGAAGTCGCCGGCCTCAACCTTCTGGTGGAACGTGTCCCTGTCCAGGAACACGTAGTCCACGCCGTCGACCTCGCCGGGTCGCTGAGCGCGCGTGGTGGCTGTAACGGTGAAGTGCCAGTTGTGGCCCTGCTCCTTGAGCAGCCTGAGCACGGAGTCCTTGCCCACGCCGGATGGCCCTGACAGGATGACCAGCAGAGGGCCTCCGCCTGCCTGGTCGTATACGGGTCTATCCAGCGGTCTCACTTGCCGCTCCCATCACTCTATCCTCAATGAGTCCAGGTCCTCCCAGAAGCCGGGGTAGGAGATGTCAACGACGTCTGCGTCGGCGACGTTCACAGGCTGCTGAGTCACCAGCCCGGCGATGCCGAGCGTCATGGCCAGCCTGTGGTCGCTGTGGCTGTCGCATGCGCCGCCCGCAAGCGCGCCGGTTCCTTCGATGACTAGGCCGTCCGGCAGCTCCGTGATCTTCGCGCCCAGCTTGTTCAGCTCCGTGGCGGTGGCGTGCAGCCGGTCAGACTCCTTGTACCGCAGCTCCTGCGCGTCACGGATGGTGGTTGTGCCGTTCGCGAGAGCCGCTGCGAGGGCCAGCACGGGCACCTCGTCCTGCACGATTGGGATCATGTCGCCGCCGATCTCGACGCCGCGCAGCTCGCTGGACTCGACCAGCAGGTCAGCGACGGGCTCGCCGCCCTCCATGCGGGGATTCTCCTCAGTCACGCTTGCGCCCATGTCGCGCAGCACGTCCAGCACCCCCGTGCGGCTCGGGTTCACGCCCACGTTGGCGAGGCGGATCCGCGCGCGTGGGTGGACTGCGCCCGCCACGAGCCAGAACGCCGCCGAGCTTATGTCGCCGGAGACGGTGACATCCAGTGGCTTGAGCTCGGGGCCGGGCTTCACGACCAGCGCCAGCCCGTCCTCCTCCACGTCGGCGCCCATGGCGCGGAGCATTCGCTCCGTGTGGTCGCGGGAGAGCGCAGGCTGGTGCAGCACGGTCTCGCCATTGGCGAAGAGGGCAGCCATAAGCAGTGCCGACTTCAGCTGCGCGCTGGCAACCGGCATGTTGTACTCGATGCCGTTGAGGTCGCCGCCGCGGATGGCCAGCGGCGCCAGGGAGTCGCTTCCGCGGCCCATGACCTGCGCGCCCATCAGGCGCAGAGGCTGCACCACGCGGCCCATTGGTCGGGCGCGGAGAGAGCGGTCGCCGGTCACTACGGACAGGAACGGCGTGCTTCCAAGCAGGCCCATGATGAATCGCATGGTGGTGCCGCTGTTCTGGGCGTCCAACACGTCGTCCGGCTCATTGAAGTGCTCCAGGCCGGGCGAGGTGAGCACCAGCATGGGCGCTTCCTCCGACCCCTGCTCCGGCTCCACCACCTCCGCGGTCACGCCCAGCCGCTGCAGGCACTCCAGCGTGGAGCGACAGTCGGCGCCCTCCGAGTAGTTGTGCACGGTGACGCGGCCGGCCGCGAGGCTGTTGAGGATGGCGGCGCGGTGCGAGACGGACTTGTCGGCCGGAGGGGAGAGCGTGCCGGCCAGCCCACCGGCGGGAAGAACAGACCTGTTCATTTCACGTCTAGTCCTTTCTCTTGTTGTCTTCCCTCTGCCACTCGAGCATCTGGCGCACGCGCCCGGCGGCCCTGTCGCCCATGATGAGTCCGCCCATAGTCTCGACTGTAGTGGGCAGCTCCACCGTGGGGGCGGCGGACCTGGCGGTGATCTTGTTCTGCACCCAGCGGTCGCGCGCCTCCCATGCGCCGTCGAAGGCCCTGCCGAGCGTGCGCTCGTCGCCCTCCTGCACCATGTCGCGGAACTCCTGGAGCTCGCGAATGAACTCGTCGATCCAGCGATTGAGTGCCTCGCTGTTGGTGAGGCAGATGTCGCGGCTCATCTCAGGGCTGCCCGAGGCCAGCCGGCTGACGTCCCGAAAGCCGTTCGCGGCCAGCTTGGCAATCTCCGGCCAAGCGGGATTGTCGGAGTTGAGCTTGACCAGTACGGTCGACAGCACCAGCGGCAGGTGGCTTATGGCGGCCACGTAGCTATCGTGCTCGCGGGCGTCGATGAAGAACGGCTTGGCGCCCACCGACTCCGCCATGTGCGTCACGATGCGGACCGCCTCTTCGTCGGCACCCTTGCCCGGTATGATGCAGTAGGTGGCGTTCTGGAACAGGTCCGCCTCGGCTGCGACCGGCCCGGACAGCTCCTTGCCGGCCATTGGGTGCCCGCCGACAAAGCTCACGGTGTCCGGCAGGAACTCCTCCGCCCACGCGAGCACCTCCGCCTTGGTGCTGCCGGTGTCGGTAACTATGACGCCCGGCTCCAGCTCCGGCCCGTACAGCCTGAGCATCTCCCGTATGCCTCCAACCGGCGTCGCAAGGATTACCATGCGAGCTCCGCGGATGGCGTCCAGCGGGTTGTTCTGCGTCGAGTCGCAGGCACCCATCCTTTTGGCGGTGCCGGACACGGCCCTGTCCCGGTCCGTGCCCACGATCTCCACGCCCAGATTCGCCTTCTTGAGGGCCAGCCCCAGGGACGTGCCTATGAGTCCCATGCCGACTATGGTGATTCTGTCCATTCCCTGCCTCCTTGCGCCGGCCGACCCTTCCAGTCCGGCAGCCGACGACGCTAGATGTCCTGACCCACGATAACTAAGCCTACCACATTCACAATGGGGCGCAGAACCCCCCAGAGCAAATTCAGGTTGGTGGCCCAGTCCAGCATGATGACGCCGAGCAGGATCACGGGGCCGATGGCCTCGCGGCGGGCCAGGGCGGCGGCCGGGCCGGGCGGCAGCAGGCCGATCGCGACCTTGGAGCCGTCGAGTGGGGCCAGCGGAATCAGGTTGAATATCGCCAGGATGATGTTGTAGAAGATCACGAAGCCCAGCAGGTCGGCGAAGAGGCCGCTGAGCGGGCCTTCAAGCCCCGTGAACGCGAACGGCGAGTGCCAAGGCACCAGCCCGGCGCGTATCGGCACGGCGCACAGGAAGGCGGTGATCAGATTGGACAACGGCCCTGCCACGGACACGGCGGACATGCCGGCCCTCGGCCCGCTTCGCAGATAGTAGGGGTTCACGGGCACTGGCTTGCCCCAGCCAAAGCCCACGAGCAGTATCATGATGGAGCCCATCGGGTCCAGGTGGCGCCGTGGGTTCAGCGAGAGGCGGCCCAGCATCTTTGCGGTGTAGTCTCCCTGGTACGTGGCTACGAGGGCGTGGCTGAACTCGTGGACGGTGACGGCGATGAGCAGCGCGGGCACGACGGCGGCAAAGAACACGATGATGACGTCCAGGAACGCGCCCGGGTTGCTGAACAGTAGGTCTATCGAACGTAGAAGCATGGTTGGTGGCGGCCTGTGCAGGTTGCAGTCACATTATACAGGCTCTGAACACGTGCAGCAGTCATCAGATTCGGATTGGTCAGAGCCTTCGCCGAACCCAGAACTAGCGGATGAAGCGAGCCACTACCGAGGCCAGGAATGATCATACATGCGAAGAGAGTCCTTAGCGCGACTCGCGTCCACTACAGGAAGCCGCGTCATTCTGAGCGCAGCGAAGAATCCAGGACGGTGGTGCACCGCTGATCTTGCGAGCGCAGGAACTGGTTCGGTCCCGGTGATGTGGGGGACAGACGGAGGCTTTGGATTCTTCGACTCCGCTACGCTCCGCTCAGAATGACAAGTGAAGGCCGCTTCCCTGTAGACTATGCCAGAATTATGCAATGGTTTCCGTTTACGGAATGACGCGGTCAGGATGCACAGTCTCCCCTCAGCCTCACGCCACCACCAGAGGCACCATCATCTCGGAATGCGACAGGCCGGAGTGCTGCGCAGCCTCGGCCAGGATGGGGCGTATCATGCCGTCCGGGTCGTAGGACGCCACGTCGCGGCCCCTTGATATGGCTATCACGTCGCCCATTCTCTCCCGGACGGCGTCGTCAATCTTGCCCGGCCCGAAAAGCTCCAGGCTCTCCGCCTCATCGAGCGTGATCATCATGAAGCGATTGCCGAGCCGGTGCCGCAGGCCCTCCAGATCGCCGATTCCGAGTCCATCGCCAAGGTGAAGGTAGAGGATCCGCGCGTCGCCCGTTGGCGCAAACTTGAGAGGCGCAGTGACGCTGCTGGACGGCACGATTCGCCGCCTGGCGCCGGGGGGTGCGTCACGCAGGCCGTGGTCGGCGCACAACACGATACGACCTGCGCCGCGGAGCCCAGCCGCCATCCTCTCCACCTCGGTGTTCACCTCCGAGATGGCCGCCAGAGTCTGTTGATGAGTGGCGCCATATCTGTGCCCGGCGCCGTCGACCAGAGGCGTGTAGACGAATGTGTAGGTGGGCTCGCGAGCGCCGGCAACTCTAGCTATGACCGCATCCGCGGCCTGCCGCAGCGACCCGTAGCTGTGTTTCGGCCAGCCGCCGCTGAGGTATGTGGTGTAGACGCTTTCGGCAAGCTGGTAGGGAAGCACACACATGGAATCTCTCGTAATGGACTGAAGGAGAGGTGGCTTCAGGAAGACGTCTTCGGGCTTGACGCCCAGGGACGTCAGCGACCGCCTGCCAGTCCGGGCCACGAACGGCAGCGCTGCCCCCGCTGCGTTGATGTTCGGAATGTGGGTCCACCAGCCGGTTACGCCGTGTTGCGTGGGCCACTCGCCCGTGACGAATGACGTGACGGCAGGCGCAGTCGACGACGGAAACACAGTCTGCAGGTCTGCGCGAACGTGCCGTCGCAGGAAGGCGTCCTCCGGCAGTTCCGCGACCTGCTCCGATCCCAGCCCGTCTGCTAGCACGAACACGAGGTGGTCTGTGGGACCGATGATGCCCTCGATGAACCCCAAGCCGTGGCTTGGGGGGACTCCTTGGGCGTCGGCAAGGGTTGCCAGTGCTCGGGCAAGGTCCACGATGTTGGGCTCGAGGTATGAGGGGCGGAGCAGCTCGCCGCAGTCGAATGCAGCCAGCAGCTCATGGAGGTCGCTCATGTTGCCTTCACCGTTGTGGACGCAATCCGCGCGTCCGGACTGTGGAATCGCCCCGTATGCTATCATGGAATTGAAGGAGATGTCGTCTCGGAGCGGGGACGGCATTCCGCACAGGGCGGAGGCACTTGATGACGAACACCACCAAGGCCGCCAACGTCGCCTCGCCTGCGGAACAGTTGGGTGTCGCGTACGAGGCGTATAGCGCCGACGAGCGGGCGCTTCACGATCAACTGCTGGCTTCAGTGCTGCGGCCCGAGGACGTGGCCGTTCACGCTGAGGCCGCAGGTGACGATTGCTGGACGGTCACGGTGTGCACCTCCGACTGGGTAGGCGCGCTGGCCACCATTGCAGGGCTGTTCCCGGCATACGGGATGGACATCGAGAGCGCGGACGTGTTCACGCTGCGCGTTCCTGCGCCGAGGCCTGTCCGCTCAACTCGCGCGTTCAGACCCTCAGGACGCCGGCCCTTTAGAGCCGCCGCCGAGCGGCCAGTGCCGGTGTCGCGCAGGCTCCTGGACGTGTTCCGCGTGCGTGCCCTCTCCCCGACGAGCGATGACGTGTGGGAGCGGTTCCGCGTGGACCTGCAGGAGTTCGTGGCGCTGCTGGTGGCGGGCAGGCGCGACGCGGCTCGGGAACGGCTTATCGACCGCGTGAGCGAGGCTATGTCGACGCTCGGCAGCCACGGCGAGCGCGTGTATCCCGTGAACGTCGAGGTCAGCAACGACGCCTCGCCACACTACACCCAGGTGTCCATTCGCTCGACGGACACGGTGGGGTTCCTCTACACGTTCGCCAACGCACTGGCGGTGCTGAACGTCAACGTGGAGCGGGCGGAGATTCGCACCGTGGACGGGGAGACGCGCGACGTGTTCATGGTGACGGGGAGCGACGGCGGAAAGATCGCCGGCGAGGAGCAGTTGCGCGAGGTGCGCGTGGCCGCCACTCTCATAAAGCAGTTCACCCACCTGCTGCCGCGCTCGCCCAACCCGGCGATGGCGCTGAGGCAGTTCAACGCACTGACGCTGCAGATGCTCTCACGCCCGGACTGGAGCAGCGGCCTGCAGGACCTGGAGTCGGCTACCGTCATGGGCACGCTGGCTCAGCTGATGGGCGTCAGCGAGTTCCTGTGGGAGGACTTCCTGCGGATGCAGTACGAGGAGCTGTTCCCCGTGGTGGTTGACCTGCCGTCGCTGGACGAGCACAGGCCCGTGCATCTGCTGGAGCAAGAGCTGAACGGCCGGCTGGAGCAGCTTGACGACCACGCGGAGCAGGTGGAAGTGCTAAACAGCTTCAAGGACCGCGAGATGTTCCGCATAGACCTGAGGCACATCACGGGCCGCATCGACTTCCGGGAGTTCGCTATGGAGCTGACCGCGCTGGGCGAGGTGGCCGTACGCGCGGCCGCGTCCATCGCGTACCGGCTGCGAGTGGAGCAGTACGGCGAGCCGCAGTTGGCAGACGGTCGGACGTGCTCCTGGTGCATCTGCGCGCTGGGCAAGTTCGGCGGGCGCGAGATGGGCTACGGCTCGGACGTGGAGCTGATCTTCGTGTACGAGGGCGAGGGCAGCACGTCCGGCCCGGACTCGGTGCCGAACTCCCGGTTCTTCGCCGAGTTTGTGCGGTCGTTCCTGGGCGCGCTGAAGACCAAGCGGGAGGGCATCTTCGAGGTGGACATGCGCCTGCGCCCCCACGGCAACGCCGGCGCGCTGACCTGCTCACTCGATGGCTTCCGCGACTACTACTCGGAGGGCGGCCCGGCGCGCCAGTTCGAGCGCATGGCGCTGGTGAGGTTGCGCCCCGTCGCAGGCGACGCCGCGCTGAGCGAGCGCGTCACGCAGGCCCGCGACGGCTTCGTCTACTCCGGCACTCCGCTCGACGTGGAGAACGTCCGGCATCTGCGCGGCCGCCAGGCGGACGAGCTTGTGCAGCGGGGCGCGCTGAATGCCAAGTACAGCCGCGGCGGCCTGACGGACGTGGAGTACTTTGTGCAGGCGTGGCAGGTGGCTGAGGGCCGCGAGGACGAGAGCCTCCGCGTGGCGAACACGCTGGACGCAATTGCCCGGCTGGCGGACGGCGGCTACGTCACGCGCGAGCAGGCGGGCGAGATGGAGGCGACCTATGGATTCCTGCGTCGCCTCATCGATGCGCTGCGGGTGGTGCGAGGCCACGCCAAGGACCTGACGGTACCTGCCGTGGACTCCCGCGAGTTCGCCTACCTGGTGCGGCGTCTCCGGTTCGAGTCGGCGGAGGAGCTGCGAGGCGCCATCGCCGAAAACATGGCCGCGGCGGAGCGGCTGTGGGAGGGGGCCGTTCCTGGCGGCGGCTAGATCAAGTCAATGGGCGGCATCGAGTCGATGATGCCCCTGTCCAGCGCCTTGGTGAACAGGGTCTCCAGCGCTCGCTCGCCCTCGTCGCCCATGTCCAGCGTGTCGTCGTTCACGTACATGCGGATGAAGCGGCGAACCGTCTCGCGCTCCGTGCCGCGGCTGAACTGCATCGCGTAGTCCAGCGCATCGTCCTCGTGATCGAAGGCGTACTGGATGCTGTCACGCAGCGAGTCGACCATGATGACGGCCACGTCCTCGCCTAGGTCGCGGCGCACCATGTCCAGCCCAAGCGGTATGGGCAGACCGGTGTCACTCCCCCAGGCCTCCCCGAGGTCAAGGATCTTGGCAAGCCCCAGGCTCTCGTAGGTCACCTGGCCCTCGTGGATGAGCAGGCCGCCGTCCACCTCGCCCGACTGCACTGCGCCCACGATTGCGTCGAAGGGCATGGGCAGCGCCTCGAAGCCATGCGCGTAGAGACGCAGCAGCAGGTAGGCCGTAGTGTACTCGCCGGGGATGGCGATTCGTGCGCCCTCGAGCTGAAGATCGGCGCGCTCCTTCGTGGCGACCACCATCGGGCCGTAGTTGCGCCCTATGGACGACCCCACGCGCATGATGCGGTACTTGTCCGCCACCTGCGGGTACGCGCCCGCGGAGATGGCCGTGCCCTCCAGCTCGCCGGTTAGGGCGCGGCCGTTGAGCGTCTGGATGTCCTCCAGCACGTGCTCGACCCGGTAGTCGCCGACGGGCACCTTGCCGTGGGCTATGGCGTAGTACATAAACGCGTCGTCGGCGTCGGGGGTGTGGCCGATACGGATTACGGGCATGGTGCCTCCGGGAGAGTTCAGATTGGGGTGAAGCGCCCATATATTAGGGGAATGAGGCGGGAGGGGCAAGTCTTGGGGTATCTTAGGGTTGCCGCGGATGCCGCCAAGAGTTTACTAACTGGTGGGCGGCCGAATTCGCTGCAATCAGCGGTGACGGTCGCGCGGACTCCCCGAAGCCCATGAGGCAAATACTAGAGTAGCTGTGTCATGTGAAGAGCCGCGAGATATCCATGCCAATAAGCGCGAGGCTCAGACTTAGCCACAGCGTTACGATTATCCAGAAAAGCCACGGGTTCTCGGTACGATGAACAGGCTCAACCAGGAATGTCTGTCCCGTAAAGAGGCTGGGCGCTGCCCAGAAGAGAAACAGGAGACCCCAGACCCACTGGAGTTCGAAGACCAGAGCCGTCAAGACGATTGCTATGGCGACTAGCGTGAACCAGCGTACCCTACCGCTTGTACGACGTTCGCGGCGCCGATCAAAGCTCATGGCTCACGCTCTACGTGTCGCGAGGGCGGCTCTTCTCCCAACAACTGCCAGCCGAGGTAGTGGTGGAAATCGACCACCACCCGCTCGATTGGAAGCAACTGCCCACCTCTCGAGTGGCGCGCTGCCATCCCTCTTTGGGCCCGCTCGCATATGTCCCGGTCCTCTTCGAGGAAAGCGGTGGCGAATCCGCCGGAGACTGCCTGCGTAAGCATGTCTGGCCGCGATTTCGCAAGCGATCCCTGGAGCACTCGCGTCGTGGTAGGGGTGAGTGGAAGTGCGATAAGCCAGTCCCACGAGTCCTGCGTGACGACACCGACGAACGAGGGTGGGATGGAAACCAGCGTGTAGTGGTCGCCTCCTGAGTTGCTCCCCAGCAGACCCGCCAGCAGTTTCCCGACAAGACCTGAGCCTTCGGCTTGAACAACCGCACCGCCCGTGAGCGTCCAGGCCGCCGAGCCTTCGATGTAGTAGGCCCCGCGTGTAGGCGTTACCTTTTCCAGAGTGTTTGCATGCACTTGAAACAGGTGGTAGCTCTCCATCGCGTTCTCGATAATCAGCTTCCAGTTGGCTGCCCACACCTCCGGAGCTGTCAACGGCCCCGCGGCCGTGAACGACTCCATACCGAACTCTGCGAGATGCGGCGCCATCTCAGCCAGTCGTACATGCAGCGGCGGTGTCTCATCCGAGATGCAAACGAAGACGACTCCCATCCAGATCTCCACCCGGAATGCGGGCAGGCTGTGCAGTCCCGAATCAATGGTGACACCTCGCGAGTAGGGCGCGCCTCGGAAGGTGCCCGTGTCACTGTAGCTCCAGGCGTGATACGGGCAGACGATGCGGCCCCCTTCAAGACGATCGGCTCCTGTTTCCAGAAGGAGTGTGCCGCGATGGCGGCAGACGTTTGACAGCGCGCGAAGCTGACCGTCCCCACCTCGGACTAGCGCAACGGGCTCGCCGCCGATGTCGATGGCGAGGTAGTCGCCAGGTTCGGCCAGCGACGCCTCGGCACATACTGCCACCCAGTCAGAGCGATAAACCCGTTCCATCTCCAGCGCAAAGAAAGTCTCGTCGTGGTAGGCGTCGAAGGGAAGAGAACGCGCCTCGCCAACCGGCCTCATCACCCCTTCAAGCAGTTCCCTGGCAGAGTCTGTGCTTCGTTGGTTCATCAATTCACTTCGCCGGCATCGGTTCGTCCTGGTCTGATCTCGTTGGGCGTCCCCACCGCATTCAGTATGCTGAGAATATACTACCCAGTCAGCTTTGGCTGCAATACAAGAGCTCTTTCACTTCGCTAAGCAATCTCGAAGGGCTGAAGACGGCAGGGATGCGATTGATAGCTGTACCGGTACGCGGTATAATCCCACTATGATTCGGTCGTTTCGCCATCGAGGACTCAGGCGGCTGTATGAGCGAGGCGACTCCAGTGGGATAGGTGCAGACCTGCTGGATCGGATCGCTCTCGCTTTGGCGGACCTTGATGCCGCGAGTAAGCCGAGCGACATAGATCTACCCGGCTACAGGCTGCATCCCCTCAGGGGTGATCTCAGAGGATTGTGGAGCATTTCGATTTCTGGAAACTGGCGGCTCACATTCCGGTTTGAAGACGGCGATGTGTACGACGTCGATCTGGTCGACTATCACTAGTGAGAGGAGGGAAGGCCATGACGATGATGAATCCACCTCACCCCGGCCGCAGCATCAGGGAGAACTGCCTGGATCCCCTTGGCCTGAGTGTTACAGAGGCGGCGGAGGTCCTGGGCGTTGCACGTCACACCCTTTCGCGGGTGTTGAACGGCCACGCGGCGATCTCGCCCGACATGGCCATTCGCCTTGAGAAGGCCGGATGGTCCAACGCGGAATTCTGGCTGCGGCGGCAGTCCGCCTACGACCTGGCGCAGGCGCGCAAGCGTGAAGACCGAATACACGTCGAGCGCTACCAGCCGCAGCGTACGGGGTAGGAAAGCTGAAGAGCGGAGGTTAGTCTGGCCGATGGCCCTCTTCAACAACGTCAGCCCAAGCCCACACTATTCGATCTATCTGTTCTAGTGTCGTAGATATAGGAGCGTTCTTGAAGGACTCGTCCTCATTCAGCAGGTGCAGGCAAATGGTTTCCACGAGGTATTGGTCGCTTTCCTGTTCGTACAGAGGGTAGTCCACATTTACTACGATGGTCTCACCCGGCTTCCCCCATTGACTTCTTTTGCCTTGGCCCAGACGTTCGTAGTCAATCTTCGGAATATTGCCTCCAGTTCTTCTGAGAAGAGTGCCAACTGCATCATTGGGAGGGGGCGTTCGGTTCTTCGAGGTTTTGCTCTGTGAGTTCCCGTTGTTGTTCTGGACGGCGATCCGAGGGTTATTTGATGGCTCAGCTGGCTTTCTGCCGCCAGGGTTATAGGTTTCCCCGAGTAGCCCTATTGGGCTTCCTGCAGCTCTCTCCAGCCGCTTGAACGCGATCTCAAGGTCCCGGCGCACCGCTTCCGCACGTTTCCTCAGCGCTCGTGGAACCGGCGTAGACTCGCTCAAGCGATTTAGGTATGCAACGAGTGGCCTCATCTTCTCGTGGATGTAATCGTTTAGCACAGTCCAGTTGGGGTCGCTAGTCAACCATTTGCTCTTGTCTGAAGTTGGCTTTATTCCGTAGATTGTTATTTCTCCCATGAGCCGCTGCAACGACCCCTTACCCGCAAGATTGTGGCCAAATTCCTCGCCCTGGGTTATGAGTCGGCCATTGAAAAGGGTGCGAATGCCCGCCTTGATGGAGACTCCACGTCCGTGTGGAATTCTTTCCCGGTCAATTACCCAAATACGGCCTTTGACAAAAACATCTGGTGCCAGCCTCTTTCTGGGTATATCAACGGCCTTATCAGCGTGCGTTGGAGCTTCCGGGATTTCGAGAGGCTGAACGCTCTCACCGTCCAGAGTCATGACGCACTTGCCTGATCTAAGCAACTCTCTGTAAGTGCTGGCAAGGCGTTCAAGGAGCAATGCTCTCTCGTATCGGTGATTTTCCAGATTCTCGATTCTCACGAGCGTAAACCCGCTGTCCTTAGGAAGCTGGGAGAGGCGAACGTGTTTCCATGCGACCGTTGCCATGTCAAGCTCTGCGATATCGAAGCCGCTAGGCTCCTTACGGGAACCCCAGTCCGGGTCATGGAATCGATATACTTTGGAAGTCCCGGATTTCCTACAAATAATCTCTAGAGAACGCCCAAGGTAGATCGATGCCAGTTTTCCTCCAACGTGGTATTGCCCAATGTCAGTTGAGGCGTGCTCAGGTCCGGTACCCCACTGAATCCACTGACGCAAGCCCAAATCGTCCATCCCCTGACCGCCAGCGTCCAGCACTGAGATGTGCCAACCAACCTTGCCTTTCTTGACAACTGACACGTCTACACTGATCTTATGGCCATGACGGTAGTCAAAGGGATTATCGACGATCTCCATTAGGGCGTCGGTCATGTTCGAATACGTGTTGGCAAAGGCCAACATTGCCTGCCGGCTTATGGTCTCATTGATCTGTGTTGTCACATCATCCTCCTCGGGATCTTCTTTAGCTTGAATTCCTGCCTTGTTTTTTGGCTGAATGCCGCCTCGACGTTTCTCAGCTCGCTTCGAATTGCTCGGAGAATCGTCTTCACATCATCCTCCGTATACTCATAGAGTTGAGGGTTTGCGCAGTTGCCCAACACTCTCAACTTCTCTAGCACAGCCCTAGTCCTTTGGGTAGCCAGCCTCTCGAACGCTTCTCTCTTATCGCGTGCCATTTCAGCCTTTCACCTGTTCGTTTTCAGCATGTGCGCACCATAACATGCGCACAACAGATTGTCAATATGTGTCACATATATTGAATATATATGCACAAAGACTGCCGAAGGATCGGTAATCTGTTAGGGATAGTCTGCCGTGTGGAATAGTAAACAACGCAAACAATTGAGGATTTGTTGAGGAGGGCAGTGTCACCGTCGACACACCGTCTGCTCAGGCCATCGAAGGATCTCGGGGGGGGGGGTAGTCGCTCCGACCTGGGAGCGGCACGTTGGCTACCGCCGGAACGCGCCGCGCACCTGACGCGTGGCGTCCCGAACGGCGCGCGTCGGCGAGTCTGCCGTCAGGTCCGTTTGCAGCGGCGTGATCGAGATGCGGCGGCGGCGCACCGCCCACACGTCGAGGCCTCGCTCCAGCATCCAGCCCGGCCTGTCCCGCGCGATCCAGTAGTACCTTCGCCGGCCGTCGTCGCCCTCGTTGACCACGTCCATGTAGGTGCGCCGCCCAAGCCGTGTCAGTGACACGCCCCTGATTCGCTCTGCAGTCACGTTGGGCAGGTTGACGTTCAGGAGCAGGGGCGCCGCGAGCTTGCCTTCGGCGACGTTCTGCGCTAGAAGACGAGCCACCCGCGCCGCCGCATCGAACTCGACGTCCCTGAGCGCGGCGACTGATATGGCGATGGCGGGAATGCCCCGGAAGTGGGCCTGCAGGGCGGCGCCCATGGTGCCGGAGATGAAGACGTCGTTGCCCATGTTGGCGCCCTTGTTGATGCCTGAGACGACCAGGTCGACCGGCTCCTCGATGATGGTCTGCAGCGCGACGATGGCGCTGTCCGCCGGCGTGCCCTCGACCGCGTAGGTGGGGATGCCGTCCACGTGCGGCGGAATCTCGGTGACGCGCAGGGGCTGAGCGAGCGTGACCGCAGTGCCAACGCCGCTCTGCTCCCGGTCCGGCGCCACGACGGTCACGTCCGCCACGTCTCGCAGGGCCGCAACGGCGGCCCAGAGGCCGGGCGAGTGGATGCCGTCATCGTTGACTGCCAGGACTCTCAGGGTTAGCTCCTGCGGGTAGTGGATTTGCGGGTGGGCGGTCAGCTCTTGCTAAGCGTTGTTGGCACCGGCGTTGCCATTCCTGGAGGGCGGCGGCTCATCGAAAGGCTCGCCTCTGGAGAGTGCAGCATCCCGGCGTTCCAGCCACGATTCCCAGAGTGCGTCTCTCTCCTGTCTTTCCTCTGCGCGCCCCGCGTCATACCGCTTCTTCTTGAACTGCTCCGCCAGCATGGCTACCCCCTCAACTATCACATACGTGAAAGCCGTCGAAATGACAACGCAGTAGGACATCCCAATGCCAATGGCGATTGCTGTGTCCCATCCGTCGTCAGCTGTCTCGTGTCGAATTTCATACCAGACCACCACTCCCAGCGTCAACGCGATGAGCAACAGGAACATGAGCAGGAACTGCCCCTCGCGCTCCCTGGCAATCGCGGGCATGCCCCTGTCCTATCTCTCTACACGATAGCGGTACATGGTCATCCATTTGCGTGGTGCACTGTCAAGCGTAAAAGTCCCCGCGCGTACCATAATACCATAACGAGTTGTGCCAAGCTGATTGTGATTTCCGGCCGCCGTCCAGGCCGAGCATGGATGCCCCGCGTTCTACGGCTGGTCCGCGCCCAGCACGACGTTGTCGATGAGGCGCGTCGTGCCGATGCGCACGGCCAGCGACGCCAGCGCCGGCCCATCGATCAGCTCAAGCTGAGCCATTGTGTCCGGGTTGGCGATGCTCACGTAGTCCGGCCGGGCGAGCGTCTCCGCGGCGAGGACTCGCTGCATAGCCTCGCGGAGGGCGTCGGCCTGCCGCGCACCGCCGTCGTAGATCTCCTGCGCGGCCTGCAGCGCGGCGTAGAGCACTGGCGCGGCGCGGCGCTGCTCAGGGCTGAGGTAGGCGTTGCGACTGCTCATCGCCAGGCCGTCGGACTCCCGGATGGTGGGCATCGCCGTAAGCTCCACGCCGATGTTCAGGTCGGCGTTCATCCTGCGGATGACCTGCAGCTGCTGGGCGTCCTTCTGTCCGAAGTATGCCCTGTCCGGCCTCACAATGTTGAAGAGCTTGCACACCACGGTGGCCACGCCGCGGAAGTGGCCCGGCCTGGCTTCGCCCTCCAGCGGCGCGGAGGTGCGCTCCACGCTGATCCAGGTATCGAAGTCGGCAGGGTACACCTCATCCGGTGGTGGCATGAACACCACGTCGGTACCCTCGCTCTCCAGCAGCGACAGATCCCGCTCAGGGTTGCGGGGGTAGGCTGCAAGGTCCTCGCTGGGGCCGAACTGTGTCGGGTTTACGAAGATGGTGACCACCAGCGATGCGTTCTCGCTCCTGGCGCGGCGCACCAGCGAGAGGTGACCGTCGTGGAGCGCGCCCATCGTGGGCACCAACCCCAGCGGTCGCTCGACATCCAAGCGGGCCGACGCCATTTCCGCAACGCTGTGGATAAGCCTCATCGGCTAGCGGACCTGCGCCTCCAGCTCGGCCAGCACCTCGTCCTTGATGTGGTAGCTGTGCTTGGGCGTCGGGAAGCTGCCGTCCTTGACCTCGGCCATGTAGGCCGCGACCGCTTCGGCGATGGCGTCACCGAGGTTGGCGAAGCGCTTGGCGTGCCTGGGAACGAAGTCGGAGAACAGCCCGAGCATGTCGTGGAAGACCTGCACCTGGCCGTCGCAGCCTGCGCCCGCGCCGATGCCGATGGTGGGTATGGCGAGCCGGTTCGTGATAAGCGTCGCGAGGGAGGCGGGCACGCACTCCAGCACCAGCGAGAAGACGCCTGCTTCCTCCAGCGCCCTCGCGTCCTCCATCAGGCGCACCGCCGACTTGAGCGACTTGCCCTGCACCTTGTAGCCGCCGAGCTGGTTCACGGACTGCGGCGTCAGGCCAATGTGGCCCATGACCGGGATGCCGGACTCGACCAAGCGGCGCACCGTCGAAGCGACGTGGACGCCGCCCTCCAGCTTCACGGCGTGCGCTCCGGCCTCCTGCAGGAAGCGGCCGGCGTTTCGCATTGCGTCCTTCGCGCCGGTCTGGTAGGTCATGAACGGCATGTCGCCGATGATGAGCGCCCGCGAGGCACCGCGAGTAACCGCCCTGGTGTGGTGCAGCATCTCGTCGATGGTGACGGGCAGCGTGGAGTCGTAGCCGAGCACCACCTGACCCAGCGTGTCGCCGACCAGGATGATAGGTACGCCGGCGGCGTCCACTATGCGCGCCGAGGTGTAGTCGTAGGCCGTGATCATGGGGATCTTCTCCCCGTTGGCCTTCATGTCCTTCAGGTCGTTGATGGTTACTCGCACGTTGCACCTCCTGCGCGCCGCGTGGGGTCGCGCGAACTCAACCTACGATTGGCGTTCCACCGCCATGCTTGGGACCCGCTGCGAAGCGGCTCGCCACTCCTCCAGGAGCGCGCACAGCTCCGACTCCTTGGCCTCGTCGATGCCGCCCTTCTCGACGGCGAGCTTGACCGCGCCCAGCGCGGACTCGCAGTACAGAGGCAGCAGCGACGGGGCGTAGCTTTCGATTGCCTGCAGGTGCTTCCGGACCGTGCCTAGATCGCCCCTGGATATCGGGCCTGTCAGCGCGCCGGGTAACCCCTGCGCGTCCAGGCTGTCGATTGTGCCCCGCAGGATTGGCACGAGGGCCTCCAGTCCCTGCTCGCGTGTGAACCCCATGACTCGCCACAGGTCAGCGGCCAGGCCGATCTGGCCCGTCATCAGGCCGCATGCCAGGAAGCCGGACAGGTGGTAGAGCGCCCTGTGCTCCGGGCTCACCTCCACGGGCTGCCCCCCAAGCGCGTGCGCCATGCCGACCAGCACGTCCAGCAGGGGAGGGTCGCCCTCCACCGCGAATGTCACGCCCTCGAACACGTCCGTTCCAAGCGTGGCCTGCGTGAATGTCTGCATGGGGTGGAACGAGCCTGTGACGGCCCCCTGCTCTCGTGCGGCGTCCAGGATGGCCGCGGATTCTGCGCCGCAGCAGTGGGCCACGCCAACGTCCAGGGGCCAGTCCACCTCGCGGGCGACGGTCTCGATGGCACTGTCCGGCGTGGTGATGAACACGACGTCGCATGCCTCTGCAACGCGCTGCGCAGTCGACACGGAGGCGCATCCATCGATGCGCTCGGCCAGCGCGGCCGCCGAGGCGTGGGTGCGGCTCGCGACCGCCGCCACTCGATAGCCGCGGTTGTGCAGGCCCGCGGCGAGTGCCCCGGCCGCGCGGCCCGCGCCTATGAAGCCGACTCTTAGCTCGCTGCTATTCATCCTGCTTGCTCCTCAGGAACCGGGACGCGACGGCAAGGACTGCGCCGCCAGCCAGCAGGGCTGCGCCCCATACCAAGAGGTTTGGCGTGTACTCCCCGACGAATGCCGCCACCATCAGCCCAATGCCCAAACCGGCGGCCGTCATACCCCAGGCGAGCATTCGAGGGCCAAGCATGTCCATGCCCATTACGCGAACGCCTCCCGCGCCGACGGCACGCCGCCGACGCCTGTCGCATTCTCGATTGCGCTCACAATGGCCCGCGCCACTACATTCGTAGCGGCGGAGCACAGCCTGTTCATGTTCACCGGCTCGTCGCTTTCGCCTGTTGCCAGCGCGAACACCACGTCGCCGTCCGCCATCGTGTGGCACGGCCGAATCGCTAGGGCGAGGCCGTCGTGGCCGACCTGCGCCAGCTTGTTGGCCTGCTCCTTGTTGAGCGTCGCGTTGGTGGCGACGACTGCCAGTGTGGTGTTGGTTGGCGATGCGAGCACAGGAGCTTCCACGGCGCCCGCCAGAACGTCGACGCTTCGGATGAAGCGGCGGCCCTCGTCGTCTCTTGGACCTGCGAGGACCTGACCCGTCTCCGGGTCCACCACGTCGCCGACCGAATTGACCACGGCCAGCGCGCCGACCACCAGCCCGTCCAGGTCAACGCTTGCCGTGCCCACGCCTCCCTTGGTGGCGCGCTCGCGGCCCATCGTCTTGCCGACGGTCGCGCCAGTGCCCGCGCCGACGCTGCCGTCATCAGGCGGCGCATCGGTGGCGTTGACGCAGGCGGCGTAGCCGTCGTCGGGGCCAGGGCGAACGCTGTGGGTGACGAGGCCCAGGTCGAAGATGATGGCGGCGGGCACGATGGGCACCACGCCCGCGCCAATGCGATAGCCGATGTCGCGCTCCTCCAGGTATCGCATGACGCCCGAGGCGGCGTCGAGGCCGTAGGCGCTACCGCCGCTGAGCAGGATGGCGTGCACCTGCTGCACGAGGTTGCCGGGTCGCAGTAGGTCGGTCTCGCGGGTGCCGGGCGCGGAGCCGCGCACGTCCACGCCGCCCACGGCTCCCTGCGGGCACAGCACGACGGTGCAGCCGGTCGCGGCCTCAAGGTTGGTGGAGTGGCCCACGAGAATGCCGGGCACGTCCGTGATGGCGTTATGCACGGGCGCACCTCGCGAAGAGGCTACCGCGATGGAGAAATGGGCGCGCTCGCTTCACCCGTTGGATGGGGAAGGATGAGGGGAAGGCAATTGCCGGAGACTTGTCTTGTCTATTCACTTGCCGTCGTGGTCTAGCGATCCCCGCGGCTCCCTGCCGTGCGCTTCCGCTTGGCTCACCGCCGCTCATCGGTCGGTGGCGCAATGATTGTACTACTCGCGCGGGCGTTGTCAATGCGTGGGACTGGTGTGTGTGGGGCAATCCTTAAGCTAGGTGGACGGCTCCACGAGACCCTTCAGCTTCTCGACAAAGCTCGACGCATGCTCCAGGTGCGCCAGTACGTCCTCCGCGTCCATGAAGTCGTCGTAGAAGTTGGCGTGGAGCATCTGAGCGCCACCGAAAGGCGCCCAGAGATCCAGGTTTCCGCTCTCCCGCGCCAGCATCTTCACACTCAGCAGCAGCTGCCGGTGTGAGTCATGTCTCCATCCCCGTGTAGTCGCCACAGCCTTCACCATCTGGGCGGCCGCTCCCCAACCCTTCTCGCTGGCCTGGCAAAGGTCTTGCTTGTTCAGTTCGTCCCACGCCTGGCTCAGAAAGAGCTCTGCGCGACTCACGTACTGCTGCATATCCGTTGTCACAGCAATGTCCTCACAGCCTTGATGCTACCAGTGTAGCAAATCACCGTTCGCCTCCACAACCGGCCTCTCGGACAGGAGGTTGCGGAACGGGCAGGCCCTCTTCCTTCAACTCCTCGACGTACATCGCGATGGCTTCCTGGATGAGGTTGCACACCTCGTCCCTGGTCTCCGCCACCGCAACACATCCTGGCAGGTCGGGTACCTGCGCGCCGTAGCTGTTGGGCCCCTTCTCGATGATGACTGCGTATGTCATTATTGGACTAACCTCCCTCCAAATGAGCCAGCTTCCGAATTGCATTCCGCAACTGCTCATGGAGCGCATGCCTGCGCGCTTTGAAGTATAGGTTCCTTCTCCAAGTTTGTCTGCAAGTGGTCTTTCGCGTTGACTTCTCAGCGGCGCATTGACACTGCCCACCGGCGCCCATACACTCGAATTGCTCCCGCCTAGGGCAGAGTCTACAGCGTCGCGATGTTCTCCGCGGCTCCTTGTAGCTATGCTGTGGAGTTTGCACTAGTAGAGAGGAGCATCCCGTAGCGAGGGTTTCCATTTGTCTGGAGTTGGGCAGCCAATGCAGGGCACTCATGATATTGGCCGCATCGGATTCTGCCCTCACTGCGATCACTGGCACATTAGGATCCGACGCAGACCTGAAATTGGTCGCCTTTGGCGTTGCAGGAGATGCCGGCGTACCTTCGACACGCCTAGAGTGCGAGAGGCATGGTTTGAGAAGGCTAGGGTCAAAGACTATGTTTTTGCCCAGAGCATCCCGTGGTTGGAGCGCCGCGCTCGATTTCGTGCTAGGCCGAGGCCAAGACGCAGAGGGCGTTCGTCCTACCTCAGGTTACTCTTGATTGCATTGGCGATGGCAGGAATCGCCGTCGGTCTGTGGTGGGTGTGGCCAATGTTGGAGGAGACGCAGCCTCAGGGCAGTTCGCAGCGTTTGCTTCCAACATCCAGTCCAGAGCCCACACCCTATGTTCCTCCGGCGAGACGCCACCTGTCGGAGAAGCAGTACATGCTGGAGCTAATCAACAAAGAAAGGGCAGACGCGGGTGTGGGAGCGGTTGCGCTCGGGGATAACGTTGCCGCGCAGCTCCATACGGAGTCGGCACTTTCGAACTGCTTCGCCAGTCACTGGGGACTCGACGGGCTGAAACCCTATATGCGCTATAGTCTGGCCGGAGGCTACCAATCCAACGGAGAAAACTCGCATGGTTTGGACTACTGCATCACTGCGAGGGACGGCTATCGTGCCTTGGACAGTATACGGGCTGAGATTCGGGAGGCTATGTCCGGGTGGATGCTCAGCGCTGGCCATCGGCGAAACATTCTTAATCCCACTCACTTGAAGGTGAACATCGGGATCGCCTGGGACCGCTACAACACTACGATGGCCCAGCACTTCGAGGGCGATTATGTTGTGTACAGCCAGATGCCGGTCATCCGGGAGGGCGTCTTAAGTTTCGACGGAAGTGTGAAGAATGGGGCCCAGACGGGAATCCGCCGAGATTTCGGTGTGCAGGTCTTCTATGATGCCCCGCCTTTACCTCTCACCCGAGGCCAAGTCTCCAGAACATATTGCTATGACAACGGCCTTCTGGTGGCGGGCCTGAGAGAGCCGCTGACCGGCGGGTCTTACTGGACTACGGACCAGTTTGAATCCTCATATCAGCCGTGCCCGAACCCGGCTTCTTTGTCGCCAGCCCTGCCTCCGGCCAACTCAGCCGACGAGGCACACGCCTTGTGGCGCGAAGCCTATTCGGAGAGCAGAGCCATGAGGGAGCGGGCAATCACCGTCCCTTGGATTACAGCCAGCTGGTTCGCAGTCGGAGGAGGCGAATTCGCGGTGGAGGCTGACATCAGTGAGGTCTTGCAGAAGCACGGCCCGGGAGTCTACTCGGTCGTAGTCTGGGGGCGAGTGGGGGGTGAGGAAGCGGTTCTGTCCAGGTACTCAATCTTCCATGAGATTGAGCCGCCGCCGACCTATGCCCCTGACCGGCAACAATGAGCTCCCCCATTCTACCACCGTCGTCGCCCGCTCATATGGTTCGACGGGGCTCACCATGAGCGGGCATGGGTGGCTTGCTACGATGGGGCGCTCGCACACCATCCCTCCTCACGCAAGCGTCCTTGACCCTGTAGAAGGGCGATTGGTATACTGGGCGCAAGTCCTAGCTGCTTACGGAGGGAATCATGCGCATTACCCTGTCCATCCTGAAGGCCGACGTAGGTTCCATTGGAGGTCATACCAAACCGTCCGAGGGGATGATGGAGGCCACTCGAAGGGCAGTGGCTGATGCCATCGACAAGAAGCTGCTGATCGACGGGTACGTGTCGCACACCGGCGACGACATCGCCATGATCGTGTCGCACACCCGCGGCGCAGACAACGACGACATCCACCAGTTCGCCTGGCAGACCTTCCTGGGCGCCACCGCCATCGCGCAGAAGGACGGACTCTACGGCGCAGGCCAGGACCTGCTGGTCGACGCTCCGTCCGGCAACATCCGCGGCGCAGGGCCCGCCGTGGCGGAGCTGGAGTTCGATCACGACCCGGTCAAGACAAACCCCGTCCGTCCGGCGGAGTCCTTCATGGTGTTCGCGGCGGACAAGTGCGGTCCCGGGGCGTACAACCTGCCTCTGTTCCTGGGCTTCGCAGACCCCATGTATTGCGGCGGACTCATGCTTCCCCAAATGATCCAGGGCTTCCGCTTCAACATCATCGACATGGACCACACCGAGGGCGACAGCATCATCGAGTTGAACGCGCCTGAGGACGTCTACAAGATCGCCATGCTGCTGCGCGACAACGAGCGATTCGGCATCGACTCCATCTACTCCCGCAGGTACGGCGAGCAGGCTGCTGCCGTCTCCGCGCAGCGTCTCCACAGCATCGCCGGCACGTACACCGGTAAGGACGACCCGGTCGCACTGGTGCGTAACCAGCGCATATTCCCCGCGCCGGAGGAGCTGGTCTCGCCGTTCACCAAGGCCCACTACATCGGCGGCGACGCCCGCGGCTCGCACGTCATGCCGCTCATGCCCGTGCCGATCAACACTGCGGTCACCGGCATCTACTGCTTGCCGCTCGTCTCGTGCGTGGGCTTCTCGCTGGACGCGGACGGATGCTTCTCGAACGAGGTCGTGGACATCTTCGACAATCCGGCGTGGGACTACGTGCGCATCAGGGCCCAGGAGAAGGCACTGGCGATGCGCGACCAGGGCTGGTCAGGCGCCGCAATGCTGCCCTACAACGAGTTGGAGTACAGCGGGTTCCGGGACACCGTGGAGGGGCTGCTCAGCCAGTTCAGCGTGCGCAACGGCCACGAGGCGGCCGCGGTCAGCACGTCCACTACATCGCAGTAGCCGGAGCCTGGCGAAAGGCAATCGGGGACTGCAACACCACCCGCCGAGGCAGGCGTCACACTTGCAGTGCGCCGGCCTGCGTGCAGCAAGGAGATGGTCATGGACATTCAGAAACTCACCGGGACCGTTGAGGAGTTGCTCGCGCCTGGCAAGGGCATCCTGGCCGCCGACGAGAGCAGCGGCACCATCAAGCGCCGGTTCGACTCCATCAACGTGGAGTCCACGGAAGAGAACCGCCGGGACTACCGCGAGATGCTGTTCCGAGCGCCGGGTGTGTCAGACTACATCAGCGGCGTGATCCTGTTCGACGAGACGCTGCGCCAGAACGGAGCGGACGGGACGCCCCTCTCGAAAGTCCTCACCGACCGTGGCATGGTTCCCGGCATCAAGGTCGACAAGGGCACGCAGGCCATACCGGGCCATCCTGGCGAGCTAATGACCGAGGGGCTGGACGGCCTGCGCGACCGCCTCAACGAGTACGCTGGGCTGGGAGCCCGCTTCGCCAAGTGGCGCGCTGTCATCACCATCGGCGATGGCATCCCAACGTCCTGCTGCATCGACGTCAACGCCCACGCGCTGGCCCGCTACGCCGCGCTGTGCCAGGAAGCTGGGCTTGTGCCCATCGTGGAGCCGGAAGTGCTCATGGACGGCGAGCACAGCATCGACTGCTGCTACGAGGCGACCGAGGCGACGCTCCGCGAAGTGTTCGCACAGCTCGCGAGGCAGGGCGTGGCGCTCGAAGGGATGCTGTTGAAGCCGAACATGGTGCTTTCGGGCAACAAGGCCGCGGACCGGGCATGCGCGGAGGAGGTGGGCCGGCAGACCGTGGACTGCTTCATGCGTGTGATTCCGGCCGCGATGCCGGGTGTTGTCTTCCTGTCCGGCGGCCAGGGGGACGACGAGGCAATCGAAAACCTGAACGCCGTGAACCTGCGGGGAGCGGAGGTCGGCGCGCCGTGGCACTTGAGCTACTCCTACGGCCGTGCGCTGCAGGCGGCGCCGCTGAAGGCTTGGAGTGGTCAGGCTGCCAACGTGGAGGCTGCACAGCAGGCGTTCCACCGCCGCGCCATGCTCTCCAGCGCGGCGCGGCAGGGCGCGTATGTGCCTGAGAAGGAGCTCTCAGGCGTATAGCGGCGCGCGGTTGCCCTCCAACATGAACGGCCCCAGGATTCTTCTGGCCACCAACAACGCCGGCAAGGTGCGGGAGTTGCTCGTCCTGCTGGCGGGTACGCCATTCGCCGTGGCAACGCCGAGCGATGCGGGCATCGTACTCGACGTGGAGGAGACCGGCGATACATTCGAGGAGAACGCCGTCCTCAAGGCCAGGGCCTTCGCGGATGCGAGCGGCCTGCTTTCGATTGCGGACGATTCCGGCTTGGAGGTAGACGCGCTCGGCGGAGAGCCGGGTGTGCGATCAGCGCGCTACGCGGGGCCGGAGGCCTCGGACGAAGATCGCGTTCGCTATCTGCTGGGGAAGCTCGATGGTGTAGAATGGAAGGAGCGGAGCGCGCGGTTCCGCTCGGTCGTGGCACTGGCGTATCCCGGCGGCGAGGTGAGGCTGTTCGAGGGGGCGTGCGAGGGTGTTGTGGCCTTCGAGCCGCGGGGGGACAAGGGCTTTGGCTACGATCCGATTTTCTACATTCCGTCTCTGGACAAGCACATGGCGGAGCTGGAGCTGGAGCAGAAGAACATGATGAGCCACCGTGGACAGGCGACCCGGAAGGCGGCGCAGTTCCTGGGCAGTCCGGATGCCCTTGAGCTCTACGGCCGAGCCGCGGGCGATGCGAGGCAGGGGTGAACGCGTGAGCAGCAATAACGAAGCGTGGCGCGAGGGCGCCGCACACGACGGACAGAACGGGTCGAGCGCTCAGGAGTCGACCGTCATTCGTGACGTATTCGGAAGGCTCCTGAGAGACCTGCGCGTCTCCGTCACGGACAGGTGCAACTTCCGCTGCCCGTACTGCATGCCCGCCGAAATCTACGGCGAGCGGTATCAGTTCCTTCCCAGGGCTGACCTGCTCACCTTCGAGGAGATCGCGCGGCTTGTCCGCATCTTCGTGGGTCTTGGCGCCGAGAAGATTCGACTGACAGGCGGCGAGCCGCTGGTGCGTTCGGGCCTCGATAAGCTGGTGTCCATGCTTTCGGCCATCGGCGGTATCCAGGACCTGACGCTCACCACGAACGGCTACCTGCTGTCGCAGCAGGCGCAGGGCCTGCGCGACGCCGGCCTGCAGCGCATCACCGTGAGCCTGGACAGCCTGGATGACGAGGTGTTCGGGGTGATGAACGGCCGTGGTTTCAGCGTCAAGACCGTGCTGGACGCCATCGACAAGGCGCGGGAGGTCGGGCTGGCTCCGATCAAGGTGAACACGGTGGTGCAGCGCGGCGTCAACGACCACACCATCATGGACCTGCTGCGGTACTTCAAGGGCACGGGCGTCATCGTGCGCTTCATCGAGTTCATGGACGTCGGCAACCTCAACGACTGGAAGCTGGACCAGGTGGTGCCCTCGGCGGAGCTTCTGGAGCGGATAAACGCGGAGATGCCGGTAGAGCCGGTGGACAAGAACTACCGCGGCGAGGTGGCTGACCGGTACCGGTACCTTGACGGCAGCGGCGAGATCGGGTTCATCTCGTCGGTGACGGAGGCGTTCTGCAGCGACTGCACGCGGGCGCGGCTGTCCACGGACGGCAAGCTGTTCACGTGCCTGTTCGCGAGCGACGGACGCGACCTGCGCGGGCCGATGCGGTCGGGCGCAAGCGACGAGGAGCTGGCGGCACTGGTGACGGACGTGTGGGGCCGGCGCGTGGACCGCTACTCCGAGATTCGGGCGTCATTGACCAGGCCGCCGCGGCGCAAGGTGGAGATGTACCAGATTGGCGGGTAGGGCAAGCGGAGGGCATCAAGCAGGTGCAGAGCCATAGAGGGCTTCGCGGATACTGGATTTGAGATGGGAGATGTCATGGCGGAAAAGAAGGCCAAGAAGAAAATACTCCCCTTCAAGCGGAACTTCGAGTACAAGCCTCCACCGGCCACGCCGGCTCCACCTCCGCCGCCACCGCCCGGGGAACCCAGGAGATCCCGAGCCCGACGCTAAGAGGCTAGCAGATGGACATTGCAGGCCTGCCTTCAGTGCTATTTCTCCTGCTTCCGGGATTCGTCACCATAAACGTTGCCTTTCTGGTAGGCACGTTCAGGAGGCTATCCGCGTTTCACGGCACGGCTTGGAGCCTGCTGGTCAGTTTCATACTGGTCGGAATCACATATCCCCTATACGTGCGCCTATCAGGGCCTTCTGACAGTGGAGCACCTTGGCCCGGCTTGTCCGAGGTGCTCAAGGATCCCAGTCAAGTTCCCATTCCCGTTTGGATTCTCTTGTATGTCGCTGCGTTTCTCCTTGGTGTGGTGGTTGGAATTGCAGAAAGAGCTGGAATAATCCGCGGTTCGTTGCTCAGACTGGGGATCGATCTTGAGAAACGCGGTGAGATCTGGGGGAGTCTGTTGCAGGACGCGGAATATGTGCGCGTATACTTGAAGAGCGGAGATACGCTCAGCGGCTGGCCGGAATACTATTCCGCTGACAGGACACAGCCTGGGCCGGAACTGTACCTGACCCACGCAAGGCTTTGGTCTGGAGAGGATGAAGCGTGGCTGGACGTGGAGCGAACTAGCGGAATCCTCTTGCATGGGGATGAAATAAGCAGGATAGAGTTTCTGACCTCAGCTGACGAGAACGCAGAGGAAGCAACGGCATGATTAACATCTACACGGACGGCGGCAGCCAGGACAACCCCGGCCCCGGCGGCTGGGCCGCGGTCATCGAGCAGGATGGCCAGAAGAGAGAGCTGGCAGGCCGCGAGGCCAGGACCACCAACAACAGGATGGAGATTACGGCCGCCATCAAGGGCCTGGAGGCCACCCCCGAGGGCTCAAGCGTCACCATCCACAGCGACAGCCGCTACCTCGTGAACACCATGACGCGCGACTGGAAGCGCAACGTCAACACCGACCTCTGGGACCGCCTGGATGCGCTGGTGGCGAATCGCAGCGTCGCCTGGCAGTGGGTGCGCGGCCACGCTGGCCATCCCCAGAACGAGCGCGCCGACCAGTTGGCCAGCGGCAGGGCAGAGCCGGTCGAGGACACCGGCGAGCCTCGCCTCACTCACCTGGACGAGCAGGGCCGTGCCAGCATGGTCGACGTGGGCTGGAAGCCTGAGACGGTGCGGGAGGCCGTCGCACGCGGCTACGTGTCGATGCAGCCGGAGACGATGGCGCTCATCCAGACCGGCGGCGTGGAGAAGGGCGACGTGTTAAGCGTGGCGCGCATTGCCGGGGTCATGGCCGCCAAGCGCACCTCCGAACTCATCCCGCTCTGCCATCCACTGCCGCTTGACCAGGTGCGCGTCGAGCTCGACCTCGACGAGATCGATACCCGCGTGGTCATAACCGCGACGGCCAGGACCACCGGAAAGACCGGCGTGGAGATGGAGGCGCTGACAGCCGTCAGCGTCGCCGCCCTCACCGTCTACGACATGTGCAAGGCCGTTGACAGGGGTATGCGCATCGAGGGCGTGCGGCTCGCGAGGAAGAGCGGCGGCCAGAGCGGGGACATCGTGCTGGAGGAGTGAGGCTGCTGTCGCGTACGGGTGGAGGGTCGCGTGGAGATTACGGACGGAGTTCACCTCATCAACGGGGCCAAGGGGCAGAACATCTACCTCCTGGTGGGTGAGGACCTGACCCTCGTCGACTCCGGCTATCCTGGCAACGGCAGGAGGATCGCGGAGTACATTGCGGGGATCGGGCGAAGTCTCAACGAGCTGAAGACAATCCTGCTAACCCACTCCCACCCTGACCACACGGGCAGTGTGCCGGAGCTCAAGGACATGGTGCCCGGGATGCAGGTTATGGCCCATCCGGACGACACCAGCGTCGACAAGCAAGGGCGACACGTGGTCTCCTACCTGAACGTCTTCGGCGGCACGCGCTTGCCGGTTCCTTTCCTGCGCCGGGTCGAGGCGGACGGCTTCCTGGAGGAGGGCGATGTCCTGCCCATCCTCGGCGGGCTGCGCGTGATACACACGCCGGGGCACACCCCAGGCAGTATCTGCTTCTACCTGGAGTCGCAGCGAGCCATATTCGTGGGGGACAACGTGGTCAATCTGGGCGAATACGTGGGCGCCTCCATGCCGTTCCCCAAGACCAGCATGAAGCAGTACGAGAAGTCCCTGCGAAGGATCGCCGCGATGGAGTTCGACATCGCATGCCTTGCCCACGGCCAGGTGTTTCGGGAGAATGCGGACCAGCGCATCCGGCGAATGATCGAGTGGTATCTGGACGCGCCGATGTGGCTGCGGCTGGTGAGAGTGATCCCGCGCGCCTTTCGGCTGGGCAGGCAGAGCGGCTTCAGGGAGACGTAGGCCGCGGGCGATGTAGGCAGACGGCCTAGAGTGTGCTGAACGGCTTAACGATTCTGAGCACTAGCTGATGCGAAACTTGGTCACGCCGCCGCTTGGCACCGCAGCGGCAGCGCACGCCCTGGCGTGGGTGGTCGCTGCCTTCTTCGTCTACGAGGTCGCTGTAGTAGCCGGGGAACCTGACAACACGATTGCCCTGATCGCGATTTCCACTCCCGTACTCATGAGCGGTTTGACGCTGTTCTGTGCATCGAGGCTCTGTTGCCGCACCACGGCGTGGGTTGTGGCCTGGATAGTCTTAGGCATTTGCCTAATCGGGATCGCCTCGATTGGTCTCTTCATGATGCCTGTAGCCGGCCTCATGTTCTGGTCTGCCAACGAGATACCAGAGGACACATTTGGCTGATTGACTGCCTTCACTGCATCTTCATTTATTGCAGCCCCCAGCGTGTACAATGCGTTGACCTAAGCAGTAGTCTGTGATAGTATGCACAAGGCTTCGAGCGCCTGGTATGGACAGACGAACGCTTGCCACGGTCCTGCAGTTGGTTGGTGTGGGGTGGTACGTAGCACTCTGCATAGTCGGAGGCACGCTCGGCGGGCTGTGGCTTGACGGTAGGCTGGAAACACTCCCGGCGTTCACGCTGACCGGGGTTGTCCTGGGTGGTGGCGTGGCCTTCTACGGTACCTACAAGATGGTGTTGCCAATAGTGAAGAGTAGCTACGGCGAACAGACGGACAGCGAGGAGCGATAGCCGCACTATGTCGGGTTCAGCCAGACAGATCGTTGTGCTGGGCGCCCTGGTTCTGTTGGCTCTTTTGCTCGCCGGTCTCGTGACCGGCGCCATCGGTTCGGCCGTTTTCGGCGGCGAGGACGCCGATCCGGTATTCGTCGAGCAGCCCTCGCCTCACATTCCGCCTCAGAAGCTGTCCATCGACAAGTGCGAGGACAAGTCCACCCACGAGTACTACAGCCCAACCAACGGCGAGTGCAAGGCGGGGGACAAGGCCAAGTACGACATCACCGAGAAGGACGGGTTCGTCATCACCAACACCCTCCTCTCCTCTTGGTTCGTATCGCTGCTGCTGATCGCGCTGTTCTACTTCGGGACTCGCCGCATGGAGACTGTCCCGCGGGGCCTGCAGAACTTCGTGGAGTTTGCTGTGGAGGCGCTGTACGGCTTCGTTCAGAGCGTTGCCGGCGCGGACAACGGGCGCCGCTTCTTCCCGCTGATTGGCACCATCTTCTTCTTCGTGCTGCTCAACGCGTGGGTGGGCCTGCTGCCGTTCTACCCAACGCTCGGCTACGACGCCACGTCGTTCTTCACCACGGACGCCATTCACACGCACCTGCTGCGTCCTGCTGGCACGGACCTCAACATGCCGCTGGCCCTGGCAATCGCCTCCTTCGTGTTCGTGGAGTACTGGGGCATCAAGATGCTGGGCATCGGCTACTTCGGCAAGTTCGTGAGGCTGGAGAACCTGAAAAAGGGCAACTTCCTGCAGGTGCCAATCGACATCTTCGTGGGAGTGCTGGAGCTTCTGAGCGAGTTCGTTCGCATCGTGAGCTTCACCTTCAGGTTGTTCGGGAACATGACGGCGGGCGAGATTCTGCTGCTTGTGATAACCTACCTGGTGCCGTTCGTGGCAGTGGTGGTATTCTACGGACTTGAGCTTCTGGTAGGCATCATACAGGCGCTGATATTCGCCGGTCTCACGCTGGTATTCGTTGTGCTGGCGGTGACGCCTCACTCTGAGGAAGAGCATTAGAAGCGGGAGGTCAAGGGCATGGAGATTGTAATGCTGGCGTTCCTGGTAACGGGAGTTGGCCTACTGGCCGCCATTCTGGCCGGCGTGATGGCCCTGTACTCGAAGATGGAGTAGCGCCGGGCCGATGAAGGCCCGGACCCGGAAGCTGAAACATCCAACACCGGAGGAGTAGAGATGATTGAAGCCGAAACGATGAAGCTGCTGGCGGCTGCGCTGGCAATCGGTCTTGGAGCTGTTGGCCCCGGCGTGGGCATCGGCGTGCTGGGTGCGGCTGCGATGAATGCCATCGGTCGCAACCCTGAGGCCAGGGGCGCCATCCTGACCAACATGATCCTGGCAATTGCTTTCGCCGAAGCCATCGCCATCTACGCGCTGGTCGTAGCCATCGTGCTCATCTTCGTGGCGTAGCGTCACACCGGCGCTGCGAAGCGCACTTTCCATCGGGAGGAAGGCATGGAGGCTCTGGCAAAGCTGGGTTTCCACATACCCAGTCTGTTGGCTTATCTGGTGAACTTCACCGTGTTGCTCACCATCCTCTACTTCGTGGGCTACAAGCGCATCATCGCGATGCTGGACCAGCGGTCCGAGCGAATCCGCGAGAGCACGGAGATGGTGGAGCGGGTGAGGCAGGAGGCGGCCGCCCAGCAGGAGGACATGGAGCGCCGGCTGGAGGAGGGCCGCCGGGAGGGTCAGGCCCTGCTGAACCAGGCCCGCGAGATGGCGGACCGGTATCGGGAGGAGGAGCGCGAGCGGGCACGGCAGGAGGCTGAGGCATTCGTCTCCCGCGCCCGTGACGACATCCAGCGCGAGCGCGACGAGGCGGTGGAGCAGGTGAGGCGCCATTTCGCCGACCTGGCCATTCTCGCCGCGGAGCGTGTAATCGAACGCTCCCTGGATGAGAGCGCCCACCGCGACATCATAGAGAAGGTGCTCGAGGAGAGCCCAACCGTGGACGGGAGGTAGGGAGCGCAATGCCCAGACGGCCCTCCGCAAAGCGATACGCTCTGGCTCTCTATCAGCTGGCCCTCGAACGGGGCAGCGTGGAGAGTTGGCATGCCGACCTGCAGACCGTGGACGAGGCCATGCAGGAGCGGGAGTTCGCTGCGTTCCTGGAGATGCCGAAGATTCGCCTTGACCAGAAGATGAGCGTGATACGCGAGGGGCTGCCTGGGATAGACCCGATGGTGCAGAACCTCATGGGCGTGCTCATCACTCGGGACATGACGGGCTCTTTGCCGTCCGTGCGTGAGGAGTATGGCAAGCTCGTGGACGAGCAGGAGGGCCGAGAGCGAGCGGTCGTCAGAAGCGCTGTTCCTCTGGAGGCTGCGCAGATCGATCGGCTGGCCGGCTACCTAGGGGAGCTGGTGGGCAAGGAGGTGGAGCTGACGACGGCGGTGGACCCGGCCATCCTCGGAGGACTCGTGGCCAGGGTGGGCGACAGGCTCATCGATGGCAGTGTAAGGACCAGGCTACAGGACATGAGGAGGTCGCTCGCCGAGTCGGGCTACTAGGCGCGGCTCCCAATCTCTCGCTAGAGGTAGAAACATGGCAGTACGAGGACAGGACATAACGTCGGTAATTCGACGCCAGATCCAGGACTTCGGGGGCGAGGTCACGATGGTGGACGTTGGGACGGTGGTGGAGGTGGGTGACGGCATCGCACGAGTCCAGGGTCTGAGCGGCGCCCGCTACACGGAGCTGGTGGAGTTTCCGGGCGGCATCATGGGCATCGCGCTCAACCTTGAGGAGGACAGCGTTGGCTGCGTTATCCTTGGGGACGACGCGCAGATCAAGGAGGGCGACGAGGTCCGCTCCACGGGCCGCATCGTTGAGGTGCCCGTGGGCGACGGCCTGCTGGGTCGCGTCGTGGACGCACTAGGGCGGCCGCTGGACGGCCGGGGCGCGATTCGCTCCGACAAGAACCGGCCGGTCGAGCGAGTGGCCCCCAACGTGGTGGCGCGCAGGTCGGTGAACGTGCCTGTCCAGACGGGCATCAAGGCGGTCGACGCCATGATTCCCATCGGGCGCGGCCAGCGCGAGCTCATCATCGGTGACCGCTCCACGGGCAAGTCCGCAATCGCCCTGGACACCATCGTGAACCAGAAGGGCGGCAACCTCATCTGCATCTACGTTGCAGTTGGTCAGAAGGCCAGCAAGGTTGCTCAGACGGTTGCCACGCTGGAGGAGAACGGCGCAATGGACCACACGATCGTGGTCGCGGCCAACTCGGCCGACCCTGCCGCCCTCCAGTACATTGCGCCCTACGCCGGCTGTGCCATGGGCGAGGAGTTCATGGAGCAGGGCAAGGACGCCCTCATCATCTACGACGACCTGTCCAAGCACGCATGGGCCTACCGGCAGCTGTCCCTGTTGCTCAGGCGACCGCCAGGCCGCGAGGCCTACCCCGGCGACGTGTTCTACCTGCACAGCCGCCTGCTGGAAAGGGCGGCCAGGATGGATGATGAGTTCGGCGGAGGCTCGCTGACTGCGCTTCCGATCATCGAGACGCAGGCGGGAGACGTGTCCGGCTACATCCCCACCAACGTCATCTCCATCACGGACGGCCAGATCTACCTGGAGGCGGACCTGTTCAACGCCGGCATTCGCCCCGCTGTAAACGTGGGTCTTTCGGTGTCGCGCGTGGGTGGCTCTGCGCAGACCAGGGCGATGCGGCAGGTGGCAGGCCGGCTGCGCCTGGACCTCGCACAGTTCCGCGAGCTTGTGACGTTTGCCCAGTTCGGCACGTCCGACCTGGACGCGGCGACGCGGTCGCAGCTGGAGCGCGGCCAGCGCATCACGGAGGTGCTGAAGCAGCTTCAGTACCAGCCAATGTCGCTCGAGAACCAGGTGTCCATCATGTACGCCGTGATCAACGGCTACATGGACGACGTGGCAATCGAGAAGGTCAAGGACTTTGAGGACGGGTTCCATCGCTACATGCAGGGTGCTCACGCAGACCTCCTCAACTCCATCCTGGACAAGCGTGAGCTGGACGGGGAGATTACGGAGGCGCTGGTATCCGCAATCGAGGAGTTCAAGAGGACGGTGCCGTACTAGGCAGCTGATTCTCGGAGAAGTTCCGACCGCGGACAGGATAGACAATGCCGAATATACGAGTCATAAGGCGACGCATACGCAGCGTCCAGAACACCGCCAAGGTCACGCGGGCGATGGAGATGATCGCGGCCTCCAAGCTGCGACGCTCCCAGCAGCGCCTGCTGGCAAGCCGGCCCTATTCAGACACCATCATGGAGGTCATGGGCCACCTGGCCGCCCAGATCAATGACCTGGGCGATGACGTCCATCCGCTGCTGGAGCGGCGGGAGGTCAACCGCGTGGAGGTGATCCACGTGACGCCGGACCGCGGCCTCTGCGGGGGCCTCAATGCCAACCTGAACCGCTTTGTCGGGCGGTTCGTGCTGGACCAGTCGGTGCCGGTGTCGGTGATACCCGTGGGGCGCAAGGGGCGCGACTTCATGGTGCGCTCCAACCGCGACGTGCGCGCTGTGTTCGTCGACCAGGGCGACAGACCGAACCTGGTGGACGTGCTGCCAATCGCGCGGCTGGCCATGGACGACTACGAGAGCGGCCATGCCGACGAGGTGTACGTGGCCTATGGCCGCTTCGTCTCGACGGTGGTGCAGCGCCCGACCATCCAGAAGCTGCTGCCCGTGGAGCCGGTGGAGCTGGAGGAAGGCGCCATGAGCGGCTACATCTACGAGCCCGGCTCGCCGGAGGTGCTGGCATCGCTGGTGCCGCGCTTCGTGGAGATGCAGGTGTATCACGCCATTCTGGAGTCGATTGGATCGGAGCAGTCCGCCCGCATGGTCGCCATGCGCAACGCCACGGACAGCGCTAACGATATGATTCAGGGCCTCACGCTGCTGATGAACAAGGTACGCCAGGAGTCGATTACCACTGAGCTCCTGGACATTGTGGGAGGAGCTGCGGCCCTGGAGGGGTAGTCCACCCTGAGAGTCGAGAGGAGACAACGCCATGGGAGCGGGAGCCAAGGGCAAGGTAGTACAGGTTATCGGCACCGTTGTTGACGTGGAGTTCGCACCCGACGAGCTTCCCGAGGTGAACAACGGGCTTGAGATCGACAACGACGGGGAACGCCTGGTGCTGGAGGTTGAGCAGCACATCGGCAACAACTGGGTGCGCTGTCTGGCGCTAGGTCCCACAGAGGGCCTGCGGCGCGGCGAGGATGCCGTGGACATGGGCCAGGCGATCGCAGTGCCGGTGGGAACGGCTTCCCTTGGCAGGCTGTTCAACGTCATCGGCGACCCGCTGGACAACCTGGGCGAGGTGAACGCGGAGGAGCGGTGGCCCATTCACCGCGAGCCGCCTACCTTCGAGGAGCAGGAGACCAGCGCCGAGATGCTGGAGACCGGCATCAAGGTCATCGATCTCATCGCCCCGTTCACCCGCGGCGGCAAGATCGGCGCGTACGGCGGAGCAGGCGTGGGCAAGACCGTCATCATCCAGGAGCTCATCCGCAACATCGCCAACGTCCACAAGGGCTACTCCGTGTTCGCCGGCGTGGGCGAGCGCTCCCGCGAGGGAAACGACCTGTGGCACGAGATGCAGGAGTCCGGCGTTATCGCCAGCACCGTGCTGGTGTTCGGACAGATGAACGAGCCTCCGGGCGTGCGCCTGCGAATCGCCCTCACCGGCCTGACCATGGCAGAGTACTACCGGGACAGAGAGGGCCAGGACGTCCTCATGTTCATCGACAACATCTACCGCTACATCCTGGCGGGCATGGAGGTGTCCGCTCTGCTGGGCCGGATGCCCTCAGCCGTGGGCTACCAGCCGACGCTGGGCACGGAGATGGGCGAGCTTGAGGAGCGCATCACGACCACCAAGAGAGGGTCGATCACGTCCTTCCAGGCAATCTACGTGCCTGCCGACGACTACACCGACCCTGGCATCGTGACCACGTTCGGGCACCTGGACGCCGTAATCTCGCTGGACCGCTCGCTGACGGAGCAGGGCCTCTATCCGGCGGTGGACCCGCTGACCTCGAACTCCCGCATCCTGGACCCCAACATGGTCGGTCAGGAGCACTACCAGGTGGCTCGCGGCGTGCAGCAGGTGCTGCAGAGGTATAAGGACCTCCAGGACATCATCGCGATCCTGGGCATGGAGGAGCTGTCGGAAGAGGACAGGCAGACCGTGGCCCGCGCTCGCAAGATTCAGCGATTCCTGACGCAGCCGTTCTTCGTGGCAGAGGTCTTCACCGGCCGCGAGGGTCGGTACGTCTCCATACGCGACACCGTGCGCGGCTTCGCGGAGATCCTCGAGGGCAAGTATGACGACCTGCCTGAGCAGGCGTTCTACATGGTCGGCAACATCGAGGAGGCGGTGGAGGCTGCGGAGCGGATGCGGGCTGAGGCAGGCTAGGAGAACGCGGCATGGCGCCAATGAGGCTGGAAATCATCACGGCGGAGCGGGTCGTCTACTCGGATGACGTGGACCTGCTGGTGGCCCCCGGCATGGAGGGGGAGCTGGGCATCCTGCCCCACCACGCGCCGCTGATGACCATCATTTCTCCCGGCGAGATCACCGTGCGCAAGGAGGGCGAAGAGGACGCCTACCTCGCCATCAGCGGCGGCTTCCTGGAGGTGATGGCCAACCACGTCACCATACTGGCGGACACCGCCGAACGCTCCGACGAGATCGACGAGGCGAGAGTCCGCGAGGCCATGCGCAGGGCAGAGGAACGCCTGAGCATGCGCACCTCGGACATGGACCTGCAGCGGGCCGTGGCAGCACTGCAGCGGTCGCAGGCACGGCTGCGAGTAATCCAGCGCCGCCGCGCTCGTCCCTCGCCACCTCCCGGTCAGGCATAAGTCTAGCGGTCGCGGCGGCTGCTTAGGCTACCGAGGCCGCATTGCTGCAAGAAGAAAGCAGACTACACCCTTGTTCGGCGCGGCTGCCAGATCACCATAATGGCCGCAATCTTGCGTGCGAGCAGCTGTGCAAAGGTCTCGGAGGGCGAGAGGAGCATTCGTATGGAAGATCAGTCGCAGCAGACAGGCGCGCGTGAACCCGCCCGCGATTCGGCCGGGTCCCACAGTCTGCAGGCGCGGGTGAACGGGCGGACGCAGCTGGGCCTAGTGCTCGCCCTTCCCGTTTACGTGATGTTTCGTGCCGTAGCCGTTGCGACGCAGAGCGCAATCGCTTTTGTGGGGTCTGATGCGCTATTCCTGTGCTGGACTCTCTGCCTGTTCTACACGTTGGGCCGATTGTTGGGCAAGGCGCAACCGCGCTCCAAGTGGCTTCTGAGATTGGCCGTGGCCGCACTCGCGATCCTGGGGGCCGTGGGCGTGGCGCGGCTGTTCGGTTCGCTGGACGGATTCCCCGTAACGCTGATAGCCGGCTACTGCGCTGTGATCCTGCTGCATCCCTTCGCAGTCGAGTGGGGATTGCGCCTGAACGCCGGGCCTGTGGGCGACCGAGCCGCCCTGCGCCCTGAAGGTGAGCGGTAGGGGTCTGCTTAGTCCATTGTGCAACCCCAAATCCCTTAACCCATCAAGGGGTCCTTTGAGTGACTGCGTCGGAGGGCCGAGCGACGCGCGCCAAATGTCATTCTGAACGGAGTGCAGCCCTTCCGCTGGGCTCAGGATAAACTCCGTGAAGAATCCAATGCACTCGCCCACAAAGCAGCGACGTATCACGTCCAATGTCTTGGATTCTTCGCTGCGCTCAGAATGACGGTGTCGAGTCACTCCTGAAGAAGTTACGCAGAGGACACAATCAAGGGGGGAAGAGGTTTTGGCAGGCGCCCTAGTTGTCCTTCAGGTAGTACGTCATGGACTGCAGCGCGAGAATGGGGTCAACGTTGCGGATGCGCACGCCGTCCGGGACCTGCGGGCCGATGGGCGCGTAGTTGAGCATGGCTTTGACTCCGAAGCCCACCAGTTGGTCGATGACCTCCTGAGCGTGCGAGGCAGGCACCGCCACGATGCCGATGCGTATGTCGCGCTCCCTTATCGTCGGCTCCAGCTCGTCAATTGGCTGAATGACCAGCGGGCCGACGCTTTCGCCAAGCTCGCCAGGGGAAATGTCGAACGCGGCAACGATGTTGAAGCCCTCCGGCGTGAATCCCGGGTAGTTGATGATTGCTCGGCCCAGGCGTCCCACGCCAACGAGGCAACTGTTCCACTTTCGCTCCAGCCCCAGCACCTGCCGCAGCTCGTCCAGCAGGTAGTTGACGGGGTAGCCGCGGCCCTGCTTGCCGAACCTTCCGAAGTAGCTAAGGTCCTTGCGGATCTGCGCCGGGGTCATCTGGAGGTGCTCACCGAGCTGGTGGGAGCTGACCACAGTCACCCCGCGACGGAGCAGGTCACTCAGGGCGCGCACGTACTGGGGGAGGCGAAGAACCACCACCTCCGGTACGCTGTTCGCTGACTCGGCGGGGTTGTCAATCAAGTGTGGCCCCTCTTGCCTGATCCTTCAGCTACTCTACCGAGAACGTGCGAAACACCCGACTGTTGCGCCTGAGAAGCCTGAACGCCGTGCGAGACTCCAGCACTGAGACAGGCACTCAAGCATGGGAATTCTATCACTCGTGAAAGTAATCAACAAGGGGAATTGTGAAATGCGGTACAGGCGGGGGAGTGCACGCGCTCATCGCGGCCGCGCAGGACGGTACGCGGAGCTGCGCCTTCACGTGTCAGGTCGCGGCGATTAGACGCGCGGGCGCAGCGTTACTTCTTGACGCCAACCTCGGCGTCTATGTCGCTCCGGAGCCTCGAAACCCAGACCGGGCTTCCCACAACGGCGTCGTATCCTCAGGACGCAGTCGAGGCGTAGCCCGCGCCTCCCAGGAGGAAATTGTCGATGTCTGCGAGCGCATGGTGGAGCTTGCGGAGCAGCGCAAGAGCGAGCTTCAACATCGGCTTTGCGTGCGCGCTGCCGGCACTAGCCGGCGGCGCGCTTAGCCTCCTCGGCTATTCTCGTGGTCAGGTGCGCCGGCACAGGCTCGTAGTGGTCGAATTCGATGGTGAATGAGCCGCGGCCCTGCGTAAGGGAGCGCAGGTCGGTCGAGTAGCGCAGCATCTCGGCCTGCGGCACCTCGACGTCGATGGTGGTGTAGCCCTCCTCAGGCGTCATGCCCAGGATGCGGGCGCGCTTAGTGTTGAGGTCGCCCGTCACGTCGCCGGTGAAGGAGTCGGGAACGCGAATGGACGCGCTCATGATCGGCTCCAGGAGCACCGGCTGCGCCAGCGAGAGGCCCTTGCGGAAGGCGTAGCCCCCGGCAATCTCGAACGACATGCCGGACGAGTCCACGGGGTGGAAGCTGCCGTCGTAGAGCACGACCTTGATGTCGACCACGGGGAAGCCGGCCACCGTGCCCTCGTCTAGCGACTTGACCACGCCCTTCTCCACGGCTGGGAAGTACTCCCTGGGCACGCTGCCCCCGACAACCTTTGAGTCGAACTCAAAGCCGCCGCTCTTGGGCAGAGGCTCAAGCTCCAGGAACACGTGGCCGTACTGGCCGTGGCCTCCCGTCTGCTTCTTGTGCTTGTACTCCACCTTGGCGGAAGAGGTGATCGTCTCCTTGTAGGGCACCCTGGGAGTCTGGAGCAGAAGCTCCGTGCCGAACTTCCGCCGTATCTTCTCCTCCGTGACCTCCACGTGAACGTCGCCCAGGCCGGTCAGCAGCACCTCGCCGGTGTCCGGCTCACGCTGCACGCCGAGGCTGGGGTCTTCCTCCACCATGCGTGCGAGGGACGCCGACATCTTGTCCACGTCCTGCTTGCTCTTGGGGTAGACGGCCACCGTGTGAGGCGCGGGGGGGAAGGAGATGCCGGGAAGCTCCACCGCGGACTCCCTCTGGCAGAGCGTGTCGCCGGTCGTGGTGACGGCGAGCTTGGAGACGGCGCCGATGTCACCCGCCGGAATCCCGTCGGCTTGCTCCTGCGTCTTGCCCCTTAGCGTGAACAGCTGCCCGACGCGCTCCGCCTGACCCTTGGAGCTGTTCCACACCTGAGAGTCGCCTTGGAACGTCCCGCTGTACACGCGGAAGTAGGAGATACGGCCGACGTACGGGTCCGCGGAGGTCTTGAACACCAGCGCGGCCAGCTGGCCGCCCTGGTCGGCCGCAGGCGACTCCTCGCCGCCAGCCGCAACGCCGCTAGGAGACGGCATGTACTCTACGACGGCCTGGAGCAGCTCCTTCACGCCGATGCTGCCGGTGGCTGATCCGGGTATGACGGGGACCACCTGACCGGCCGCCACGCCCTTGCGCAGCGCCTCCCTTAGCTCAGCGTCGGTGATGTCCTCGCCCTCCAGGTACTTGGTGGCGAGGTCGTCGTCGCTTTCGGCGGCGGCCTCGGTGAGGAGCTCGCGTGCGGCGCTGATCTCGGCGGCCAGCTCTGCGGGATGGTCGTCGCCGCTCAGCAGGTCGATAATGCCGCGGAAGCTCGACTCCGCGCCCACCGGAATGTGAGTCGCGACGCAGGAGCGTCCGAATCTCTGCTGGAGCGCTGCCAGGACACCCTGAAAGTCGGCGTTCTCTCGGTCCATCTTGTTGACGAACACAACGCGAGGCGTGGCCCGCTCGTCCAGGAGAGACCACGCGTGCTCCGTGCCCACCTCAATGCCGGACGGCGCCGCCACGAGCACCACGGCCCCGTCGGCGACCCTCAGGCCGGAGACCACCTCGCCGCGGAAGTCCGCGTAGCCCGGAGTGTCGATCACGTTCACCTTGTGGTCGCTCCAGACGCATGGCACCAGCGACATCTGGGTGCTGCTGCCCCTCTTGACCTCCTCCGGTTCGTAGTCGGAGGTGGTGTTGCCGTCTTCGACCCGGCCCATGCGAGTTGTTGCGCCGGTGGCAAAGAGCAGGGACTCCGCGAGCGAGGTCTTGCCGGCACCACCGTGAGAGAGGAGTACGATGTTTCTCAGCCGTTCCGATGAGAATCTCTGCATGAGTCCCCCTTTGTGTGGTGGTGTCTCTCCCCGGCATGGAGCGTATTCCCGCGGGGAGCGGCCTCTGGAAGGGTTGTCGGTGCGGCCGGCGCTGCGCGGCGCGCTCGCCCCTTGGCCTCTCGCTCCATTTTAGACAAAGGACACGTCTGATGCAATGCGTTTGAGCACAGTTAGCGCTGCGGTAGTTGTCAAGCACGCTGGAATGAGAGTATGATTTTAGGGTGTCCCTCATCACCTTTCGTAATTGCGTTGGGCTGCCCGATAGAGCGGCTTCCGGTTTGCCAGGGAGGTCTCTGACTCCATGAGCTTCTGGAAGCGCCTCTTTCTCATCGCCGGCATAGCGGCGCTGTTGATGGCCGCCTGCAATGGTGAGGGCGAACCTACCGAGACGCCTACAGCGGCACCAACCTCAACGCCATCCGCAACCAGTACGCCCGCGCCAACTCCCACGGCCACCGCCACCGCGGAGCCGTCTCCCACGCCAACCGCGACTTCCGTGCCGGGTCCCACCGTCGCGCCAACGCCGACGCTCGCGCCCGTGCCGACCGCGGCTCCAACCGCCGAGCCCACGCCCGGCCCGACGGCCACGCCGGAACCGTTCACGCCCGACCTCATCCTCTCGCTGAGGGAGAGCGTGGTGCGCGTGGTGAGCTCGTTTGACCAGGGCACGGGTTTCCTGGCCACGGCGGACGGGCTAGTGGTCACCAACCGGCTGGTGGTGGGCGACGACGCCACGGTTATGGTGGAGCTTGGCGACGGTACGCGGAAGACCGGCATAGTCCTGCTGGCGGACAGCTTGACCGACGTTGCCCTGGTGCAGATTTCGGGCCAGGGGTATCCCGCCAACATCGAGATCGGTGACTCCGCGTCTCTGCAGGCCGGCGATCCGGTGATGATGGTGGCGTACCCGCTTGAAGGCAGCGTGGTGGAGACCATTGGCGAGGTAACGCAACCTCAGATCGAGATCACGTCGCTCACGGGCGAGCTCAGGGCGTTCGTGGCGGCCGACTTTCCTCTGGTTCCCGGAGGGGCCGGTGCGCCTCTTGTGGACTCGGAGGGCCGCCTGGTTGGGCTAGGCTACGTGGGGGCACTGTCGCAGTGGGCTACGGGCGTGGCGGAGGCTGTCAGGACGCGGGGCGCGAACGCCGAGCTTCCTGCGGTGATCAGAGACGAGATCTACTACACGGGCGTTGGGATCGTGTCCAATCAAGCCTTCATGTTCATCACGGACTCGGACAGTTCAAGCGGCAAGCTGGTTCCCAGGCAGAGCCGCTCGACTGGTTGGGTGGACCCATCGCCGGACGGCACCAAGATCGTCTACGCGCTTCCACAGGGCGTGCGCCAGGGCGGTGAGCTCTTCGTTGCCAACGCGGACGGCACGGATGCTACCCGCCTGACCTACAACCTTGGAGTTGATCGCTTTCCGTCGTGGGGGCCGAATGGCGATAAGATCGTGTTCGCCAGCGACCGGGACGGCGACTACGAGATATTCTTGATGAACGGCGACGGCACGGGCCTCGAGCAGCTCACCTTCAACGAGGCCTACGACTACGCGCCGCACATTTCGCCGGACGGCACGCGAATCGTCTTCAACTCGGACAGGTCGGCCGTGGGCGAGCACAATGACATCTACGTCATGGACATCGACGGCGCCAACGTCAGGGCGCTGGCCACCGGCAGCGGCAACGAGCGGTTCCCTCGCTGGTCTCCGGACGGCCTGAAGATAGCCTACGACACAGACGCCACGGGCAACGGCGACATATACGTGATGGACAGCAACGGCAGGGGCCAGACTCGCCTCACCGGACTCAACTTCGATGAGAGCTTCCCGGCGTGGTCGCCCGACGGCAGCATGATCGTCTTTGGCACTACGCTCTCCGACGGCAGCACAGAGCTGTACGTGATGGACGCAGACGGCACCGGGCGAAGGCAGATCACCAATGGGGGAGGCTCCAAGCTCTACCCGCGCTGGATCGATCCGCCAACCGAGGCCAGGCCAGACGCGGAGCCGAGCACCTCGATTGCCTTTGTGTCCAACCGCAACGGGCAGATGGACATCTACTCGATGGATACCTCCGGCAACAACATCGTCCGGCTTACCGACAGCTCCGGCCGGGACGAGGCGCCCGTGTGGTCGCCTGATGGCAGCCTCATTGCGTTCAGGACCTCCCGCGATGGCAACGACGAGGTCTACGTGATGAACGCGGACGGCAGGGGCGAGCGTAATCTAACCAACAATCAGGCGCAGGACGGACTGCCGGCGTGGTCGCCGGACGGCAAGAAGATAGCCTTTGAGAGCGACCGCGGCGGCGATGACGACATATACGTGATGAACGCGGACGGCACTGAGCCGGTGAAGCTGACCGAGGGCTCGGGCATAAACCGCAGCCCGGCATGGTCGCCGGATGGCAACTCCATTGTATTCACCACAAGCCGCTATGGCTCGCTGGAGCTCGCGGTGATGGACGCAGACGGCTCCAACGTCCGGCGTCTCACCACCAACAACGCGGTCAGCTTCAGGTCGGCGTGGTCGCCAGACGGCAGAACCATCGCCTTCGAGGCCAGCATAGGCGGCGTCTTCAGCATCTACCTCATCAACGCGGACGGCAGAGGTCAGGTCAAGCTGGTCGAACTGCCGGGCGCGCAGCGCAACCCCAAGTGGTCTACAAGCGGCGACGCAATAATCTTCCGCTCGGAACACCAGGGGAACAACGAGCTGTACGTGGTCAGGCGCGACGGAACAGGCTTGTACCGCGTGACAAGGAACCCCGCCACGGATACGGACGGCGCGTGGTCGCCCCGCCTGCCCTCAACGACCGGGATAATTCGCAACCCGGCCCTGGCTTTCGCCACCAACAGGACGGGCGATTCCGAGGTCTTCCTGGCGAACGGCGACGGCACGGTGCACGCCCAGCTTACGGACAACACCGCCGAAGACCTCGATCCGTCATGGTCGCCGGATGGCAGCTCCGTGGCCTTCGTGTCGGACCGCGACGACGGCTGGGACGTCTACGCCATCACGGCCGACGGACGCGACACCGAGCGGCTCACCGACACCGGCCACCTGAAGCGGGACCCAAGCTGGTCGCCGGACGGGAGGCTGCTGGCCTTCTGGGCGTACCGGGACGGCGATGCGGACATCTACGTGATGAACGCAAACGGCAGCGGAGTGAGGAACATTACGAGCAGCCCCGGATGGGACCTCAATCCAACATGGGCGCCGGACGGCACGCGGATCGCATTCCAGTCTGAACGGGATGGGAATGGAGAGATTTACGTCGTGGATGTCCCAACGGGGCGGCAGACGCGCATCACAAACGAGCCAACCTTCGAGGGGTCGCCGGCGTGGTCGCCAGACGGCGGCAGGATCCTGTTTGAATCGGACCGCAACGAGGTGGGCCGGAACGGCAACATCGACATATACGTGATGAACGAGGACGGATCCGGGGTGGAGCGTCTGACGAGCCACACGGCGCGTGACCTGGGTCCGGCGTGGTCGGCGGACGGCAGCTTGATCTACTACGAGACATGGTCGGAGGGCGACGCCGACGTGTTCTCGCTGGTGCTGGACGGCGGCGAACCTGAGCCCATGACAGTCAGCTTGTCATCCGACTCGTCCCCCTCGGCATCGCCGCTATACGAGCCGCGGGACGGCCAGCCCATCGCCTTTCATGCGATTTCGGGCGAAACCCGCAACTATGAACTGGCGCGCATCAACGACGACGGCACGGGGTTGCTGAGGGTCGTACCCGAAGAGGGCGACGATGCGCCCCTGGAAGGGGACAACGCTTCGCCTCAGTGGTCGCCGGACGGTGCCAAGCTCGTGTACGACACGACGCGGCATGAGATGATGGAGATATACATGATAGGCGCGGACGGCACGGAGGATACCAACCTGTCCGAGAGCCGGGATAGCAACGAGACCTTCCCATCGTGGTCACACGACGGGGATGCCGTAGTATTCACTTCGGACAGGGACGGCGACCAGGAGATCTTCATCATGAACCTCACGGAGATGCGGCCCGTGCAGCTTACGCAAAACAGCGCGGATGACGACATTGCGCGCTTTTCACCGGACGATTCCAGGATCCTGTTCATCTCCGAGCGCGACGGAAACTCCGAGGTCTACGTGATGGACGCGGACGGCTCCAACCAGGTGAACCTGACCAACTCGGACGCGGACGAGATCAGCGCCAACTGGTCGCCGGACGGCCGTAGCATAGTCTTCACGCGCGAAGGAGCCGGCGGACAGGGTCAGATATACGTGATGGATGCGGACGGCTCCAATGTTCACCGTCTCACCGTCGGTTCCGCGGACGACAGGTTCCCCGCCTACTCGGCGGACGGCACGCAGATCGTGTTCATGTCGGACAGGCGGGATGGGCGCTACGACATCTACCTGATGAACGCGGACGGAACGGGACAGGTGCGCATCACCGAGAGCTTCCACAGCGG
>DAOUKJ010000080.1:0-13715 GCA_034421435.1 Dehalococcoidia bacterium | reverse complement strand
GCCTTCAACAAGGCCCACAGCGTCAGCTACGCGATGATCGCCTACTGGACCGCCTACTTCAAGGCCAACTACCCTGAGGAGTACATGGCGGCGGTGATGAACGCCCACTCCGGGCAGACGGACAAGATCGCCATCGACGTTGCGGAGTGCCTCCGCCTGGGCATCCCCGTGCTGCTGCCGGACGTGAACCGCAGCGAGTCTCATTTCTCGATCGAGGAGCAAGAGGACGGCCGGACTGCGATTCGCTTCGGCCTTGCATCGGTCAAGAACGTTGGGTCAATGGCCGTGTCGCCGCTGGTGGAGGAGAGGAAGCAGAAAGGCGCGTACAGCTCCATAGAGGACCTGTGCCGTCGCGCTGACATGGCGTCGCTCAACCGCCGGTCGCTTGAGAGCCTCATCAAGGTCGGCGCGTTCGACGGGCTTGGCGCCAGGGGCTCGCTTCTGGACAACGTGGAGCGAATCACTTCCGAGGCGCAGCGTGAGGCCCAACTCAAGGTCTCCGGGCAGACGTCCATGTTCGACATGCTGAGCGAAACGGCGTCGGCTCCCATCATTCCGGTGTCGCCTGAGGACTCAGACGTGGAGCAGCGCGACAAGCTGGCCTGGGAGAAGGAGCTTCTCGGCAGCTTCATCTCGGAGAATCCACTAAGCGCGCTGGCCCACCGCCTGCCCGACAATGTCGTCATCTCCCGGGACCGCTTGGATGGCGACGTGGACGGCAGACGGCTGACCGTCGTTGGGCAGGTGGCGCACCGCCGGAACGGCTTCACCAAGGAGGGCAAGCCGTTCGCCTCCGTGTCCCTGGAACTGCTTGGGGGCAGCGTTGAGGTGATGGTGTGGTCGAATGCGTACGACCGGACGCAGCACCTCTGGTACGAGGGCAGCATCGTGCAGATCGCGGGCCGCGCGCGGCTACGCGGCGAGGAGATATCGCTCTCCTGCGACGAAGCATCGCCGTATACACCGGACGCAGAGGGCGACGCGCCCTTGGGTCAAGAAACCCGCGAAAGTGACGCAAATGGCCGCGTCTCGCCGGCCCCCGTGCCGTCCGCGGCAACGAATGGCCACAGCGCACCGTCGATGCCGGACACGGCCTCCAACGGCAACGGCAGCGTGTCGCCAGCCGGCTCCCCGGTGGAAGGCGTCACAAACGTCCCTTCAAGCCCCAAGACGGACGCCAACGGGAGCAACGGCGCCGCACCTCGGTCCGCCAAGCTGTGGATCAGGCTGGAGGAGTCCAGCGATCCGGTACGCGACGAGTACCTGCTGCGTGGCGTGGTGAAGCTGCTGATGAACTACCCGGGCAAAGGCGCCGTTGGGCTGAGAATCATCACCGATGGCAGGACGGTCATCGGGGAGCTGCCGGAACTGCCGATCAACTACTGCCCCGAGCTCCGCGAGGAGTTGGAGATGATGGTTGGCGCCGGAAGCGTGGAGGTTGAAGGCGGCGACAGCGTAGCGCAATAGCCGCGCCTCAGCTTCGCCTCCGGCTCACGGTGGCCTCCGGTATCTCCGAATTGTACAATCCGGTCGCGTAGCTACGGGCATGCAAACTGCCGCTGTGAAAGCGGCAAAACTTGAAAGGGGGGCCACGTGAGCGGCAGAAAGATTGCAGGGGCGGTACTAATCACACTGGGAGTCCTTTTCCTGGCGGTTCGCATCGCCGACTTCGATTTCTCTCTGTGGAAGTGGTGGCCCGTGCTGCCGATTGCCAGCGGGTTTCTGACCCTAAAGGGGAACAGGAAAGTCGGACTGGTTGTAATCGCCTTCTTCTCGCTCTTCCTGCTGAACAACCTCGACGTAATCGATATCGACTCTGCTATCCTGTGGCCATCGCTGCTCATAGTAGTAGGCCTGGCGATATTCTTCGGCCGCGGCTCCGGCGGCAAGGCAAAGGCGAAGGCCGAGGCTAAGTCCGCCGATGCGAGCGCCGAAGCCAAGACCGTCGACGCGAGCGGGAGGCTGAATGTTGAAAGCACGTTCAGCGAAAGCAGCCAGTCCGCCGGCGGCGAGGGCTTCACCGGGGGCAACGTCTCCGCCACGTTCGGCAGCGCAGAACTCGACTTGCGCTCCTCGGTGATGGTAGACGGCGAGGCCACGCTCAACGTCAGCGTCATGTTCGGCAGCGTCAACCTGCGCGTCCCGTCCGATTGGGCAATCGACGTGCGCGCCTCCGTGAATTTCGGTCACATCGAAACGAAGCGCCAGGAACCCGCAGAACCCACGGCAAAGCTTGTGATCGCGGGCTCCTGCTGGTTCGGAGGTCTCGAGATCGCCTCCTGACCTGCGCGGAGGCAGAACCTACGAGACTTCTAGGCCACCGCTCTCCATAGCCAGCAGGTTCATCTTCATGTCAATGCCGTCCGGGCCGCCGTAGCCGCGCATCGCGCCGCCGCTGCCAACCACTCGATGGCACGGCACAATGAACGGCACCGGATTTGCCCGCATTGCCTGCCCAACCGCGCGTGCCGCGCCCGGCCTGCCTATGCTGCGGGCAATCCAGCCGTAGCTTCGCGTCTCGCCGCGTGGGATCGACCGTGCGGCCTCCCACGCCCTCCTCTGGAAGTCCGTTCCAACCAGGTCCAGCTCGTCGTCGAGTGAAGCGTTCTCACCGCGGAAGTATCGCTCAAGCCTCGCCTGCAGATCCGGAAAGTGCGCCTCCGTCACCGGCTCCTGGCCGCCGCCCATCAGGCCTTCGATGGCGTCTGCAGGCGACTCCTGCGAGAGGTTAAGCCGTCGTATCCCCGCCGGCGAGGCCAGTACGCCCACCCATCCGGCCGCCACCTCGAACACGCCGTATTGTAGCCCTTCGCATGACTCGTTGGGCATCGTGACCTCCATACTGTCTCGGGCTAGTTGGCCTCTTCCGCCATCGCTGACAGCTCGTCCATGTGGCCCCCGATGAAGCACCGGCCGAAGTAGTAGACGCGGTAGTCCGTGCCGTCCCGGTTCTCGGTATACTGCTTCTTGGGTTCCAGGTTGTTCGAGCGAAGGTAATCGTCCACACGAACGTCCTGCTCGCTCGGCGTCTCCCCTTCGAACAGGAGCAGCACTCTATCCTGGCACTCGGCAACGTTTATCACTTCGATCTTCATGTCGCACCGCCTCCCTTTCGTTTGCGTACTATTCTAGTCGAAAGGCCGGGCCGAGGCCACACCTCAGCCGCCGTTGGACAGCAGCCGCGCCGCATCCTTGGCGTGATACGAGATTACGATGTCCGCGCCGGCCCGCTTGATGGCGGTTAGCGCTTCCATCGCAGCTGCCTCGCCGTCCAGCCAGCCTTTCGCAGCCGCCGCCATCAGCATCGAGTACTCGCCGCTGACGTTGTACGCAGCGATGGGCTGGGCGAACCTGCGCCTAGCCCTGGCTATCACGTCCAGGTAGGCCAGCGCGGGCTTGACCATGAGTATGTCGGCGCCCTCCTGCAGGTCCAGCTCCATCTCGTGAAGCGCCTGACGCGCGTTGGCGGGATCCATCTGGTATCCCCTGCGGTCGCCGAACTGGGGCGCCGAGTCTGCCGCCACGCGGAACGGGCCGTAGAACGCCGAGGCGTACTTGGCCGAGTATGCCATGATGGGCGTGTCGGTTCGGCCTGCGGAGTCGAGTGCGCGGCGGATTGCGCCCACCTGGCCGTCCATCATCGCTGAGGGCGCGACCACGTCCGCACCCGCCTCCGCGTGCGATACCGCAGTGCGAGCCAGAAGCTCAAGGGTGGCGTCGTTGTCCACGCGGCCGCCGCTCAGCACGCCGCAGTGGCCGTGGTCAGTGTACTCGCAGAGGCAAACGTCCGTCATGACGGCCAGCCCGGGCGCGGCCTGCTTGACAGCCTGGATCGCCATCTGCACGATGCCCTCAGGGTCGTACGCCTCGCTTCCGACGGCATCCTTGGAGGCCGGCAGCCCGAACAGCAGCACCGCCGGGATGCCCAGCTCTGCGACCTCAACCGCCTCCTCGGCCAGCCGGTCCGGCGACATCTGGTAGACGCCGGGCATTGGCTCCACAGGCTCGCGGACTCCGCGGCCGTGCGTGGCGAACATTGGGTAGACGAAGTCCTCCACGCTAAGCGACGCCTCGGCTGTCATGCGTCGCAGCGCCCGCGACTCCCGCAGTCTCCTGAGCCTTGTGAAGGGGAAACGAGACGTCAAATCACACCTCCTCCGTCCCGCGAGACGAGAAGTGGTCAACCAGCGCATCCGCGAGCGCCTCGACCGTGGCCTGCGAAGCTACAACGTCAACATTCAGGCCTGCGGCCCGCGCCGTTGCCGCGGTAACAGGGCCAATGCACGCCACGGCCGCGCCGTCCAGCGCAGACGCATCGCCGTCCAGCATGGCCAGCAGATTGGTGAGCGTGGATGAGCTGGTCAAGGCGATCGCCTCCACTCCCTCGCCGCACAGCAAGTCCCGCACGCGCTCTCGTGATCCTTCCGGCGTCACCGTGCGGTACAGGGCCACGTCATCGACGAGCGCGCCGGCTCTCTCCAGACCCTCAGACAGCGCCTCACGGCCCGATTCGGCTCGCAGAAGCAGCACGCGCTCGCCAGTGATACCTGCCTCAGTCAGGCCGTCGACTATCGACTCCGACACCGACTCCCGCGGCTGCAGGTCTGCGACGATGCCATGCTCCCGCAGGGCCTCGGCCGTTGCCGAACCCACGGCGCACGCGCGCGCGGCCCCGAACGCTCTCGCGTCCAGCCCCAGAGACTCCAAGCGGTCGAACGCCTCCTGAACGCCGTTCACGCTCACGAACACCACCCAGGCGTAGGTGTCAAGCGATCCGAGTGCACTATCCAGCAGCGCGCTGTCCTCAACGGGTTGAATCTCTATGGTGGGAACCTCGATGGGCTGTGCTCCCCTCTCTCTCAGCCGCCGTGACAGCGCGCCCGCCTGCGCACGAGTCCTTGGCACCAGCACGCGCTTGCCAAACAGCGGCCTGTCCTCGAACCAGCGGGTGCGCTCGCGCAGCGCTGCTACCTCTCCGAACACCGCGACGACGGGAGGAGCCATTCCGGCATCCCGTCCGCGGCCTGCGATGTCCGCAAGGGTACCCGACACGGTGCGCTGACTCGGCTCCGTGCCCCACTCGATGAGCGCCGCGGGAGTTGATGCGTCCATGCCGTGCTTGCCCAGTGCTTCCACTATGGCGGGAAGCGACTCCCACCCCATCAACACGACCAGCGTGCCACCCATCCTGGCCAGCTGCTCCCAGTCCAACGCGGACTCAGGCTTGGCCGGGTCTTCCGAGCCGCTGACAATCGTGACCTGGGACGCGAGCCGGCGGTGCGTCACGGGGATGCCCGCGTAGGCCGGCGCAGCGATAGCCGACGACACGCCAGGCACAACCTCGAAGCGTACGCCTGCCTCCACCAGCCACTCTGCCTCCTCGCCGCCGCGCCCGAACACGAATGGATCGCCACCCTTGAGCCTGACCACGCGCAGCCCTTCCCGCGCCCGGTCAACCAGCAGTCGGTTGATGTCGTCCTGCGACATACGCCGGTCTCCCCTGGCCTTGCTTGCGTCCACCATTTCGGCATCAGAAGGCGCCTCATCCAGCAAACCGCGGTTGACCAGCCTGTCGTGGACTACCACGTCGGCAGTGCGCAGCAGGGCCAGCCCGCGCGCCGTGATGAGGCCGGGGTCGCCCGGGCCTGCGCCAACCAGGTAGACTACACCTGGCCTCGTCATTCGCCTTCTCCGGTCGCCAGGATTTCGGCAGCGCCCATAGCGAACAGCTCCTCCGCCAGGGCGCGGCCTGCCTCGTCAGGCTCATCCGCCTTCCCGCTGAGGCGTGTCTTGATCATCTCGCTTCCACCGACCGACGACACCATGCCGACCATGACGACCGTATCACCATCGACGGCGGCGTGCGCTGCTATGGGCACGCGGCAACCGCCGCCCATGGCCACCACGAACGCCCTCTCGGCGGCGACCGCCGTGCATGTTGCGCCATCCTGAATCGCGGCCAGCAGCCGCAGCAAGTCTCCTCTGTCGGATCGCACCTCCACTGCCAGCGCGCCCTGCCCAGGTTCCGGCACGATGTCGTATGGGTCGAAGTACTGCGCGATGCGGTCCTCCAGCCCCAGCCTCAGCATACCAGCGGCAGCCACCACCACGCCCTCGTAGCCGTTGCCGTCCGCCTTGCCGATCCGGGTTTCGACGTTGCCGCGGACCGGCTCAACTATCACGTCACCGCGCAGCGCTCGCAGCTGAGCCGCGCGGCGAGGGCTGCTCGTGCCGATGACTGATCCGGCGGTCATCTCGGCCAGCGTGCTCTGCGATGCGTTCACCAGCACGTCTCGGGGGTCACTGCGCGGGCAGACCGCCATTACAGTCAGCCCATCCGGGATTGCGGTCGGTAGGTCTTTCAGGCTGTGCACTACCATATCAACCCTGCCGTCCTGTAGTGCCGACTCCAGCGCGCCGGTGAAGACGCCCTTGCCCAGTCCCGCCAGAGGTGCGTCCGGCATGGCGTCGCCGGCGCTTCGTATGACAACGACGCTAGGCTCGGCTTCCGGTGAGATTCGCCTCAGGTGCGACAGCACCTCCTCGGTCTGCGCGAGCGCAAGTCGGCTGCCGCGGGTGCCCACTGCGATCTTCATTGACGCTGCCTCAGCCCGTTCCCCACTCCTAGCCCGCGTCGGGGTCGTCCTTCAGCCCGAACAGCCGCTGAGTCGCCTCCAGGTAGGCAGGGTCTTCCTTGAGGGCTGATATGGGGTTGTGAAGCAGCTTCCGAACGATTGCCCTGCTCATCGCCTCGATGCGCTCCACGTCGTCCTGCCCGAGGTCAGGCATCTGGCGCAGCGTCTTTGCGACTTCGCCGGTGCGCAGTGCCTCGGCGTGCGCTTCCAGCCTGGCGATGGATGGGCCCAGGCTGCGCGATTCCCACCAGGCTCGGAATAGCAGAATCTCCTCGTCGATGATGCGTTCAACGGCGGCCACTTCCCGCCCGCGCTCCTCCCGGTTGGCCCGGGAAACCGACTCCAGGTCGTCCAGGTCGAGCAGCGTCACGCCTGGGATGTCGCCTACGGCCGGGTCTGCATCGCGCGGGACGGCTATGTCCACAATCACGAGTGGGGAGCCGTTCCGTGACATGGCAGCCTCCGCCACCGTGTCACGCGAGAGCAGCACGTCATGCGAGTCGGTGGAGCTCACCAGGATGTCCGCCGTGGCAAGCACTGCCGGCAGGTCTGTCAGCGGTCGCGCACAGGCTCCGAGCTCGGCCGCCGCCTCGCTGGCGCGCGACACCGTGCGATTGAGCAGCTCCATGCGACCGACTCCGCGGTACTGGAGCGCCTGCGCCACGAGCCTCCCGGCCTCCCCCGCTCCCACCACAGCCGCGCTGGCGCGGCCAAGGTCGCCAACAGTGCGACGGGCCAACTCGACGGCCGCTGAGCCAATCGACAGCGCGTTGTCACCGATGGCGGTCTCGCGGCGGGCTCGCCTGCCCACCCGCAACGCGTGGTGAAACACCCTTGAGACGACGCCTCCCGCGCAGCCCTGCCCGACCGACGCGCCGTACGCGTCTCGCACCTGCCCCAGCACCTCAGACTCGCCGAGAATCTGCGAGTCCAGGCCGCTGGTGACTCGAAAGAGATGACGCACGGCGGCTTCATCCTCGTAGAAGTAGAATGCGCAGGACGGGTCGCCCGCTTCCGGCGGAAGCCTGCTTGCCAGTAGCGTTTCCAGCTTCTCCCGCACGTCGTCGGCAGTATCGCCGGTGGCGTATATCTCGGTGCGGTTGCACGTTGAGACGATTACGCCGCCGCCTAGCGCGTCCTTCAGCTCAAGCAGCGCCTGAGGCGTCTCCTCGCGTGTGAAGGCCACACCCTCCCTGACGTCGAGTGGCGTTTGCCAGTGGCTAAGGCCCAGAACGTACAGCTTCATTGCGCCGCTGACACTCCGGTGGCTGCGCCGTCCAGCAGCGCACGCTTCAAGGACTGCTTGGCCGCCTCCCTGTCCGCATAGAACAGGGTCACAAGCTCCCTGTTCAGGCACGTCTGCCAGTGGTCTGCGTCGATTGCAGCGCCCTCGCTGCGAAGCTCAAGCCTCACCTCGGACAGCATGAGCGCCATGTCTGCGTAGTCCAGGGCCGGGCTGTCCTGCAGCTCCACCCTGAGCTTGCGCGCCAGGGCCGGGCTCAGGCCAGCGGTGGAGATGGCGACGGTCACTTCGCCTCGTCTAATGACCGCCGGGGCGATGAAGGTACACAGGTGCGTGACGTCAACCACGTTCAGAGGAACGTTGCGAGCGGCCGCCTCGCGGGATATGCGTTCGTCCAGGTCAGAGTTGTCCGTGGCCGCGATAGCGATGAATGCGCCTTCGAGGTCGCCGTCCCGATACTCGCGCTTCTCTAGGCTGATCATGCCGGAGTCCGCCATGCCCTGGATTTCGCCTGTGACCTCGGGGCTGATGATGCATACCTGGGCGCCGCTCTCACGCAACGCCGCGACCTTACCCTCCGCCATCTGCCCGCCGCCGACTATCACGCAGCGTCGGTCTCTCACGTCAAGGTATACAGGATAGTATGGTGCCAAGTGGCGCCCTCCGCCGTTTATGCGCAAGAGTAAGCCATTGCACGCCTCAGGTCAACACCGCTTCTATCCGGCGGCTGCCTGCTCTATACTTGCGATGCCGTTCGACTGGACGGCCTGCGAATCCGCGCGTAGAAACTTTGCTCATGTCGTTCAGCTTTCGAGTCGAACACACCGACGGCCCCGCAAGGGCCGGCAGCATGGACACGCCTCATGGTCGCGTGCCCACGCCTGCGTTCATGCCCGTCGCCACGCAGGGCTCGGTGAAGGCTGTCGCGCCGGACGACCTGGCCGCAATAGGCACGACCATCGTCCTCTCAAACACGTACCACCTGATGCTGCGGCCGGGCGCGCGGCTGGTGCACGACATGGGCGGTCTGCATCGGTTCATGGGCTGGCGCGGCCCCATCCTGACCGACAGCGGCGGCTTCCAGACGCTCAGCCTGGGCCGCCTGAGCAGCCTGTCCGAGGAGGGAGTCACCTTCCGCTCGCACATCGACGGCAGCGAGCAGTTCCTGTCGCCGGAGCTGGCCGTCGAGTGCCAGGAGCAGCTGGGCGTCGACATTGCGATGGTGCTGGACCACTGCCCGCCCTACGGCGCGGAGGAGGCTGCCATCCGCGAGGCCACTGACAGGACACGCCGGTGGGCCCTGCGATGCCGCGAGGCGCACCGCGCGGACGAGCAGGCGCAGTTCGCAGTGGTGCAGGGAGGCGTCAGCCGGGAGCTACGGCTGGAGTCGGCGGCTGCGCTAGTGGCGATGGACTTCGAGGGCTACGCGGTCGGCGGCCTGACCGTCGGCGAGCCGAAGGAGTTGACCTACGAGACAGTATCACTGATGGGCGATACGCTGCCCGCTGACAAGCCTCGCTACCTGATGGGCGCCGGTTCGCCGGAGGACCTGGTCACGTGCATTGGCCTGGGCATGGACATGTTCGACTGCTCACTGCCCACCCGCGTCGCGCGCAACGGCGGCCTGTTCACGCCTGAGGGCCGCGTCAACGTCCACTCCGCGCCCTACCGCGAGCGCAATGGCCCCATCGACGACTGCTGCGACTGCTACGCCTGCGCCAACTTCTCGGCGGCGTACCTTCACCACCTCTTCAGGGCCAAGGAGCTGCTGGCGTACCGGCTTGCGAGCGTGCACAACCTGCGTTTCGTCACGCGGCTCATGGAAGATGCGCGCGCCGCGATCGTGGAGGGCCGGTTCGCCGCGTTCCGAGATGGGTTCCTGGCCTGCTACCGCGCCACGGACGAGAACGTCAGGCGAGCGCAGAAGGAGAAGTGGCTGCGGCGCAGGTGATGGGTGTGTCCCCGCTCACGCCCTTCGACAGGCTCCAGCCGCAATCCAGGGGGGATGGACTTCTGCCTCCGCAGGAGTGGTCAAAGGAAGCCGCCTCCTCCTTCCACCACCGTCATTCTGAGCGGAGCGTAGCGGAGTCGAAGAATCTAAGACCATCGCACTCAGACCAGCAGTGAATCACGCCAAATGCCCTAGATTTCTCGCGGAGTTTATCCTGAGCGCAGCCGAAGGGCGTGAGCGGACTCACCAGTTTCCCGCTCATATGGTTCGACAGGCTCACCATGAGCGGGCCTTGGGGGCATGAGCGAGCCTAATCTCACCCGCTCATCCTGAGCTTGTCGAAGGACATGAGCGGACTCACCAGTTTCCCGCTCATGTGGTTCGACGGAGCTCACCATGAGCGAGCCAGGGTCGGCTCATCACGAGCGGGGCGCACCTTCGGCTGCGAGGGCTGAGCCTAGCGTCAGCCTCCGGCCACCGCAGGCACAATGCTGACCTCGTCGCCGGCGCTGATCGCCGTCTCCAGGCCCTCCAGGAAGCGCACGTCCTCGCCGTTAACGTAGATGTTCACGAAGTGGCGCAGGTCGCCCGCTTCATCGCACAGCCGCTCCTTCAGGCCGGGGTACTGCGACTCCAGCGAGTCGATGATCTGCACCAGGTTGTCCCCGTCCACGGACGCCTTGTCCTGGCCGTTGGTCACCCTGCGCAGCGGGGTGGGTATGCGAACTACTACGCTCATCTGGCAATCCTCCTGGGCCGCAGCGCCTTCAACGTCGGCGCGATTGGGCCTGTGCTAGCTCTCGATTACGTCTCCGCTGACCGGGTCGACCCTGACGCCCATCGACATGACCCAGTCCAGCCCGCTTTCGATCTCTTCGTCCTCGCCCTCAATCTCCAGAATCACCCAGCCCATGTCCTCTCTCACGTCCGCCTTGCGGATGTTGGTGACCACGCGGAACTTGTGCCCGAGGTCGAATATCACGGGTTCGGTGACGAGGTCCGTGGGAAAGGTGAACTTGGCCCTTCGCTTAGCCATCTGCTGCCCCTTCCATCGATGAATGTGAACTCCTCAACCGGCTCACGACCTCACGCTCACGGCCTCTTCGAACGAGGCGAACGTGGGCTTGATGAGCACGGGCCTTACTGTGTCCTCCACCACCTCCTGCGTCTTGTAGCCGTTGCCCGTGATGAAGGCCACGGTGGTCTCCCACGGCTTGATGCGCCCCGAACGTGCCAGCCTCTTCAGCGAGGCGATCACCACTCCGCCGGCAGGCTCCGTGAAGATTCCCTCCATCTCCGCCAGGTCCTTGATGCCCTCTGCGACCTCCTCCTCCGGCACCGCGCAGCCAGCACCGCCGGTCGCTTCCAAGACCTTCAGGGCGAAGTAGCCGTCCGCGGGGTTGCCGATGGCCAGCGACTTCGCGATGGTGTTGGGCTTGACCGGCCTTATGGCGAAGTCGCCCGCCTGGTAGGCCTCCACAATGGGCGCGCAGCCCTCCGCCTGGCAGATGAACATCTGCGTGTTGACGTCGCCGATAAGCCCCATCGACGAGAACTCGTTGAGGCCCTTCCAGATCTTGGTGAACAGCGAGCCGGACGCGCCCGGCACGATGCAGTTGTCCGGGGCACGCCAGCCAAGCTGCTCCGCCACCTCGAAACCCAGGCTCTTGCTGCCCTCGGCGTAGTAGGGCCGCATGTTGATGTTCACGAACGCCCAGTTGTAGTTGTCCGAAAGCTCGCTGCACAGCCGGTTCACGTCGTCGTAGCTGCCGTCAACAGCGACGAGCGTGGGGCCGTACACCGCAGCGCCCAGAATCTTGCCCTTCTCAAGGTCTGCGGGTATGAACACGAAGGCGCGCATCCCCGCCCGCGCTGCGTGTGCGGCCACGCTGCCGGCCAGGTTGCCGGTGGAGGCGCAAGCCAGCGTGTCGAACCCGAACTCACGAGCCTTGGTGCTGGCCACTGCCACCACCCGATCCTTGAAGGAGAACGAGGGATTCACCGCATCGTTCTTCAGGTATAGCTCATCCAGGCCGAGGTGCCTGGCCAGGTTCTTCGCCTTGATGAGCGGCGTGTAGCCCGCGTTGATGTCGATGGCGTTTTCGGCCTCCGCGGGCAGGAAGTCGTGGTAGCGCCACATCGAGCGTGGCCCGCTTTCGATGCGCGCGCGGGAGACCACGTCGGCGATGGCGTCGTAGTCGTAGGTGACCTCCAGCGGCCCGAAGCAGAAGTCGCAGACGTTGATTGGCTCGGCGGGGAATTCCCTGCCGCACTCCTTGCAGAACAGGCCCTTCACATAGCTCACGGAACCGGGTCCTCCCTGGCTGCCCGCAGGCAAACGGTCACGAGAGGCGAATGCCCCTCGCCCAAGCTGCGCATGATGTTACAAGAGGCAGTTATGGGTGTCAAGGTGACGAGCTGCCTCATACCAAATGTTGCCAAGATGGTATCGTTGCTTCATAAATCATGTTGCCGGGAGGGAGCATTAGGAGGAGCAGCGTGAAGGAGTACATAGAGTCGATGCAGCAGAGGTACTAGCGTGCAGGGCGTGCGGAACAGGGGCGTCTGTTGGATGAGACAGCAGCGGTTACAGGCTGCCACCGGAAGTCGGTCACGCGGCTGACGTCGAGCAACTTACGCAGGGGGGTCTAAGGAGAAAGGGCGCGGGAAACCGAGCCGGTCCGTACCGGAGGTAGTGGCTGCACTGCGTCAGGCGTGGGAGATGTGCGCCGCGCGACGGCACGCTGCCGCAGACCGTGCCGGTCATACTCGTGCTTGCTCCCTGCCTACAAGCCGCCGCACGATCCGCCGTCGTCGTCCGCGACAGTCACGGAGACCCCGGTGACGGAACTGGACGTGCCGCCTGCTGGTTCGTAGCTGTCGACGGCCTGATAGTTGTACTCGCCCATGTTGGAGCCGCCTGCATACACGTAGTTCCCTTCCGCGTTCAGGTTGTAGCTTCCGTTGCCCTCGCCGACGTAGACGTAGTCGTATTGCTGGGTGGGGGCCAGGACCAGGATGATCAGCTGCTCGGAGCAGCTGTCGGCGTCCTGTGGGGCCGTGACGGTGACGGTCTGGGCCGTGCCCCAGTTGCCCGACCCGCCCGCGGTGAAGGTAAGCGTCTCCGGGGCGACCGTGGCGGCGTTGACGTTCCAGCGGTGGTTGTCCTCGCCGACGCCGGGCTGGTTGAACTGCGTCTTCAGCAGGGTGACGGTGGCGTCGGTCCCGGGGTCGGCGGAGAGGGCGATGGTGAACGTGGCGGACGCTCCTTCGGTGACGGCGATGTCGTAGTGGCCGGCGCCGCCCGAGGTGTCCAGGTCGGTGCCCGCCAGCTCCACGCCGGACGGCGGGGCGGCAGGCCGCTTCAGCTCCAGCGTGACCGTGTCGCCTACCGACCAATTGAGGCTGACGCTAAACGTCAACTCTTCATTTTGACTGTTGGTATACGTTTCTGATGTGGCGCTGGCCAAGGGGTACGCCACTCCATCAATGTAGAGCACCGCTATTTCCTTGAAACCAGCCGGAACATGATTGTCGAATCTGACAACTAGGCTGGGGCTAGCCAAGATCCATATCATCCGTGTCACGTCGTATGACACGCCGCCATACGTGAAGTCATCGTCCGTGAGATTGCTGGTCGCGCTGCAGTGCTTCCCACTCTCGACGTCGGTGCATCCCCGTGCAATCCCTGTAGCGCCCCATGAATTCACGGTTAGGGTCGCCGACCAGTACGTCTCTTCATCCCCATGGTCGGCAACGGCGGGCGGGGTGTCGTGGACGGAGAGGACGCTAGCAGCCATCAGCGCCACGGCTAGGAGCAGGAAGGGAGAGGGTCGGTGGAGGGCTACACTAGAACGAACATTCGGGGGGGGGGGGGGGAGGCGGG
>DAOUKJ010000079.1:0-2885 GCA_034421435.1 Dehalococcoidia bacterium | reverse complement strand
GTATTCAGCCGCGAGGTGGACGGGCAGACGCTCACGTTCCAGGAGACGGGCGAGGAGGTGACCGGCGGCCCGACGATGACCGACGACCAGACCGGCAGCGTATGGCTCATGCTGACCGGCGAGGCCATCGAGGGCGAGCTGGAGGGAACCGCCCTGGAGCAGATCCCGTCCAACTACTCGTTCTGGTTCTCGTGGAACGACTACTACCCGAACACGCTGCTGTACCCGGAGGACGGGCCATACTGACGGCGGGCGGCGCGGACGCCCCGCGGTAATCTGTCGATTGAGGTAGGTGGGGTGGAGCGGGTGATGGGGATCGAACCCACGACAACTTGCTTGGGAAGCAAGAGCTCTACCACTGAGCTACACCCGCTCGTTTGGGTGTTCCGGCCGGATGCGGGCGCCGGTATTGGGGCAGGCCGCACGCGGATATGCTAGCACATGGCGGGCTACGGTGCCACCGCCGCCGCCTTTGACGCGTGGACGGCTTGGCTGTAAAGTATGGTAGCCGCAGGAAAACGCGCGACCCCTGCGCGGCGAAGTGGAATCGAGGAATGAACATCAGAGGCAGGCTCAGATACGGCGAGACGGTGATCTCCGACCATCACCCGTACTACGCGACCTCCCAGCGCATCATCCTCTACCAGGAGATTGAGGGCCGGGAGGAGCTGTACGAGCTCCCCTACGCCCGCGTCACCTCCGTAGACGTGGTGAAGCTGCCCAGGCACAAGATGATGGTGGCGGGCACGCTGCTCATCGTGGGCGGGGCAATCATGTCGTCCTACGGATTCATCACGTCCATACCCGCGATACTGGCGGGCATCGGCGCGCTCGTGTACGGCGGCATAGGTCGGGAAGCGTACTACCAGATCAACGCCAACGGCATGTCCAAGGAAGAGGCCGTCAAGTGGCGGCTGGTCTACTGGGGCAGCGGCAGTTTCGTCCGCACCGTACAGACCGTTCTGGGCGAGCGCAGCGGCGGATTTCGCGACGAGTTCTAGCGCCCTGAGCCTTCCGCGTAGTCTCGCGTCATTTGGGCAACGTCCTCCGGCGACCTGCGGCCGGACGACGTGAGTTCCTCCAGCATGGCCCTGCGACGCGCCACGTCAGCCTCCGCGCCGCGCAGGAACGCGGGAGCCTCAACCGGCGCGAACCAGTCGTCCGCCTCAACCCACCTGAACAGCTGCCGGCCTTCGGGCCTGCCGTCCCGCACGCGGTCGATCTCGTGGATCTCGGTCACGCGCCGCCAGAATGTGTCGTCGTCCTCACCGAACCGGACGATGTAGAGCATCAGGTCGATGCGCGAGGCGTCCTCGTCCGAAACCTCGTTGCCCTCGCAGATGTCGGTGAAGGTCTCCTCAAGCCCGGGCGCGTGCATGGAAGTGACCAGCGAGTAGCCCGCCGTCATGGCGTCGAAGACGCGCCGCACCGGTTCGCCCCAGATGTAGCCCTGGACAGGCCCACGGCTGAACTCCGGCACCACCAGGTAGCCGCCCGTTGCGGCCTCTTTCAGCTCCTCAACCTGGGCAGGGTCGCCGTACAACCGGTGCACCGGCACGTCCGGCGGCAGAAGCGACAGGATGGCGTCGCTGGTCGTGGTCTTGCCCGCCAGCCGCGGTATCGCGACCACCACCATCGACAGCCGGGCGTCCATTGCCGCCCACAGGACAGCCGCCATGTGCGACGACATGGTGCCATTGCGAATCAGGTCTACTATGGTGACGCTGTCAGGCATGGTTCAGTGCTCCATATCGAGGGAATATCGTCCGTAGAGCCGCCTAAGGGAGCACCTCGATTGCGTACGTGCCTCCCTCAGCGATCTCGCCGATGACGGCCGACTCGCTCACTACCATGCGGGACAGCGCGGCGGTGAGCTCGGAGAGCTTCGCGGGGGGTACGGACATGAGCAGGCCGCCGGAGGTCTGCGCGTCGCACAGGACCAGCTTCATCTCGTCGCTCAGCGATGCGTCCCACGCCGTAACGGCGTTCACGGAGCTCAGGTTGCGGTGTGTGCCTCCCGGCGCAACGCCACTGTCCACAAGCTCCCGCGTCCCATCGATCAGCGGCACCGCCGATGCTCGAACTCGCGCGGTTACGCCGGAGGCCTCCGCCATCGACTTCAAGTGCCCCAGCAGGCCGAAGCCGGTGACGTCTGTGCAGGCGCTGACGCCAACCTCCGTCATTGCCTCGGACGCGTCGCGATTCAGGGCGCTCATGACCTCGATGGCCTTCTCCAGGACGGCCCTGTCCGCCACGCCCTGCTTGCCCGCGGTAGTGATGATGCCGGTGCCCAGCGGCTTGGTGAGCAGCAACAGATCGCCCGCGCGGGCCGTATCGTTGCCAACGTGCCTACCCGGCATGACTGTGCCGGTCACCGACATGCCGTACTTGGGCTCCTTGTCGTCCAGCGTGTGACCGCCCACGATGAGGACGCCGGCCTCCGCCGCCTTGGCCGCGCCGCCCTTCAGTATCTCGCCGAGGATGTCCATCGGCAGGTCGATGGGGAAGCACACGAGGTTCATTGCCAGGAGCGGCTTGCCGCCCATTGCGTACACGTCGCTGAAGGCGTTGGCCGCGGCGATTGCGCCGAAGTGCCACGGGTCGTCCACGATTGGCGGGAAGATGTCCACCGTCTGCACGATGGCCAGGTCGTCACGCAGGCGGTAGACTGCGGCGTCGTCGCGGGTGCCTATCCCCACCAGCAGGTTGGGGTCGTCGAAAGTTGGCAGCCGGCGCAGTACCTGCGCCAGGTCCTCAGGACTGAATTTGGAGGCTCAACCTGCGCAGCTAGCGAGGCTGGTCAGCCGAATCTGCTCACCCTGCAAGTGACGTGTCCTTTCTGCCAAAGTCCCAATGCGGGCGTCAACATCATAGCACACGAACCG
>DAOUKJ010000078.1:0-13946 GCA_034421435.1 Dehalococcoidia bacterium | reverse complement strand
AGTCTGGTGGGCTCAAGAAGGCTCGAATTCATCACTCGGGCCGTCCAAGGCCTCCCAGCCAAAGCTCGAAGATGGTACTTGTTTCAGTGCACTGTGGTGGGCGGTAGTGGACTCGAACCACTGACCTCTGCCATGTCAAGGCAGCACTCTAACCGGCTGAGCTAACCGCCCACTCTTTCATTATAGCGCAGGCACAACTCGCGGGCCGGCGCCATGCAATCAGAACTCCAGGTCGCCCGGCGCAGACTCCAGCACGTGCGAGATGGCCTCAGACTCAAGCGTGAGCTGAGAGGGGCCCATGCTCTCGCCGTCCTCGTCTTCGCCGGCCAGGCCCAGGCGGTCACGCCCCTCAGGCGACGAGGAGAGATTGGCCGGAATGAGCCTTCCGATGATGACGTTCTCCTTCAGACCGCTCAACTGATCCACGGCGCCGTTCATGCTGCTCTCCGTGAGCACGCGCGCGGTCTCCTGGAACGATGCCGCCGCCAGGAAGCTGTCTGTGCTCAGCGACGCCCGGGTGATGCCCAGCAGCGCGGGCGATGCGGTAGCAGGCTCACCACCCTCCGCAAGCGCCTTGGCGTTGGCGTCCTCGTACGTCAGGCGGTCGACCATCTCGTCCGGGAGCATGTCCGTGTCGCCCGGCAGGTCCACCCTCACCTTCTTGAGCATCTGGCGAACGATCACCTCGATGTGCTTGTCGTTGATGCTGATGCCCTGCGAGCGGTACACCTTCTGGACCTCGTCGAGGAGGTACTGCTGGACCGCCTCGCGGCCCAGGATGCGCAGTATGTCCTGAGGGTTGAGCGGGCCCGCCGTGATGGGGTCGCCGGCGCGGACCGTGGCCCCGTCTTCCACCAGAATATGCGCGGCCGCGGGTATCGAGTACTCTCTCTCCTCGCTCTCTTCCCAGACGAGCGTAATGGCGTCCTCCGTAACCTCGGTGCGCCCGGATACGCGTGCCGTTAGAGGCAACGGCTGCGGGACCTCCGCGTCGCCGCTCTCCTCGGCGGCCTCAGGGCTTGCCAGAGCTGCTCCAACCTCCACCAGCTGACCGCTCTCGACCAGTGGTCGGAATCCGGCGGGCAGCGGGTACTCCTCGCGGAACTCCTCCGCGCTGCTCACCCTGATCCGCCTCTCGTCGCCATCGTCAATCCGCTGCACCACACCGTCGATGTCCACCAGGTACGCCTGCCCCTTGGGTGATCGGGCCTCGAAAAGCTCTTCGACTCTCGGCAGACCGCTGGTGATGTCTACTCCGGCGATGCCGCCGGTGTGGAACGTTCTCATCGTGAGCTGGGTGCCAGGCTCGCCGATGCTCTGGGCGGCCATGACGCCTACGGCCTCGCCGATGATGGCGAGCTTGCCCGTGGCGGGATTGCGGCCGTAGCAGAGGCCGCACATGCCGCTGCGGGACTCGCAGTTGAGCGGCGACTTGACGAAGACGTCGCTGACGCCACGCTCCACGATGCGGTCCGCCAGCTCCTCGCTGATCTCCTCGTTGCTGTCCACGATTATCTCGCCGGTGGCCGGGTCTGCGACCGGTGCGCCCGCCGTGCGGCCCACGATGCGCGTTGCGAACGGGGCCTCCAGCGGCCGGTCGGTATGCGCCTCGATGGTGATGCCTAGGCCGGTGCCGCAGTCGTACTCTAGGATGATGACTTCCTGGGACACGTCGATCAGGCGGCGAGTCAGGTAGCCGCTGTCCGCCGTGCGGAGGGCTGTATCGGCCAGGCCCTTGCGAGCGCCGTGTGTGGAGATGAAGTACTCCAGCACGCTGAGGCCTTCCCGGAAGCTGGACTTGATGGGCAGCTCGATGATGCGGCCACGGGGGTTGCTCATGAGACCGCGCATCCCGGCCATCTGCTTGATCTGCGCCACGTTTCCCTTGGCGCCCGAGATCGCCATGAGGTATACGCCACCGTAGGTCGGCAGGTGCTCCTCAATGACCTTGGTCATCTGGTCGCTGGTGTCAGTCCAGATCTGCACGGCTGTGTTGTACCGCTCATCGTCGGTGATGAGGCCTCTCTGGAACTGCTCCTCCAGGCCCTCGATCTTGGTTGTAGCGGCGGCCATGAGATCCGCCTTCTGCGCGGGCACCTCGATGTCGTTGATGGCAATGGTAGTGCCGGACTTGCCCGCGTAGTAGAAGCCAAGGCGCTTGATCTTGTCCAGCACCTCCGCGGTGATGTCGTTGCCCTGGGTGCGATAGCACTCCGCAGCCAGGTCCTTGAGGAGGTTCTTGTCCATGATCTGGTTGCGGTAGCTCATGCCCTCCGGCAGCACCTCATTGAAGATGATGCGGCCTACGGTGGTCTTGAGCCAATCGACGCCGGCGCCGTTGCCGTTCTGCCTCACCAGGATCGGCGCACGCAGATCGATCACGTCGTGCTCGTACGCCAGCCTAGCCTCGTTGAAGTCGTTGTAGCGAGAGCCTTCGCCCCTTGCGCCCGCAACCTCGCTCGTGAGGTGGTAGCAACCGAACACGATGTCCAGCGTGGGCGCCACGATGGGCTCACCGGAGCTTGGCGACAGCATGTTCTGGGTGCTGAGCATGAGCTGCTTGGCCTCCATCACAGCCTCGCGCGACAGAGGCACGTGCACGGCCATCTGGTCACCGTCGTAGTCCGCGTTGAATGCGGTGCAGACCAACGGGTGAATCTTGATCGCGCTGCCCTCTACCAGAACGGGGTCGAAGGCCTGGATTCCCAGCCTGTGCAGGGTGGGAGCGCGGTTGAGCAGCACGGGCCTGCGGGTGATCACGTCCTCCAGAATGTCCCACACCTCCGGCCGGACGCGCTCCACCATGCGCTTGGCGCTCTTGATGTTGTGCACGTGGCCGTTCAGGATCAGGCGGTTCATCACAAAGGGCTTGAACAGCTCCAGTGCCATCCGCTTGGGCAGGCCGCACTGGTTGAGCTTCAGCTCCGGGCCGGCAACGATGACCGACCGGCCGCTGTAGTCCACGCGCTTGCCGAGCAGGTTCTGCCGGAAGCGGCCCTGTTTGCCCCTGAGCAGGTCAGCCAGGGACTTGAGCTTGTGATTGTGGCTGCCGGAGACTGCCTTGCCGACGCGACCGTTGTCTATGAGAGCATCCACCGCCTCCTGCAGCATCCGCTTCTCGTTGCGGACGATGATCTCCGGCGCGCCAAGCTCCAGCAGGCGGCGCAGCCGGTTGTTGCGGTTGATCACGCGGCGGTACAGGTCGTTGAGGTCGCTGGTGGCAAAGCGGCCGCCATCGAGCTGCACCATCGGCCGTAGGTCGGGAGGCAGCACGGGCAGCACGGACAGAATCATCCACTGCGGATCGTTGTCGCTCTTGATGATGGACTCCACCACCCGGAGGCGCTTGATCGCCTTCTTGCGACGCTGACCGGAGGTGGTGACGATCTCTTCCTGGAGCCTCAGTTTCTCCTCATCCAGGTTCATATTCTTGAGGATGGAGAGGATGCCCTCCGCGCCCATTTCCGCCCTGAACACGTCGGCGTACTTGTCCCGCAGGTCGCGGTACTGGGCCTCCGTGAGAAGCTGCATGGTGCGCAAGCCCTCCAGCTCGTCGATGCGGACCTGTATCTCCTCATCGCGGAGCCGCTGCTCCGCGTCGGAGCCCGCGACGGTGTTGCCCAGATCGCTGTTGCCCGCGTCGTGGGAGTCCTCCGAGTAGTCGCCCGACTCCGCAGCCTGCTCAGCGGAGGCTTCCGCCGCCGCGGCGGCTTCAGCAGACTGCGCCAGCGCGTCCTTGAACGACTGGAGCACCTCGGCGCGCTTGTCCTCGTCGATGTGCGTGATGATGTACTTCGCGAAGTAGAGCACGCGCTCCAGGTTCCTGGGCGACAGGTCCAGCAGCAGGCCAAGGCGGCTGGGGATGCCCTTGGAGAACCACACGTGGGCCACCGGGGCTGCCAGCTCAATGTGGGCCATGCGCTCGCGCCTGACCTTGGAGCGGGCCACTTCCACGCCGCAACGGTCGCAGATCACGCCCTTGTAGCGGATCTTCTTGTACTTCCCGCAGAAGCACTCCCAGTCCTTGGTCGGACCGAAGATCCGCTCGCAGAAGAGGCCGTCCTTCTCCGGCCTAAGCGTACGGTAGTTGATGGTCTCCGGCTTGGTGACCTCGCCGTAAGACCAACTCCTCACCTGCTCCGGGGAAGCTATGGAGATGCGAATCGCGTTAAATTCCATGCTCTGGGGCATTCTCCAACTCCTCTGTGTCGTTACTGACGTTCACGTCATCGCTCGCGCTGACTTCCTCGTCCTCGTTGTCGTCCGTGAGGAACGAGACGTCCAGCTCCACTCTGTCCTCAGACTCCGCGTCCACGTCCATCATCCACTCCATCGCATCCATCTCGCTGAGGACTTCACTATCCACGGTTAGCTCATCGGTGGGCTCCGTCAGCATGGGCTGCTCTTCGTCCTCGTGCAGCAGCTCAACGGAGAGGCCCAGGCTCTGGAGCTCCTTCACCAGCACGTGGAAGGACTCCGGCACCCCCGGCTGCACCACGTCCTCTCCCTTGACAATGGCTTCATAGGTCTTGACGCGGCCCATCACGTCGTCCGACTTGACGGTGAGCATCTCCTGGAGGTTGTAGGCTGCGCTGTAGGACTCCAGGGCCCAGACCTCCATCTCGCCGAACCTCTGCCCGCCGAACTGCGCCTTGCCTCCCAGCGGCTGCTGGGTGATCAGCGAGTACGGGCCGGTGGAGCGGGCGTGAATCTTGTCCTCCACCAGGTGTATGAGCTTCAGCATGTAGATGTAGCCGACCGTAACCGGCTGGAAGAACGGCTCCCCGGTCTGTCCGTCGTACAGGATGCTCTTGCCCAGCGTGGGTGCGGACTTGCCGGTCTCCTTGCTGAGCCTGAGCGCCTCCTGCGACATCTCCTCCTCCGTCATGTTGGAGGTGTCCAGTCCGGCCTCCTCCGACAGCCAGATGCGGAGGCACGCCTGTCTGGCTTCGCCCGGGTGGCTGTCGCTGAAGACCACGCTGGGGTCGTATCCACGCTCGGTGAGCCACTCGCTCAGCTTGTCCACGTCCGGCTCCGCGTCTCCGTTCTGGGACTGGGGCTCGATTGCGCCGGACTGCTGGATCATCCAGGCCTTGGCCAGGCCATCCTCGATGGAACCATCCCTGGCGCCGTCGAACACGGGACTCGCCACCCTCATGCCCAGGCTGTGGGCTGCCATGCCCAGGTGGGTCTCCAGCAGCTGCCCCAGGTTCATGCGTGAGGGTACACCGATGGGGTTGAGTATGATGTCGACCGGCGTGCCATCGGCCAGGTACGGCATGTCGGCCACCGGCAGCACGCGGGATATGACGCCCTTGTTGCCGTGGCGGCCGGCCATCTTGTCGCCCTCCGAGATCTTCCTGGTCTGGGCAATCCAGACGCGTACCATGGTGTTGACGCCAGGAGGAAGCTCGTCCCTGTTGTCCCTCGAGAGGAACTTCACGTCGATAACCTTGCCGCGCTCGCCGTGGGGTACCCTTAGCGATGTGTCCTTCACGTCGCGGGCCTTCTCGCCGAAGATTGCCCTCAGCAGCTTCTCCTCCGCGGTGAGCTCAGTCTCGCCCTTGGGAGTGATCTTGCCGACCAAGATGTCGCCGGGGCCGACCTCCGCGCCGGGGCGGACCACGCCGAAGTCGTCCAGGTTGCGCAGGCCGTCCTCGCCGACGTTGGAGATGTCGCGCGTTATCTCTTCCGGGCCGAGCTTGGTGTCTCTGGCTTCGACCTCGTACTTCTCGATGTGTATGGAGGTGAACTTGTCCCGGCGCAGCAGGTCTTCGCTCACTATGATCGCGTCTTCGAAGTTGTATCCCTCCCAACTCATGAAAGCTACCAGCACGTTCTGCCCAAGGGCAAGCTCGCCGTTATCGGTCGACGAGCTGTCGGCAAGCGGCTGACCGGCCTCCACGTGCTGGCCCTTGGTCACGATGGCTCGCTGCGTGATGCACGTGCCCTGGTTGCTCCGCAGGAACTTGATCAGCGGATAAGACTCAACATTGCCCTCCGCGTCCGTCACCTCTATGAGGCTGCCGGACACACTTGAGACAACGCCGCCGTTCCTGGTAAGCACAACCTGTCCGCTGTCCTTGGCCACCCTGCCCTCCATGCCGGTTCCGACCAGCGGGGCCTCCGTGACAAGGAGCGGCACGGCCTGGCGCTGCATGTTGGAGCCCATGAGTGCGCGGATGGCGTCGTCGTGCTCCAGGAAGGGTATCAGCGCCGCGGACACGCTCACAATCTGAATGGGCGAGATGTCCATGTACTCCACGTTGGTTGGAGGCTCCATGGTGAATATCTCTCCCCTTCTGGCTTCCACCCTGTCCGTGGTGAACTGGTTCTTGTGGTCCAGGGGCGAGTTGGCCTGAGCGATTCGGAAGCGCTCCTCCTCGTCCGCGGCCAGGTAGTGGATGTCCAGCGGATCGGATGAGGCAAACGGCTTGACCTTCACCGGCCGCGGCGCCAGGGCGGCGAGCCTCTTTGCCAGTGGGGCCGAAACGGTCTGGCCCTTGCGTGCAACCACCTTGCCCTCATCGCCCTCCACAGCCTCGGTGATTGTTCGGCCCTGGAGGTCGGGGTAGTTGCTGAGCACCTCGGAGACCACCCTTCGGTAGGGAGTCTCGATGAAGCCAAACTGGTTGGTTCTGGCATACGTGGCCAGAGAGCCAAGCAGGCCGATGTTGGGGCCTTCCGGCGTTTCGATGGGGCAGATGCGGCCGTAGTGGGAGTGGTGGACGTCTCGCACGTCGAAACCGGCGCGCTCGCGAGAGAGGCCGCCCGGCCCGAGAGCGGACAGGCGCCGCTTGTGCGTTAGCTCCGCCAGAGGGTTGGTCTGGTCCATGAACTGCGACAGCTGCGACCCGCCGAAGAACTCCCGCACCGCCGCAACCACGGGTCGCACGTTGATCAGCGTGCCAGGCGTCACCTGCGTGGGGTCGGGCTGCGTTGTCATGCGCTCGCGGATGACGCGCTCCATACGCAGCAGACCGACGCGCATGCCGTTCTGCAGCAGCTCGCCAACGGCCCTGATCCGCCGGTTGCCCAGGTGGTCGATGTCGTCCGGCGGCTCGTGTCCGTTGTTGACCAGGATCATCTTCCTGACCACGGCCACCAGGTCATCCTTCGTGATGTTCTGCTGGTCCGGACCGACGTTGATGCCGAGCCTGCGATTGAGCTTGTACCGGCCCACCTTCCCCAGGTCGTATCGCCGCGGGTTGAAGAACAGGTTCTCCATGAGGTTGCGGGCGTTCTCCACGTTGGGGGGTTCGCCGGGCCTGAGGCGGCGGTAGAACTCCAGCAGGGCTTCCTCCTGGCTCAGGACGTGCGTGTCACGCTCCAGCGTGGAGCGGATGTACTGGTGCGTTGGGTCGTTGTCCACCTCCTGGAACATGGTGAGCAGCTCGTCCTCGCTCACCAGGCCGAGAGCGCGCAGCAGCGTGGTCAGGGGCGCCTTGCGCTTGCGGTCAACCTTCACGGACAGCACGTCCCGGTTGCTGGTCTCGAACTCCAGCCATGCGCCGCGGTAGGGAATGAGCTTGCCGGCGCACAGGTCGCGGTCGCTGGCCACATCACGCTCAACGGTGAGATACACGCCGGGCGAGCGCACCAGCTGGCTGACCACCACGCGCTCCGCGCCGTTGATGATGAAGGTGCCCTGAGAGGTCATCATGGGAATGTCACCCATGAAGAGGTTCTGCTCCTTGATCTCGCCGGTCTCCTTGATCAGAAGGCTCGACTTGACGTAGAGCGGAGCGGAGTAGGTGACCTCCTTGTCGCGGCACTCCTCCTCCGTGTACTTTGGCGGATGGAAGACGTGGTCGGTGAAGTTCAGCTCAAACCGGCCCCCGGTGAAGTCCTGGATAGGCGATATCTCCTCAAACAGCGTGCGGAGGCAGTCGCCCTTGAACCACTCGAAGGACGCGGTCTGAAGCTGGATGAGGTTCGGTACATCCAGTACGGTGGGAATCTTGGCGTACGACTTCTGGTCCAGGGGGGCTACGACGCTGCCGGGCGAAACGACGGCTAGAGATGCCATTGTGAATCACGCTCCTGGTGGGTTAACTTGGTCCGCCTTTCCTTGGGCGCGGGAAATCCGCAACTAGTTAGTCGCAGGGACAGAGGTGGAGAACACAGGATGAAGCATAAAATGACAGTATGTTACCATAACACGCGCGCAGCAGATTGTCAACAGCAATCCCGCGCGATTCTGCGAATGTTCCGCTGCCTCTAACCGGACTCGCGGTCTCGCCGGTCCCGCTCCTCCAGCGCCTCCCGCAGCATCTCCACCTCCCGGCGCAGGCTCCGCTGCCTCTGCGACAGGTAGTACAGGTACGCGAAGAAGCCGATCCACGTCACGGTGTAAGCAGCAAAGAGGTAGGGCAGGTTGGCCTCAGGGCCGCTGTCCTGAACAGTCGACTGCGGGTCCGGATCGGCGGCGTCCTGCTGGGCCAGCACCGCCGCGGGCAGCAGCGCAAGGAGCAGCACGACCGCCAGCGCCGCAACAGTGATTCTCAGCTTTCGGCCAATCGTATTCATGCGCCCTCCATCGCCCGGTGGGCCGGCGCCGCAGTCTCGACGCCAATTCGTGCGCGGTCCATCTCCTCCTCGCTCCGCCGTAGCGACAGCCGCTCAATGAGCAGGTGCGCAAAGAGGAACGTGAAGGCTACTGTCGCCACCATCAGCACAGCCCTCATCGACGGCTCAAGGCCGCCCGTAGCCGCGGGGCCGACTACCAGCGGCGGGTGTACCGTGCGCCACCACACCACGGACAGGTAGATGATGGGCACGTCGACAAAGCCCACGATGCCCAGAATAGCAGCGAAGCGCGAACCCTGGTCGCCGGGCGGAGAGTACGCCCTCAGCATCAGGTAGGCCGCGTAGATGAGCCACAGGATTAGCGAGGTGGTGAGCTTGGGATCCCACGTCCACCACACTCCCCAAGCGGGCTTGGCCCACGTCACCCCTGTGACCAGCATCAGCGTGGTGAAGAGCATGCCCACCTCCGCCGATGCGTGGGCCAGGCGATCCATCGAACGGCTGCGCTTCCACAGGTAGCCCACGCTGCCCACGACCACCCAGAAGAAAGCGAAGAACCCGACCCACGCCAGCGCCACGTGGAAGTAGAAGATCCTCTGGGAGATGCCCAGGTTCTTCTCGGTGGGCACCCAGATGAACACGAGGTACAGGGTCAGGAGCATGAGCGCCGCGCTTATGACCAACAGCGACTTTCCGGCCATTCTGTCCATTGCCATCGTCTAATCACTCCTGTATTACGTGCTCGAACGCGAAGGCACAGAAGACCAGCGCCAGAACGTCGAATACGGCTATAAGCTGCACCCACCTGGCGATTTCACCCCACGACCTGCCCTCCAGCACGCCTGCGGTAGCCGCCACCGCGCCTATGACGACCGGCACCACGATTGGCAGGAACAGCATCGGCAGCATGATCTCGCGGGAGCGCGTGTTGACGGCAATCGCCGAGAACAGCGTGCCCACGGCCACGAAGCCCAGCGTGGCCAGCAGTATCACCAGCAGCAGCATCGGCTGGAACGGGGACACGTCGAACAGAACGGCGAAGAACGGCAGAAGAACGGCCTCCGCCGCAAGCATGAAGGTGAGACCGCCGAGCATCTTGCCGACGAACAAGGCGTCCCGGCCCGTGGGGGTCAGCAGCAGGCCCTCCAGGTTGCCCCTGTCCTTCTCCAGCGCGAACGTTCGCGTCAGCCCAAGCACACCGGCGAAGGTGAACGATACCCACAGCACGCCAGGCGCCACGATGGGCGTGAACTGAGTCTCCTTGTTCACCGCAAAGTTGAGTATCACAAGCGTGAGTATGGCGAAGGTCAGCACGGCAGTGATCACCTCTTTGGCCCTCACCTCCGTGAGCACGTCCTTCCACATCATGGTGGCAACCACGCTCCAGAACCCCGTCACGGCGCTACCCTCGTGTGGCGCCCGTAGATGTCGCGCAGCGTGGCCTCGTCCACCATCGCCCGCTCCTCCTCGAACGCGATCCGGCCGTTTGCGAGGATCGCGACGCGGTCGCCCAGTGCCAGGCCCCTGTCCAGGCTGTGCGTGGCCATGAGCACGGTGCGCCGACCCCGATCCCCGGCGGATGCGATAGCCGTCAGCATCTCCAGAGCCTCCTGGTCCAGCCCTGTCTCCGGCTCGTCGAGCAGCAGGATGGGCGGGTCGTGAAGGACGGCACGGGCAAGCGACGCCCGCTTCTGCAGGCCGTGCGAGAGTGTGCCGACCCTGCGAGCGAGATGGGGCCGCAGGCCCACCATGTCGGCAGCCTGCTCAATGCGCTCGTCGAGGTTCTTCAGCCCAAACATCCTGCCGTGGAACAGAAGGTTCTCTCGGCAGGTCAGGTCGGCGTACAGAAGGGGCTGATGGGTGACCACTCCTATGTTCCTCCTGACGGCCGTGGCGTCCTTGCTCAGGTCGAATCCGGCGATCGACACCTCGCCGGCGTCCGGTCGTGCGATGGTGGCCAGCACCTTGATGAGGGTGGTCTTGCCGGAGCCGTTGGGGCCGAAGACGGTCAGGAACTCGCCCCATTGCAGAATCAGGTCAAGTCCTCTGAGCACCAAGCGAGGCCCGTAAGCCTTGCTCAGGCCACTGACTTGGATGGCAAGGGCCTCGTCGCGGCCACCCGACTCTGCCATGCTACCCCTCGGCTTGCTCGCCATGTTGGCCTGCCCGGCAACCCACTTCCAAGGGAACATGATACATCAATTGTGAATTATCGCGCAAGCGCGAGGGGGAGGGTGCAGGATTGCGACGAGCCGCGCCACTCTGTATAGAGAGAGGGGGAATCGAAGATATCTGTGGCGTTAGAGACTTGATTCGACATAAACTGCGGTAGAGCGTAAACTACTTGTATCGCGTCAGCGAACAACTCCTCAAGTCCTGTATCCAACCCTGCGCCATAATCCAGGAGACCGAGAGAAGAGAGGAACAAGCAAATGAACGGCCGGATATTGGACTATTCTGTCCAAACCAACTCAGGGTTGATCTCGGGTGATGACGGCAACAGATATAACTTCGTCGGAGCCGAATGGAAGGATCAGGCCATTCCCCATCGGGGAATGCGGGTGGATTTTGAGGCCAAGGGCAGTGATGCTGGAGCGATCTACCGTGCGGTGTCGGACTCCAGTATTGGCTGGATTAATGACGTATTAGGAACCGAGAAGACCAGGTTGGCAGCCGGCTTGTTGGGGATTTTTCTTGGCTGGGCTGGCGTCCACAAGTTCTACCTTGGCATGAATAGGCCCGCTAAACTCCAGTTGTCGGTCGGCGGCGGAGGCTTCGTCTTGTCCATGATTCTGGCCAATATGTTCATGGCTGTGGCGACTTTCGGCATTTACTACATTGGGTACTTGATGTACACGGTTGGCTTTACCGCTCTGATAGCCGCCGGCATACTTGGTCTGGTGGAAGGCATAATCTATCTCACCAAGTCCGATGAAGATTTCGCGCAGACCTACCTTACCGGCAAGAAAGAGTGGCTCTAGTCCTGGAATAGCCTGTTCGACGGTGTTCCTGTCCTGGCTTTGGAAGCAGGACAAACGATGGGAAGGCTCCATTGGGGTCCCACGCCTCAGTCACCTCACACTCATTGACCAAGGCTCGGAGTTGACCTTGGTGACTCACGGTGGTGAAACCGTTAACCCGTCGGGACGTGTCAGGCAGGAAACACCCCTGGGGTGTGGATCGTGGCGGTGTACGCTTCGTCTCCCGCGCTGACCCTCTGGATGATAAACGTGCCCGGTTCGTGCTCCCTCACGGTCTTGGTAAACGCTTCAAGATCGGTATCGTACACTCCGATCACCTCGTAGTTCTTGAGGACAATCACCTTCCCGTCGTACTGAGCTACCATCTCGTCTTGGTGTGCCAGGTAATAGTGGAACTCCCTCACAAGCTCTGGTTTTGCAGGCATTGCGTCAGCCTCCTGTTTGCCGCTGCCAATTGGCGCAGCGCTTTGAGGATCCGGGTTATACTACCTAATGAGTGTACAGGGGCGTGGGAGGCTCGGCAATACTCAGAGGTTCGCATCACTCATCCTGCCATACGCTGAAATACCACCAATTGGTAAGGATGTGTGTCAAATGCGCTATTGCTTCACCCAAATTGACACCTCATGTCGCTCACTGGTAGAATTGCGGCAGTCGGAAGTTCCACAGCCCCACACTCATGCGAGGTCCAATATGGCAACTGCAAAGGAAATCTCACTGGACGACATCAAGGAAGCCCTCAGGGACGTCTACGACCCGGAGATTCCTGTCAACGTCTATGACCTCGGCCTCATCTACGACATCCAGCTCGACGGCGGCCAGGTGTACGTGCAGATGACGCTCACCGCGCCCGGCTGCGGCATGGGCCCCTACATCGCACAGAACGCCGAGTGGCGCATCGCAGAGATCGAGGGCGTGGAGGACGTTGAGGTCGACATGGTGTTCGACCCTCCGTGGAACCCGGAGATGATCACCGAGGACGGGAAGAAGTTGCTGGGACTGGACTAATCGCCCAGATTCCGGCCATTCCCCTTCTACCTGCGCCCTCCAATTCCGGGCGCGCTCGGAGGTACATGACCCTATGCGACAGATGTCACCCCAAGAGCAGGCGCGCCTGGAGGCCATGAAGCGGAACTGGCAGCAGCGCCGCCAGATCACCGACAGGCTGTCCCGCATCCGCAACAAGATCGGCGTGTACAGCGGCAAGGGCGGCGTCGGCAAGACCACCGTGGCCGTCAACCTCGCCGTCACGCTCGCGCAGAAGGGCTACTCCGTCGGCCTCATGGACACTGACATCGACTGCCCGAACGCCAGCCGCGTCCTGGGCGCCACCGAGAAGCCAACCATGCAGGACGACATGCTCATCCCGCCGGTGCAGTACGGCGTGAAGATCATATCAATGACCTTCTTCCAGCAGAACGAGGAGGAGGCCATCATCTGGCGCGGCCCCATGGTGCACAACGCCATCAACCAGTTCCTGCAGACCACCGACTGGGGCGACCTAGATTGCCTGGTGGTTGACCTGCCACCGGGGACGTCGGACGCGCCGCTCACGGTGATGCAGGCACTCAGCCTGGACGGCTTCGTGGTGGTCACGTCGCCGCAGGCGCTCGCCAAGCTGGACGCCAAGCGCTCCATCAACATGATTCGCAAGCTGAACGTCAACGTGCTGGGCGTGGTGGAGAACTTCAGCGGCGATGTGTTCGGCAGCGGCGCAGGCGAGGAGCTTGCGCAGGAGATGGACCTGCCGTTCATGGGCAGGCTGGACCTCAGGGCCGACTACCGAGACACGTCCAAGCCAACAGTCCTCACAAGCCCGCTCGTGGCCGCGGAGTACGAGAGCGTGGCAGCAGCCCTGGAACCGACGCTGGCCGCCAACCTGGCCGGCTAGTCTCCGCCCTCTTCCTCCACACTGCCGCTGTCCGGCGCTGGCAATGCAGCCCTGGACGGCCTTCTCCGTCGCCGGATGCGTCTCACCCGGCTCGCAACGTAGCTCTGCAGGTGCGTGACCTCCCGCGCCAGTGCGACGCGGAAGTGTGAGCTGTACTCGCCCATCTTGCGGTACTTCCTGTACCTGTCCCTGAGCAGGCGCCGGGGCGAACGCTCCTGCAGAACGTCAAGCTCTGCCTCGATGGCCGTTCTAAGCGCCAGGGCAAGCGCGTCCGGGTCGGTCCGGCCTCCTTCGGGCGGCACGGCGATGATGTCGTCGATGATGCCTAGCTCCTGGCAGTCCTGGGCCGTGAGAGTCAGCGGCTCCGGGATGCGCCTGCTGCGCGGCGAGTCACGATACAGCAGCGCCGCCCTCACCTCCGGCGACGTCACGGAGTAGGTGGCGGTCTCCAGCATCAGGAGCCGGTCCGCAACCGAAAGTGCAAGCGCGCCCTCGCTTCCACCCTCGCCGACTACAACGGCGACGGTGGGCACTGGGAGCTGCGC
>DAOUKJ010000077.1:0-20342 GCA_034421435.1 Dehalococcoidia bacterium | reverse complement strand
GTCCGGCCACCTGGACTTCCACCTGCCCGCGGGCAGGGCGCCCGCGCTCCTGGGAGCCGGGCGCGCGGGGGAGATACTGGTCAACATACTGCTGCCCCACCTGTACGCCTCCGCCCACCTGGCAGCGGACGCCGAGCTCGGACGCAGGGCGCTCCACCTCTACCGCGAGGCTCCCGCGTGCCCGGACAACGAGGTCACCAGGGAGGTCAAGGCGCTTATGACAGCTTCCAAAGGCGGCCGCCCCGTGGTAAACTCCGCCAGGAGACAGCAGGGTCTGATCCACGTTTACAGGGTGCTGCAGGGCCGGGCCTCCCCGGCGCCCGCCCGCAGGCTGCGAGACTGGAATGCACAGTACAACGGACGACCATCTGCCGCTGTCGGCGGATGAGGCGGTGGAGGCGTCCTTCGGCGAGAGGCGGGGCCTCGACCCCGCGGCAACCGGAGACCGCAACTCGATCGTGCTCACCGACCGCCGGCTGCTTCTATTGCACCGCAACGGCCGCCGGAGGGACGTCACCTTCGTCTCGCTGCTGGACGTCGGCCTCGTCGAGGTGAGGCGCACCTCGCGCGGGGTCTCGCCACTCTGGCGCGTGGCCCTGCTGCTGGCCGGATCCGGCGCCGCCCTTGCCACCATAGGCTACCCCCCGCTGGAGATGGGGCTGGCCGGCGTGCTGGCCCTTGCCGCCCTCTATCACCTGTACCGCTACGTGGACGTGGCCGAGGAGGGGACGATTCTGCTTCACCTCGGCCAGGAACAGGTGCTGCTCCCCTACCAGGGACGGCTGGCCGATCAGGCCTACGACTTTGTGAACCGCCTGTTCAGCCTGAAGCAGGCGCTGCTCCCCGCGCCCGCCGCGACGCCGGAGCCGCAGTTCGAGCCGTGGGACGAGCCGGGCGAGTGGGAGTCCGAGTGGCGGTGGTGAGCGGCCCCGCCTCGTCGCCTTAGCCCAGGCGCAGGCTGGGATACACGTCCATGTCCCAGCCGTCGCCGCCGGGCGAGCCCCGGTAGTAGGCGCAGGACGCGACCATGGCGCCGTTGTCCGTGCAGAGCCGTGGCGACGGAATGAAGACGGGCAGCGTCGATTTCTCCCGGAGCACCTGCCTCAGCATGGCGTTCGCCGCGACGCCTCCTCCCAGCAGCACTCCCCTGGCGCCGTATCGCCGCGCCGCGTCCAGCGTCTTCACCGCCATCACATCCGCGACGGACGTCTGGAATGCCGAGGCCATCTCCCTGACCAGCCGGGCGTCCGGTTGAGCGTCCTCCTGCGGCGGGTAGACTCCCTCCTGCCTGGCCGCGTGAAGGAGAGCTGTCTTTAGGCCGCTGAAGCTGAAGTCGTCCGTGCCCCTCAGCCACGCTCTTGGGAGCGTAATCTCGCCGACAGCGTCATGGGCTGTGCGCTGGATCTCGGGGCCGCCGGGAAAGCCGAGGCCCAGGATGCGCGCCGCCTTGTCGAATGCCTCGCCGGCGGCGTCGTCCCGCGTGCGGCCCAGTAGCGTGTACTGCCCGTGGTCCTCCATCAGGAGCAGGTCGGTGTGGCCGCCGGACGCAATCAGGCACATAAGCGGGAAGCCGCACTCCGACTCCGGGTCGGCGTCCTCCAGCCAGTTGGCGTAGACGTGACCCTCCAGGTGGTTGACGCCCATCAGCGGCAGGCCGGTTGACAGGGCCAGCGCCTTGGCGGTGTTCACGCCCACCAGCAGCGCCCCGGCCAGACCGGGGCCGTTGGTGACGGCAACGGCGTCGACGCAGCCCAATTCGAGGCCGGCTCGCCCAAGCGCTTCCTCCAGAACGGGCACCATCTCCAGCACGTGCTGCCGTGACGCCACCTCCGGAACCACGCCCCCGTAGCGGGCGTGCATCTCGATCTGCGAGGCGATGACGTTCGACAGCACGCGGCGGCCGTCCTCCACGACTGCGATGGCAGTCTCGTCGCAGGAGGTCTCTATGCCCAGTACCTTCACCTTGATCGTCCCACCGGCCAGCCGGCTACTCTTCGACCTGCACGCCGCTGCTGCCCACCTGCGTCAGAGAGATGTGCGCGAAGGCCGAGTCGGGGGTTGCGCCGTGCCAGTGCCTCTCGCCCGCGGGGATGTGGACGATGTCGCCCACGGTCACGACCGCCTCGCTCTCCTCCGTGGCCACGATCCCCGTGCCCGACGTGACGAGCAGCACCTGGTCGCTGCTGTGCGTGTGGAGCTTGTTCCTGGCTCCGGGGGCGAAGCTGACGTTGCTCATGCTGAAGTACGGCCCCATGTCCTCGGTGACGATTGGCTGCCGCGAGACCTCGCCGCCGATGAATATGCCTCCTTCGACCGGCTCCGCCGGGACGTCATTGAGCCTGATGACCTTCATCTCTTCACCTCCGGGATGGGGATGGAAGCTCCGCGTCGGCCATTGTAGCATCGCGTGGCTGCGGCTGGAAGCATCGAGCACGGGCTGGCAATGCGGGCGCGTTTTGGGTAGGATTGATGCGGGAGGGGTGGCCGAGTGGACGATGGCGCCTGTCTTGAAAACAGGTTTACCGAAAGGTGACGTGGGTTCGAATCCCACCCCCTCCGCCAGCCGGCACGGCAAAGTGGTCTGGTCGACGCGGGAGTCTGACGATTCCGGAGTGGTGCGGGCCTACGTGAGGCGGCTGCGACAGAAGCTGGGGGAGACGGCTGACAACCCCAGGTACATCTTCAACGAGCCTCGCGTCGGCTACCGACTGGGGGAGACCGAAGAGCCGGATGTGGCAACAGCATGACGTCGTGTGCAGGAGCGGTGCAATGGCAGGTGGGAACCATATGTTGAAGCAGCTTCTCCGGTCGGTGCGGGCGACCATCGGCCCATCCGGGCCTGTGGCCTTCTCCGCGCTCTGCATGGCCCTTCTACTGGTCGTCGCGCTGTCAGCCTGCGGAGACGGGAATGACACGCCCGCGAATGGCGGGGCCCAAGCCACGCCGCGGACGAACGCGGCGGAGGTACGGGAGACCGGCGGAGAAGCAACGCGCCCGTCCGGCGGGTCCACCGCCGAGCCGGAACCAACGGCGGCCAAGAACGCCGGCGGAGAAGCGACGGGCAATGGGGGGTTCGCCTCGGTCAGCGCCTCGACCAACCACAGCTGCGGCGTGAGAACCAACGGCGCAGTCGAATGCTGGGGCGCTGACCTCTTCGGTGAAGGCGCGCCGCCCCCTGGGGAGTTCTCCTCCGTCAGCGCCGGGAGCAACCACACCTGCGGGGTGAGGATCGACGGCGCCGTTGAGTGCTGGGGCCGTGACAATGTTGGTCAGTCCACGCCGCCGGAGGGGGATTTCTCCTCCGTCAGCGCCGGGTCCGCCTACACCTGCGGGGTGCGGCGGGACGGCTCCGTGGCCTGCTGGGGCGATGACGAAGACGGTCAGTCCACGCCGCCGGAGGGAGAGTTCGTCTCCGTCAGCGCCGGGGATGACACCACCTGCGGAGTGAGGAGCGACGCCGCGGTCGTCTGTTGGGGCGCGGCCACCGGCGGTGAAATTTGGATTCCTGAGGGGGAGTTCGCCTCGGTCAGCATCGACGGCCCCGTCTGCGGGTTGAGAACCGACGGCACCGTCGAATGCTGGAGTGACGACACGCCGCCGGAGGGGGAGTTCGCCTCAATCAGCGCCGGGGCCGGCCACGCCTGCGGAGTGAGGACCGGCGGCTCCGTGGCGTGCTGGGGCTTAGACTCCTTCGGCGAAGCCACGCCGCCGGAGGGGGAGTTCTCCTCGGTCAGCGCCGGGTGGAGGCATACCTGCGGGGTGAGGACGGACGGCGCAGTCCAATGCTGGGGCGAGGACCATCCTAACGATAAAGCCAAGCCGCCCGGGGGGAGTTAGCATTGAGGCGGCGATTTTCCATTCGGTTGCTGATCTCAGCGAGCGGAACCGCTCTGCTGCTGCTCGGATTGGCGGCATGCAATGGGCAGCCGGACAGTACGCCAACGGGGCCTGGGGACAGCTCCGATCATACCCCTACCCCCACGGTCACGGAGAGCCCCACGCCATCGCCGACGGTAATGGAGAGCTCCACGCCGTGGCCGACGGTCGTGCCTCCCGGCGTAGCAAGGCCGATGGTTGCCGATCCGTTCGCCAAGTGGAACGGAATGGAATCCCAGGACTGGTGGACAGAGTCTGAGCCGTATTCCTGCCTGTCCCCTGAGAATGACACATCCCCCTGGATAGAGGCCGGAATGCCCGACCTAGGAGGCTCCGATCCCCTGTCGCTCATCCGGTTCTACGGTAACGGCAGCTACCTGCGCTACGGCTTCATGGGCTTCGAGGGGTGTACGCCGATGGGGACGTACCCGGACCGTACCTACCTGGACCCGCCGGTCGACCCGACCTACTACTCATTGGGCGACCTGGACATCGCGGTTGATATCGTCCGCGTCCCGCCGGATGCCCCCGGATGGTCAGAGGACGACGGCGAGCGGGAGACCATGGGGATGGATGAGGCGGTGAACATCCTGAACACTCACGTCGCCGCCTATTACGAGAAGATCTCGGAGGGCAAGCTCAGGATTCGTTTCCGTGCTGGGAACGACTTCAAGCTGGAAGGGAAGGGCTCCCCGAATGATGTGCATGGTCAGCAGATACGGCTTGCGGGAGTAATGGACTGCCGGGGCGAGGCGGCGGACAGCTACCCCTGCGACCTCGGCGCTCCCGGAGGCCTGAACCGCATTCTGCTGACCGACGTCACGACCGACCGGGGCGGCGATGCCTTCAACGGCGGTGTGCGTATGGGACTGGTGAGCCTGCGAGAGGCGAACATGGAAACACTGGTGCACGAGATGGGCCATGCCTGGATGAGCTGGCCCCACTCCCATGCCGAGGTGCTGTGGCCCGAAGAGGAAGGCGGAATCCCCAACCCGTACAGCAACTTGCTGGACTTCATGTCGACACTGTCGCTGCATCCTACGCTTGGTTGGCATCAGGACATGCCCTCGACCCTTGCAGTGAACCGCTACGCCGCGGGGTGGATAGACTCGAAGGAGGTCGCGCTGCACCTGGCCGACTCCGGGACGTACACGCTGCAACCGCCTCGGGAGAGAGGCAATCAGCTCCTCGTGATCTCGTCAGGGAGGAAGTACGCCTTCACCACGGTCGAGGTGCTGGACGAGCGCAATCCCGCCTACGTGGACCAGACGCCCCAGGTGTACACCCCGACTTCCGAGCGTGCCTTCCGCTACGACGGGGTGCTGGTGAGCCGGTACGACCAGTCCACCGGCACGGGGGCGCACGCCCGTTTCGGTCCCGCCTTGTACGACGAGCGCAACCCCGATGTCGCCAACGACGTGAACTGGGGCAGGGATGACTTCTCGGTCATGCAAGACGGTGAGTCGCGGGACATAGGCGGCGGCGTTCGCCTTCAGGTATCCCGCAACGACGACGGCAGCTATGAGGTCTCCGTGAGCGGAGGGCGGGTTGCGGAGTTTCAGCGATGGTGCAATTACATCTGGTTCGAGTTCGGCACATTCGACAAGGACTGCGCCTTGCATGAAGGGGGATAAAGGGGCGTCTTTCCTACCTGGCCGTCGTGACCGGCGCCATCCTCACCTGTCAGGCCATTCCCATCACCCCGCAGTCGGCAATGGAGGGTGACTGAATCCACCATGAGCTTCGTTTCATGGCGGAGTCTGGCCGTCATCTCAGTATTGATGCTGGTGTCGGCCGTAGCGTGTTCGGATCCCGTAGCGACGCAGACCGCCGATCCCACTGCCCCTGCACCTACGCAAACCGCCAGCCCCACCCCTACCCCTATCCCTACCGAGTCGATTGAGGCACCTGTCCCACCGATGGAGGGCGATGCAGTAACCCTTTCTATCGAAGGCCCTACGGTAGTGATGAACGGCAGCCTGGAAGAAGGGTTCTATGAGAGCTTCCTCAGCCTTGTGAAAGGCCGGGAGGACGAGATCACAACGCTGCGCGTCAGCTCCGCCGGCGGCGAGACCGATGAAGGCATCAAGCTGGGCCACTGGATATTCGAGCACGGCATCGACGTGGTGGTTGACGGGCTGTGCTTCTCGTCCTGTGCAAACTACATCTTCACTGCGGGAAGGAACAAGACGATAATGGCCGGCTCGATAGTCGGTTGGCACGGGTCGGAGCAGCAGGACGAACACCTCGCCCGGGGACTCGGCCTGACCGTTGAAGAGTTGCTGGCAAGGCAATACGACGAGTTGGTCGCAGAGGGGGTTGAACCCTCCTCCCCAGAACGACGGAGGAAATTCGTCGAAGTGGTTCTCTCAAGAAGGCCGGCCGGGGTCAGAGAGGAACAGACTTTTCTGGAGAAGGTCGGCGTGAGCGTGGACGCCCTCGTCTACGGGTTCTTGCCGGACCAGTTCCAGGGCTACTACGTCGATCGGGCGGCCCACATTGACGGCTGGACATTCTCGATTGAGGGTATGGCTCGTTTCGGCATTGACAACGTGACGTACGCGGGCAATGGCGGCTATCCGAACGAACAAGCGAGGGAGGATTACGGGGTCGTACTGTTCAGCGTCCCCTGAGAACGGTACATCGCATATGGCTACGATTTGGTGGATGTTGAGGAGGCTGTGATTGTGGGACATCCTGAACTGGCCATCGTGACCGGCGCCTTCGGCTACACGGGAGGCTACGTCGCCCGGTGTCTGCGCGACGCTAGTTGGTCTCCCGTCCCGGATGCTCTCAGCGCTGCGCCGGCTCGGTTGCCGGTATCTCCAACGCGAAGGGGGCATACCCCACCATCTCAACGAATCCCTGGCCCGCAACCGGCGTTCCCCCACTCGTACCCGCGGCCGCTACCGACCCCTCCCAATACACCACCAGAATGAACGAGCTCAGGGCGAACTCGGCCTCCTCCATAGCAGCCGTCAGCGACAGGTCCAGTTCCAGCGAGTCGACCCGCAGCCTCCAGTCTATGGGGTAGACAGCCCCCGTTTCAGAGCTGGTCCAGGTTCCACCGGGCTCCAGCGAAACGTCGTCGCCGGGCAGATGTACCGCGGACGAGTCGGCCGGTACGTAGGTGCCGTACGTGCTGATGTGCTTGCGCTCCTCCAGCTCCCACACCACGGAGACCGTCAGGTCGGAGCCGTCGTCGAGGTTCAGGCTGAGCCAGTCCCACCCGATGCCCAGAATGGTGAACTCGCCCCACTGGTGGTCCATCCAGGAAACGCCGCTTACGGCGTGAGTAACGCCGTCAAAGGTCACCGTGCCGGAGGTCTCCAGCCGAGTCCGTGAGTAGTAGTAGGTCTTGCCCGCGATACCAAGGTCGACCAGCCCGGAACCGTGGTGCAGCACGGCAGGCTTCTGCGATACGGCCTCTAGCTCAACGGCGTACTCCCCTACGCCAAAGCTGAGTTGGTACTCCTCTCCGTCGCCGCTCATCCTCCAATCGGCGGTTGGCATATCGAACTCGCCCGACGACGCCTCGGGCCGCGGCGCCGCTGCCCTTTCCCCGGTGAGGTGCAGCGTTTCGGCGTGGTCTGCCCAGCTAACTTGGGCCAATCGGGATGTCAGGCCGGAGGGCTGCACGGTCTGGAAGGTCACGAAGTGATAGCTGAACTCCTGTCCGTTCTCCGCGGTCAGGTGGCCGTTGAAGTAGAACCACTCCAGGCCTGAGAGGTGGACGCCCTCGTCGTGAGGCAGCTGCACGCTACCTGGCGATGCGGTTGGCTCGACGGACGGACTGGCGACGTCCGTAGCCGTCGGAGCGGGCGTCGGCGTCGGCGACGTGGTGGAGGTTGGTGTCGGACGAGGAGTGGGAGTCGATGTGGGAACGGCTGTCGGCTGAGGTTCCTCGGTCGGCGGCTCAGAGTTGTTGTCCGAACACGCCGCCGAAGCAAAGATGAGCAGGACTATCGCTATCAGCGGCGAAGCAACTCCCGGCTTACTGATGGCCCGCATCACTATAGGGAGAATATACCACAGAATCGCCGGTCAACCCGCATGCCGCGCCATCACGGAAGTGGCCGTTCGTTCACGCACGAGCTTCACTTGTGAGTGGTCGGCGAGAATGGGGCCCTGGTGAGGCGGTAGACCCTGGGAGTCAAACCGAGGACAGTTTCCTCGCGGACAGCCGTGCCGGCCTAATCACCCTCTCACTACATGGGTTAGCTGAGTGGGCAGCGCTTCGAGCTCAGGAGTATCAAGGACAGCCTCAATGCAGCCGCGACTCCCGGCAAGGCAGGTGACATCAGCGTCGATATCGGATGAGACGCACCATGCCCTGTCTTCAGGCCACCAGACGTCGGGAGCTTGCCCGAACCACCACCCGTCGCCTAACGAGCCCTGGAAGTCCATCACAGCCTCCAGCGGTCCACTGCATAAGAAGTAGTCCGGGCCCCTGAAGGAGAGTTGCACCTTTGCCCTGCTGATTCCCAACCCCGCCAGCTTTCCAAAGAGCTGCTTTAGGCCCCCGTAGCCGTGCCAAACGGCAAAGTAGCACTGCTCCGGCGTGGTGGTGAACTGGCTCAGGACATTCATCAGGGCTGAGCATTCGACATCGTCCAACGAGAGGAAGGGCTTACGGAGGCCCCAGCGATGCTCGTCCCTTTCGAGGCCGGAAGCTTCTCGAAAGGTCATCTCCGGATGAACGGTCCTGTTGTTCGCCCGGGCCAGATCCGACCAGCGAACAGGCTCCCAACCCCTGTCTGGAGCCTGTACCTCTGCCTTGTGGTAGATCTTGGCGTAAGCGTCGTATCCCTCCGGCGCCGACCACCCTACGGTAGTGGGTAATTCTCTCTGCCACCACGGCGCAAGCCGGTCCCGAAGCCAGTGTGCCGGCTCCGTTGAGTGCAAAATCTCGATTCTAGGGGTCAGCATTCCGACACCTCAGCCCTGTTGATGGCGAAGGAGAAGCAACGCTTCCCGTCCCAGCCCTCCATCGCGGCCTACTCCTCCTCCGGCCTCAGCACCACCCTGATGTATCGATCCTCGGTGAAGTAGCGCCGGGCAACGGCTGCGATGTCCTGGAGGGTTATGGCGTCCAGAATCTCGTCGAAGCCGACAACGGCCTCGAAGGGCTCCCCCCTCTGCGCGGCCACCCTGATCTGGTTGAGCCAGAATCCGTTTTGCCTGAGCTGTTCTTCCCTGGAGGTGCGCAGTAGCTCCTTGGCCTTGTCCAGGTACTCCTGCTCCCCTCCTTCTCGCAGCCAGTCGATCTCGTTCAGGATCTCGGCGAACAGCTCCTCGGTGCGGTCCGGGTCGCTGCCGAAGATGATCGAAATCAGGTACTCCGGGTCCGGCAGGCTGGAGCTGCCCGCGTTCACCCCTATGCTGTATGTGCCGCTCAGCGCCTCGCGAATTCGCTCTCGCAGGCGGATTCCGAGCACCTCACCCGCCACGTTGAGCCTGAGAGCTTCTTCGCGGCTCCACTCCATGTCTCCCGCATAGACCAACACCGAGTTGCTGCGCGGCTCAACGCCCTTGTGCACCACGCGATCTTCGACGCCTTGCGGCGGGTCGATCCCGGTATCCCGCCACGCCTCGACGCGCCCCGTGGTTGGCAGGCTGGCCAGGTACGTGGCTGCCAGCGAGCGAAGTGTATCCCACTCGAACGCGCCCACGAAGACGAACGTAGCGTCGCCCATGTCCACGAACCGGTCGGCGTACACGGCGGCGGCGCGCTCCAGGTCCAGCTCATCGACCAGCTCGACAGTGAGGGGGCGCTCCCTCAGGTGGTTCTGGCTCAGCACCACGTTCACCTTGTCGAAGAGCACCGAGTCAGGCTCTGCCGCGTAGAACTCCGCAACGGCGATCAGGCGCGTCACGTACTGGTCGAAGAAGACGGGGTCAAAGCGCGGCGTGGTGGAGTAGAGCGAAATCAGCTGGAACATGGTCTCCAAGTCCTCCGGAGAGGTGAAACCCGTGAAACCCTCAAACAGCTCCCCGATGTACGGTGACACAGAGACCCTCTTGCCGGCCAGCAGCCTCTCCAGGGCCACCCTGTCGTGGACGCCAACGCCGCTTCCACTGGCCAGCGAGGTGGCGAACCGGGCTGACACGTGGTCTTCGTCGGCGACCAGCGAGTGGCCGCCGGGGCTGAAGGCGACGAACTCCACCTCGTCGTCGCGGAAGTCGGTCTGCTTGGCTATGACGGTGACGCCGTTGGACAAGATCCAGCGCTGTGCGTCAATGGACTCTATGTGCTCTTCGGCGGTGATGCTCCCCGGAGTTGGGATTGCAGGCATGAGGGGCACGTCGCCAAGCTCGTCCGCGTAAGGCTCCACGTCCAACGTGCTGGCGTTATGCAGCTGCGCCAGCGTTGCACTCGACAGTGCGTCGTCCGAACCGCCCACGGTATCGTCAGGCCTTACGACCAGCAGTGACGTGTCCTCCGACTTTGTCCACGGCTCGATGACCTCGGCAAACTCGCTCAACGTGATCTCGGCCAGAAGCTCTTGGTAGAGCGCCCACTCGGCCTCAATGCCCGGGACCGGAGTCCCGTTCAGGAAGTGGTCAGTGTACTCGTTCACGAAGTTCCGTGACGGTATCTGCTCCCGCTGCCTGTAGTAGCTCTCCGCTTGACTCAGCAGGTTGCTCTTCTCGCGGGCCAACTCGCCCTCTGTGAAGCCGTGGAGTCTGATGCGCTGCAGCTCCTCCAACACGGCCTGCAGGCCGGCCTCGATGCCGCCCGACTCAACCCAGGCTGAGAACGTCAGAATGTCCAGCCGCTCCACATAAGGCGAACGGCCGCCGTCAGCCACCAGGTATGGCGCGTCCGCCTCCTGCGCTCGCTCAAACAGGCGCGCGTTCAGCATCATGAAGGCGAGCCTTTCGACCATAGAGCGCCGGAAGTCGGACTTGGTCTGGCCCTTGTCGGGAGCCAGCTTACGGATGAGGACGAACTGGGTGCCGGGCGACTCCGCGTCGGTAAACACTCCTATCTCAGGCTCGGTGTGTCCGGGGATGTTCACGACCGGACTGCTGGTGGCTATACCCGCGACGGCGCGCTCATGGCCGGCCTCGCCCTCCGGAGGCGGAGCGAAGTGCTGCTTCACCTTGGCCTCCATGGCCTTAACGTCAAAGTCGCCAACTGCGATCACGGCCATCAGGCCAGGCCTGTACCACCGGTCGTAGTACTCTCTGAGAAGCTCGGCATTCGCCGACTCGATGACCTCCGTCAGTCCGATGGGGGCCCGCTGAGCATAGAGCGCTGTACCAAAGATGAGCCGAAAGAGGGTGCTCCGATACCTTGAGTAGAATCCCTGGCTCAGCCTCCACTCCTCCAGTATGACTCCCCGTTCCAGCTCAACCTCCTCAGGATCGAAGGTGACTGCGTAGGCCCAGTCGCTGAGAATCTGGAAGGCGGTCTCGGTGATCTCAGGATCGTCGGTCGGCACCTCCAGGAAATAGGCCGTTCTCTCGAACCCGGTGCTTGCGTTGACGTCAGCGCCAAGACTGCTTCCGATGGACTCCAGGTATTCGATGATCTCCTGCTTTGCGAAGCGTTCCGTCCCGTTGAAGGCCATGTGCTCCACGTAGTGCGCCAGGCCTTGCTGGTGCTCCTCTTCATGGATGGAGCCTGCCTTCACCACAAGCGAAATCTGAGCCCGGTCCCGGGGCTCCTCGTTGTGCCTGATGTAGTACCTGATGCCGTTGGACAGAGTGCCCCAGACGACCAGGGGATCGAAGGCCAGCGGAACTTCGGGCACCGGGGTCGCGGTGGGTTGAGGCGTGGGTGTGGAAGTCGGAATCGGGGTGGCAGTAGGCCGCGGCATCGAGGTGGCGGTTGGAGTCGGCTCTGCAGTCGCAGCGGGCGCGAGAGTGGGAGTGGGCGACGGAACCGATGGCGCCGTAGGCTCGGGCGTGGCGACGGCTGTGGCAGTTGGCGCAGGTGGTGCAGTGGGCTCGGGCGTGGCAGTGGCCGCGGCGGTTGGCGCCGGCGTATCCGTGGGCGACAGAGTCGGCGTAGCTGTCGGATCAGACTCACATGCCGCCAGTGCAACAACCAGCAGCGCAATCGTCACGGCCATCGCCCAGGACCAAAATCTCTTGCTCATCTAGCTCCTTGTCTACGTGCTGGCGGCCCGCCCCAAACTACGCCTGGCCCTGCGGGAAGATTCTCCATTTGCTCTGCACAAAGCTTGCCTGTCCAGTCCGCCGAATGCGCAGACTGAACAGGCCAACTTCAATTGTGCCATTAGCCCGCCGGTCTGACAAGTGCCGGGCTCAGCTTGAATGAGACTCGCGCTAGTAGGCAGTGGCGTGGCCCGCTCATAGCCTGCCCCGTACTTGATACGGGGGTGAGCTTGTCGAACCAGGTGAGAGGGCTGCGGTCAGAGGCGCCGCAGAGAACGCTTCAGGAATCGGACTTCAGGAGGGCAGGCCGGATTCTTGTGTTCCAGTAGTCGCTGTCACTTGCCTGCCGCAGCTCCTCGACCAGCTGTGCCGTTTCGGCGCCCACGTCCTCGCTGAGCTGCGAGGCTGTGCGCTCCCCCGCCAGCTCTGTGACCGCGGCGCGCAGCTTCATCACGTACTCCGCGACCTCATAGGCGGCCTGGTCGGACGCCGAGCGCGCCTGAAGCGCCTCCAGCTTCTCCAGCCAGTCCAGGCCGCGTTCGGCCTCCTCGAATCTGTCTTCCTGCGCACTTGTGGTGGTCATCAGTAGTCCTCCTCTACCGGCTGTGTCGGGCCGGGACAGAGCAGCGCCTAGTATACCAACTGCTGTAGGGCTGTCCGGCCGTCGGGAACACGTCAAACCCGTGGGAATGCCAAGTCCATACCGATCAGCCTTCAAAACCGCCCAACATTATAGTACACTCAACCGGCTCAGCGGCGCACACGAACCGGGGTGCAATCCCGCCCGCGAGATCGAGTTGACCTTCGCCATCGTGACTGGCGGCGACTTGCATCAGCAGAGACTACCATGTTCAAGCTCATCGAACCTCGTGGACTGAAACCGATTCCCGCCATAGCCGTCACGGCCTTTATTGCTCTCGCCATTTTCGCCTGGACGGAGAGGACCGTGCTCGTCGATCCGGACGGCAGGTCCGTTCCCTACCTGCCCTGGAAGCTGTGGCAGATACCGGCGCTACTAATGGGGTTCGGCGGCGTGTGGTGGCTCTGGCTGAGCACGTGTAGAGTCACCTGGGTGCGCAGCATGGCGCTGGGCGTGCTGTCGGCGGCGGTGCTCGCCAACGCCTACGGCGGCGCGTTCGGCGACTACACCGGCGACGTGTGGAAGACCATCAACCCGCTGTTCCTCGGCTCAGCAAGCGTGGCGACGGTGGCCATGTGGCGCGCCGGAAGCGCCGCCGGGCGAGCAGGCGCGCTGGTCTCAGCAGTGATAGGCGCAGTGCTCTTCGCAAACGCGTACTTCCTCAACAACGGTGACCTGTGGCCGGTGCTGGACCCTGCGCGTATGCTGGGGAGCCTTGCCTGGGCGGCATTCGCCGCGCAGGCTAATGTAGCCGAGCGGTCAGCTCAGGACACCTAACGCGCTCGCCACGCAGCCACGGGGCTCGCCAGCCCCGCAGCAGCCCTACGCGTGCGTCATTGCGCCGCCGTCCACGAAGATCGTCTGCCCATTCACGTAGCTGCTGCCTTCGGAGCAGAGCAGCGCAAGCAACGGTACGATCTCCCGCGGATGGCCCAACCTGCGCGACGGCAGGTATCGCACCAGAGGGTCTTCCTGCTGCTGCTCCACGGGAATGTCCTCCGTTGTGTACCACGCCATGCCGATGCCGTTGACCGTGACGCCGGTCCTCGCCCACTCCAGCGCCAGCGCCCTGGTCAGCTGCTCCACTGCGCCCATGCTCGCGCAGTAGACCGACTCATTCGACACGCCGCGCTCGCCTAGCACAGACGAGAGGTTCACGATGCGACCGCTGCCCTGCTCCAGCATCGCCCTGCCCGCCTCCTGGCAGCAGTAGAGCACGCTCTTGACGTTCCTGTCGAATACGGCGTCGACCTCCTCAGGCGTGACCTCCAGGATGGGCTTGGCGAACTCGACCTGCGGGTCGTTCACCAGCGCGTCGATGCTGCCCAGGAACGCGATCGCCTCCTGAATGGCTCGTTGGGCCTCGTCTCGCTGCTTGAGATCGGCGGGTATCGTCACCACTCGCCTCTCGTACTTCTGCACCGCTTCGGCCGCCGCGCTCAGGACTTCAGGGCGGTGGCCGATGATCGCAAGGTCTGCGCCAGCCTCCGCCAGGCCCTCGGCCAGTATCGGCGCCCAACCTCGACTCCCCGTTGTCAGCACAATGCACTTGCCGGACAGGTCCCATTCCTCTGGAATCGGCATATCAGCACCTCTAGTCGTTGAGTGGAATCACGGGGGCATAGCCGGTGGTAGCCGCTCCGCCGGCCATCGCACCGCCATCGCAGTAGAACATCTCGCCGTTCATGTACGCCGACGCATCTGAGGCCAGGAACACCGCCAGCGGCCCCATCTCCTCGGGCGTGCCGGCGCGTCCCATGGGCATAAACGCCAGGCGAGGGTTCGGAGCGTCGTCGCCGGCCTGTTCCCGCACGGGTATCATGCCCGGAACAATGCACGTGCTCGTGACGCCCGCCGAGCCATAGGTCGCAGCCAGTACGCGCGTGAGCTGTATGACGCCGCCCTTTGCGGTGCCGTACATGAAGCTGCCCCTCTGGCCACGCAGTCCCTGGCCTGAGGAGATGTTGACGATGCGACCGCTGCCTCTGTCCACCATGTGCTTCATCACCGCGCGGGCGCAGTAGAAGGCGCCCGTCAGGTTGGTGTCGATGCCCGTGCGCCACTCCTCGTCCGTGATCTCCCAGATCTGCTTGCCGCCTCCTCCGCCGCCGGCGTTGTTCACGAGAACATCCACGCAGCCGAGCTCCGCGATCACACTCTCGAACAGCGCATTGACCTGCGCGGAGTCGGTCACGTCCGTCGGGATGGCCAGCGACCTGCGGCCCATGCTCCTGAACTCATCGGCCGCCTCATCGATTGGCCCTGGCCTGCGGGCTGCCACCACGACGTCGGCGCCGGCGCGAGCAAGATCACGGCCCATCGCCCTGCCAAGGCCGGTGCCGCCGCCGGTAATCACCACCACCCTGCCATCAAGGCTCAATGACTCAAGCATACGCTACCTCCCTACAGGATCCCGTGCTCGCGGCAGAACTCCAGCACCAGATCGCGAAACTCGTCGCGCTTGTGCCGGAACACGCCGTGGCCCGCGTCCTGGAAGATCTCCAATCTCGCACTGGGCAGGTTCCGCGACAGGATGACCGAGCCTCCCGCGCCAGCCGTGGCGTCCTGCCCGCCTGCCACCACCAGCGCAGGACACGTGATGCGCCTGAGCCTTGGCGTGAACGGGTGCTCACGCAGGCCGGCAATCGCACGTGCGCTCGCCACGTAAGACTCAAGGTGCTCCGGCTTCACCTGCACGCCCTGTTGTTGCACCGCCTGCGCGCTCGCCGTGTGGCCCGCGAAGGCCGGCCTGAACTCGCCGATCTGCGCCGCGGAGCCCAGCCTGGCAACCTCGCCGCGGTTGTACCAGTTCTCCGATGCCGCCACGTTCACCTCGCTGGACGTGGAGTCCAGCACGATGGCCGCGCACCTCTCGACGTAGTCCAGCGCGAACTGCTGCACCACAACACCGCCCCACGACACGCCGTGCAGGACCGCTCTCTCGATGCCGAGGGCGTCCATCATGGCGGCCAGGTCCGCGGCGAACAGCGGCAGGTTGTACTTTGCGGCGGAGGACGACTGCCCTGCGCCGCGATAGTCCCACGTCACCGCTCGCGGGAAGTGGCCCGCCCAGAAGTCGAGGTGCTCCACGAATCCACTCCCGTCTCCACCGAGCCCCGGACAGAACAGGTAGGCAAGCGACCCACTGCCGGCCTCCTCGTAGTGGATGGTCACGTCTTCAAGATTCACGAACGGCATACCCCACCTCCTGTCCGTCGCTTCGAATCGCAGTCGCCGCCTCTAGGACTCTGCCTCCTCCCTCATGCGCCTGATGCCGTAGCGGCGAAACCCCTCGGCGTGCTCGTAGGGCAGGTTGTGGCGCTTCATCCACCTCTGGGACATCGCCTTTATCCTCTCGCCGAACGCCTCTTCACCGCCGGCCTCATTCACCCAGTCCTGCATCTGGCTCTTGTGCTCCAGAAGCGCCTTCACCTTCAGGTCGACAACCTCGCTGATGTCGATGAAGGTGTCCGGCGACTCCGACCCCCACAGGTAAACCTCGTCCACGTTGTGGCCGTCCAGGCCCTGCTCGATGTGTTCGGGATAGTGGAGCCTGTCCCGGGCATACGGGAACGCCGCATCCAGCGTGACGATTCCGGCCATGCGGTGGTCCCTGTGGATGTAGAACGACGTGCGAAACGGGTCGGTCGTGAACACGATGTCCGGCTTGAGGCGACGTATGTGGTAGACGAGCTCGCGCCGGAAGGCGTGGTTGTCCTCCAGTTCGCCGTCGCCAAAGTCAAGGAACACCACTTCCGACACGCCGAGCACCTCGGCTGCCCTACGCTGCTCGTCCTGGCGCGCCGTCGTCAGGTAGTCCGAGGTCATGTCTGTGTCACGGCCTCCCTTGTTGCCGCTGGTGGCGATTACGTAGTACACCTCTTTGCCCTCTCGCACGAGAAGGGCTGCGGTGCCCGAGCACCCGAACTCGGCGTCGTCCGGGTGTGGCGATACCACCAGCGCTCGCTGTACCGGCTCTAGTTCCTGCAATGTCTACCTCCAGGTATGTGGTGTAGGACCGCGGCTCCCCTCTGGTGCGGAACGGTCCGATGGCTCGTACGAAACCACGCCCATCCTCGATTGTGGCTGAGCCTGCCCCGTACCCCGATACGGGGTCGCAATGACGGTGAAGGTGCCCCTGAGTGAGATGGACATGGTTTCGACTTGCTCTGAGAGTCCTAAAGCACAGCGATCGGGTTCACCGGCGAGCCGGTGCCGTACTGCACTCGCAGCGGTGCGACGGTCAGGAGGAACTCCCAACGTCCGCGCTCGGCGCACGCCGCGGTCAGCTCCTCCAGGTTGCAGTTGTCGATGAGCCACAAGCCCATGTGCGGCAGCGCGATCTGGTGTATCGGCTGGCGCAGGTTGGGATAGCCGGACGGCACCGTATCACTGACGGTGTCGCCGCCCAGCATGGCGATGCTCCGCTCGTGCAGCCACGGCATGCAGGATGCGTGAAGCCCCGGCCAGCCCTCCGGTATAGGACGCGGGCCAACCTCCCTGCGGCGGCGGTAGTTGCCTGTCCGCACCAGCAGCAGGTCGCCCTGCTCCACGCGCACGCCCTGAGCCTCCTCCATTTCGCTTAGCTCATGTGGCATGACGCCCTCTCCGGGCTCCATCCAATCCACGCCCCGATGCCGGGCGGCGTCCAGCAGCACGCCCCGTCCGACCACGCCGTCCTTGAGCACGTCCACCGCGTTGGCCGTGGCGCCCTCCCGCGTGGTGACCATCGACGCGGGACGGTTGTTGTACATCTGCCCGTTCCAGAAGATGTGGCAGAGCGAGTCCAGGTGAGTGATTGCGTAGCCGTGAAACGCTACGCCGATGAAGTCGCCGCTCCCCTGCATCGGCTCCGGCGGGCCATCCTGGTGAGTCACGGCAAAGCCCTCGCCGGAACCCGTCATGTAGTGGATGAACGGGTTTCGCACGTCGACGGCGACCTCCGTGGTGATGGGCCTTGCGCAGGAGACCACAACGCCGTCCCGCACGAGCGACGCCGCGCGCAGTCGTTGTTCAGGCCCAAGGTGATTGACGGTGCCCAGTTCGTCGTCCGGCCCCCACCTGCCCCAGTTGCTGAGCGATTTGGCGTATTCGAGAATCTCGGCCTCGTCCGGAGTGCCGTTTCGAGTCATGGCGTCCCCCTTACGTAATCGAGAGTTTGGCCCGCTGAGTATACGCGCATTGGGGCCGGGCCTTTCGCCCAATTCTAGCAGTACCACCTGCTGGACGCCAGCGGCTGCGATATCTGCTTCAGACTGCCGCGCCGACCGCACGCGGAGATTCCGGCGCGCCGTCTGATACAATAGTTCTTGAGGCAGGCAGGACATACTCGCAGAGCGAATGGAAACATGACGGACATAACAATCTCCAGAATGCTCTCAGACTTTGGCGTCACCCACCCGGAGGCGGTGAGGTCGGCTGTGGAGGCGCTTGTCGAAGCAGGCGTGCTGTCGAGCAGGCCCAACCGCACCCGCATCGCCGCCGACAAGCGCGAGCGGGTCGCCGCCGTGATCGACGCCGCATTCCTTCGCTACTGCAACAACGGCAACTGCCGCCAGCAGACCGCCGAGCTTGCCGGATCGCGCACACCGCTCCTGTCCGACCAGAAGCGCTGCGACGTCTGCGGCGGCTCCTCCAACCGCAGCGCGTTGGAGCGGATGGCGGCCGCACTGAGCGAACGGGGCCTCAGCCGCGTGCTGGTGGTCGGCGGCACGGAGGAGTCTGAGCGGGAGATACGGGGCAGCTCGCACGCGCCCGTCGAATTCAGGTTCGTCAACACCAGGGTCGCGCGCGACGACCGGTATCACCGCTCGAATCGCGACTGGGCCGAGGTGGTGGTCATCTGGTCCAGCACTCCCCTGCCGCACAAGGTATCCAGGCACTACGAGCACAGCAGCGGAGGCATTCGCGTCACCGTGACCAGGCGCGGCGTGGCCGCAATGGCGGACGGCGTGCGAGAGCACGTGGAACGCCAGCGCCCCTCAAAGCCTGCCTCTACCGGGCGCTAGTGCCGGATGGGCGGGTCTTGTTCCGCCCTGATCTCCTCGCATATCATGGTGTCGGACTGGATGCAGCGTGTGCCGTCGTCGCCGTTGCCGGTCAGGGCAATGGCCCTGGTGTACAGCGTCCACGTGCCTGATGCGTCCTGCCAGACCTCGCCGATGTTGCCCGTCCACTCCACAGACCTGCCCAGCACAAGCTCCTGGGTGATGATGGAGTCCAGGATTGCGTTGAAGGCTTCCTCGTCGGTGAGCTGCTCAGGGTCGGCGGCCCGGAGGCTTGTGTAGCTGCGCATGTGGGCATGGGGCATGCCGTTCGACCCCCCTCGGCGCGGCCTTGGCGAATGGGAAGACGCTGCGAAGGGATTGTACCCCAGCCGACCGTGAGAGTCGATAAGAGGCTGCGGCCGCCTTGACCCTCCCTGCCCGCTGTGCTAACTTTGCCCCAATCCAGCCGGAAGGAGTCGCCATGTCTCTCCAGGGCAAGAAGACGCTGGTAACGGGCGGAAGCCGCGGCATAGGCTTCGAAATCTGCAAGATTCTCCTCGAGAACGAGGCCGACGTGCTGGCCGTCTCACGCGACCAGTCCAAGCTGGCCCAGGCGCAGAGTGAGCTGCCGGGCCTCCACGTCCTTCAGGCCGACGTTTCGGCGGCCGCCGACAACGACCGCGTCGCCGAGTGGGTCCGCGACAACTGGGGCGTGCTGGACATCCTGGTCAACAACGCTGGCGTATCTCCGAAGGAGATTGGCGGGCTGTACGGCCTCCCGGACGAGGAATTCGAGCGGACGATACGAATCAACCTCACCGGCGTGTACCTTTGCACCAAGAGGCTCATCCCGCTGCTGCTGGAGTCTGACGACCCGCGCGTCATCAACGTTGGCTCCACCTCGGGCGTCATGTCCGATGGCCTGCGCGGCGCGTACGGCGTATCGAAGGCTGCGCTGCACGCGCTTACCATAGCCTCCGCCGGCGAGCTCGCGGGCAAGGTCGCCGTCAACGCGCTGTCGCCCGGCTGGGTGCTCACGGACATGGCGCCGGACGCGCCCAAGCATCCGAGAACCTCCGCCGAGGGCGCGCTGTGGCTGCTCAACCAGCCCAGGGAGGTCACCGGGCTGCTCTTCCACGACATGGCGCACCTGCCCTGGAGCGAGTAGCGCCCGATAGCCCCTCCCCCCGCTCATGGTGAGCCTGTCGAACCATTTGAGCGGGCCTAATCTCACCCGCTCACGCCTTCCCCGTCACCCTCGCGAAAGCGGGGGTCTAGCACCCTTCTCCCCTGGATTCCCGCGTCCGCGGGAATGACGGATGAGGGAACGGGAGGGATCACCCCCTCTCTGACTCTCCCCTATCAAAGGGGAGAGAAGTCAAATCCCTTACCCCGTCTGCGGGGGAAGGTTAGGATGGGGGCCAAGCGCACCGAATCCGTAACCACTCCTGCGGAGGCAGGAGTCCATCCCCCCCTGGATTGCGGCTTTCGCCGCAATGACGGAGGCTGCAGTTGTGGCCACCTACTCCCGTCATTTCGAGCGAAGCCGAGAAATCTAGGGCATTTGGCGTGATTCACTGCTGGTCTAAGGGCGATTGTCTTAGCAACTGTGTTGAAGGAGGGGAGGGTTGCTGGTGTGGTTGAGCTGATTCCAGGTAGTTCCGTCCCTCAACATGGCGTTGATCATGGTCAACAGCTTACGCATGGAGGCT
>DAOUKJ010000076.1:0-16298 GCA_034421435.1 Dehalococcoidia bacterium | reverse complement strand
GGCTACGGTGGCGGGTGCTAGATTCCCGCGGACACAGGAATGACGGATGGGAAGGTGGGAGCGTGCCATTCCTTGCCCGCTCATATGGTTCGACAGGCTCACCATGAGCGGGCCTGATCCCGTCCGCTCACCCTGAGCTTGTCGAAGGGCGTGAGCGGACGGCGCGCGCGGATGTGGGGCCTCGCGTAGCGCAGGAGGCTCTCGCGGCCGCGGCTACCGTGTGTCGCGGAGGCGGCGGAGAGGCCCCTAAAGGCTTGACACAGTAGGGGTGTGTTTGTAGGCTTGTGATTGCCGGACACACGCATTCCTGACGCCTCTTTGGTCGTGCCCGGCGCAGCTCCGCGATGGCGTGCGGAATTGAACCTGAGCTTGAAGGACCGAGAAGGAGGTTCGCATGGCAGAGATTAGTGGTGGTGAAGCCTTCGGTCGTGCCCTGAAGCAGGAGGGCGTGGAGTACGTGTTCACGCTGAACGGCGGGCACATCTACACCCTCTACGAGGGCTGCGAAGACAACGGGATCAAGGTGATCGACTTCCGTCACGAGCAGGCGGCGGCCCACGCCGCGGAGGGCTGGGCGAAGGTGACGGGCAAGCCGGGCGTGGCGATCGTCACCGCCGGGCCGGGCGTCACCGGCACCATTACCGCAGTTGCCAACGCCTACCAGGCCAACAGCCCGATGATCGTCATCGGCGGCAACTCCGCCGTGCGCGAGCGCCTCATGAGCAGCCTGCAGGAGTTCGACGGCGTGGCGCTGATGTCGTCCATCACCAAGTGGTCGCACCAGGTGCAGGAGTCGCGGCGCATCCCCGACTTCGTGGCCACTGCCTTCAGGCAGGCCACCAGCGGCAAGCCCGGCCCCGTCTACCTGGAGATTCCAACCGACATTGTCAACGGGCGCATTGATGAAGACAGCCTGATGCTGCCCACGGGCTATCGCACCGAGGCCCGCGTTTACCCGGACCCCGCGTACGTGCGCAAGATAGCGGAGACGCTCAAGAACTCGAAGCACCCGGCGATAGTAGCGGGCAGCGACATCTGGTGGTCCCAGGCGTGGGACGAGCTGCGAGACTTCGTCGAGATGATCGACGCGCCGGTGTTCCTGAACTCGATGGGCCGCGGCTCCATTCCGTCCGACCACCCCAACCTCGGCAGCACGGGCCGGCGCTACGCCCTCGTGAACTCGGACGCCATCCTGCTCATCGGCACGCCGGTGGACTTCCGGCTGAGCTTTGGGCGTGACGTGCTGTTCAACAAGGACGCCACGGTCATGCAGATGATGATGGACGCCGAGGAGGTCGGGAAGAACCGCCACATCGACATCGGCGTGGTGGGTGACGTGAAGGCCACGCTCCAGATGACGATGGACGAGCTGAGGAATATGGGCTATCGCTCGCCCGGCCGTGAGTGGCTGGAGGAGGTGATGACGGAGGACAAGGCGCTGAAGGAGCCGGACCAGGAGATGCTGAACAGCACCCAGACGCCCATTCACCCCATGAGGCTGATGAAGGAGCTGAGGGACTTCCTGGACTACGACGCAACCGTGGTGGGCGACGGCGGAGACACCGTGACCTTTGCGGCCAGGGTGCTGGGCATCAACAGGCCGGGCCACTGGCTGGACCCGGGCCAGTTCGGGTGCCTTGGCCCCGGCACCGGCTTCGCTGCGGCGGCTCAGCTTGCGCGGCCCGGCAAGCAGGTGTGCATCGTCTTCGGCGACGGCGCGTTCGGCCTGAACGGCATGGACATGGAGAGCATGGTGCGCTTCAACCTGCCGGTGGTCGGTATCGTCGGCAACAACGGCGCATGGAACCAGACCACGCAGGGCGTCATCCGCAGGACGGGCAGGGCCATCGGCACGTACCTGTCGCAGGAGACGCGCTACGACCTGATCATGGAGGGCTTCGGAGGCTACGGCGAGCGCGTGGAGGACCCGGAGCAGATTCGGCCTGCGCTGGAGAGGGCATTCGGCTCCGGCAAGGCGGCGCTGCTGGACGTGGTTCTCGACCCGCACGTCTCGTACGGCGATATGGGCGGCCGGTCGCGCCAGGTGCGCCAGTACTAGGCAGCCGTTGAACAGGCTAAGCGTCAATCCTCCATCCCGTCATTCCTGCGAAAGCAGGAATCCAGGGGTGTGGGGAGTGAGACTTCTGTGGGAGCAAGAACTGCGGTAGTGCGAAAGTCTCCCGCGGGCAGGGAATAGCCGCCTGAGGAGGAATCATGCGTCCGAACAAGGTAAAGGCGCTCTGGAGGGAGGGTAAGCCGGCCACGGCAGGCTGGCTCGCCTCCGGTGACCCGTACATCGCGGAGGCGATGGCCAACGCGGGCTACGATGCGGTCGTCGTGGACATGCAGCACGGTATGGGCATCACGCCGGACAGGGCCATCGCCTGTCTCCAGGCCATATCGACAACGGAGACCGTGCCCATCGTGCGGGTGCCCTGGAACGACCCCAAGGAGATCCAGTATGTGCTGGACGCCGGCGCCTACGGCATCATCGTGCCGCTGGTGAACACCTACGAGGAGGCCGCTCAGGCGGGCGGCGCGACTCGCTATCCGCCGCAGGGGTACCGCAGCTTGGGGCCCAACCGCGCAGTATTCTACGGCGGCGCCGACTACGGCCGCCTTGCCAACGATGAGATCATACTGCTGGTGATGATCGAGACGGTGCAGGCGGTGAACAACCTGGAGGAGATCGCGAAGGCGCCCGGCATCGACGGCTTCTACATCGGCCCCTCCGACCTGGCGGTCTCGCTGGGCATCCCGACCGGCCCCAGCACGTTCTCCGATCCGCAGCATGCAGCCGCCTGCCAGCGTGTCGTCGATGTGGCGCGCGCTACGGGTCTCGTGCCGTGTCACCACGGCAGCGGGCCGGAGGAGGCGGTGCGCCGCATGGAGCAGGGCTTCATGATGTGCCAGCTGGGCAGTGACGTAGGGATGGTGCGAGCGAGCGCGGCCGCGGCGCTCAAGACCGTCGCTGACGGCCTGGCGTCGTCCTAGCGGGGCGCGTACACACAAGCAGCTCGACGCCGAAGTGGCGGAACGGTAGACGCGGCGGTCTCAAAAACCGTTGGGGTGAAAGCCCCGTGCCGGTTCGAATCCGGCCTTCGGCACCAGGGCATTCAGCGCAGGGCGGCCAGGAACTCAGAGGTGTCGATACGGAGTTCCCTCAGAATGCTCTGCAGAGTGCCCTTGGGGATCTCCCTCTTGCCTAGAACGACAACAGCGGTTGCAACTCTGTCATGGCTCACCCGTCGATGGTAGGAGACGTGACTGCCGCCCTTTGCCCTACCCGGATAGCAACCGAGCCGTTCCAGAGCTGAAATCAACTCCCTGCTGGAGCATAGCGGTAGTGCGCTGAACGGCACTACGCTTCAACTGGTACCAGAATGTGCTGGCTGGCGATTTCGTCCTGCTCTGCGGCGGTTGGTGCGTAAGGTGGTGCAACGGACTCCGGATGGAGAACCTCAATGCCACGCTGCCGGAACACGCGCTCCCTTTCCCCAACCTCCTCCAGCGCCTCAAGATGCACGGAGATTGCCTCCTTCAAGTTGTCGAAGGCCTCCTGTGCGGTGTCTCCGCAGCTTGCCGTGCCGAGCTCAAGGCACGTTGACACGAACTGATCGCCTTCCGGTTCGACCTGCAAGGTTAGCAATATGTACCCGCTAGCAGCCATCACGTCCTCTCCCGCAAGTGTACTCTCCTGATTATCATACCGCCCCACACGTGTCAACGACAACAGTGTTGTTGCGCCATTAGACCACCACTGATATTCTAACCACAGCTAGCACCTCACCGAAGCACGACGGCAGGTGTCTGGCCTTGCCAGCCCACTCATGACAAGCTGCCAGGAGTGCTCAGGCAGCAAAGGAGGAACCCCCATGAAGATCACTGAGTTGAGGACCATGGTCGTGGAGAATGAGCCGCCATACCGCGGCGGTCGGTACCTGCTCTTCGTGGAGCTGGTCACGGACGAGGGCATCGTCGGGCTGGGCGAGCGCATCACCGGCAACACCTTCTCCGGCGCCGGCCGTGACTTCCCCGTGCAGGAGATGAAGTCGCAGATCAGCCTGCTGGAGGAGATGGGCCGCCAGTTCATCGTCGGCGAGGACCCGTTCAGCGTCGAGCAGATATGGCAGCGCGTCTACGGCTCACGCCACGACTTCCGTCATCCCAGCCTCAACGCCACGCCCGCCCTCAGCGCCATCGAGATCGCCTGCTGGGACATCATCGGCAAGGCCACCAACCAGCCCATCTACAACCTGCTGGGCGGCCGGTACCACGACAGGCTGCGAGCCTACGCCTACATGCCCATCCCGGAGGGAGGTTTCCAGGCGAACCCGGATGCTGCGGGCGAGATCGCCGTACAGCTGGTGGAGGAGGGCAACTCCGCCTGCAAGCTCGACCCGTTCCCGCCGCTGTACCCGCTGCCGCGCGACATCTCGCTGGCCGAGATCAACATCGCGAGGCGCGTCTTCAAGAGCATCCGCGACGCAGTGGGCGACCGGATGGAGGTGGGAATCGGCACGCACGGCCAGCTCACCACCTACAGCGCCATCCGCGTGGCGCAGATGATGGAGGAGTTCCACCCGTTCTGGTTCGAGGAGCCGGTGCCGCCGGAGAACGTCGACGAGATGGCGCGCGTCGCAGCGCACACCAGCATCCCCATCGCAAGCGGCGAGCGGCTGGTGACCAAGTACGAGTTCGCCGAGCTGATCGAGAAGCAGGCCGCGCAGATCATCCAGCTGGACGTGGGGCAGTGCGGCGGCATCCTAGAGTCGAAGAAGATCGCGGGAATAGCCGAGGCCCACTATGCGATGATTGCGCCTCACATGGCGTGCGGGCCAATCGCCGCGGCGGCTGCCGTGCAGCTGGACACCTGCTCGCCCAACTTCCTGATCCAGGAGGCCAACATGGGGCCACTGCACCAGACGATCTTCAAGGAGCCCATCGTCTTCGAGAACGGATACATCACGCCGCCGACTGGCCCCGGCCTGGGAGTGGAGTTCGACGAGGAGGTGCTCAAGCGGAGGCGCGTGGGGTAGGGGAGCCTAGCAAGCCCAATCTGCCGACCACCGGGACAGGTCCTATCGACTGTGAACGCGTGCGATATGGCTTGACTGGCGATGGCAGTATGGGTAGTATGGGTCTGATGAAGACGACACTTGATATCCAGGACGAATTGCTGGCACGCGCGAAGCGCCACGCGAAGCGAACTGGGCGCCCGTTGCGCGCCGTGGTTGAAGACGGCCTTCGCCAAGTGCTCTCCGACACTGCTCCTCGCGGACGCTACCGGCTACCCGACCACAGCGTGGGTGAGGCAGGGGCAAAGGACCCCTTGGAGGCGTTTTCCTGGCAGGACCTTCGAGAGGTGATCTACGGAGAGCCTGCATCTCGATGATCGCCATCGACACGAACCTGCTCGTGTACGCACACCGCCGCGAATCGAGGCACCACGACGCGGCAGCGTCGATTGTGCGGGAGCTGGCGGAAGGCGATGATGCCTGGTCGATTCCTTGGCCCTGTTGCTACGAGTTTCACAGCGTGGTGACCAATCCGCGCATCTGGAAGGAAAACGCCACTAGTCCGGAGCAGTCTTGGCGTCAGCTCGCAGCGTGGATCACCTCTCCATCGTTGCGGCTGATTGGTGAGACTGAGGATTTTGCGGAGATACTGGAGAGCTTCATGCGACGCCCCAGAGTCATAGGGGGAGTCGTTCACGATGCCAGGATAGCTGCAATATGCGTAGCCCATGGAGCCGAAGTGCTCCTCACCCGGGATCGCGACTTTTCGCTATTCCCAGAGCTTACGACGCGAGACCCAATCGGCGCGCGATAGCTTGTAAAGCACGCAGAGCGCGTCCTATAGACGGAATGGGTCATCGGGTGAGTGGGGGGGCGCCGTCTGGCTGGCACTCATGTGCTGTCGTCCACTGGGTCATCATCTTCCTCTGCCGCGAGTTCGTCGTTCTCCAGCATGGCGCCAGTCAAGTGAGCCCTGAGAAGAACGCCCAACCCCGCGGCCGCGCCGAGCACAAGCGATGGCCATAAGGCAAAGTCTTCGTGAAGGCCAAGCCCAGTTAGTGAGAGATAGAGGACCAAAGCGACAGCGATCCCCAAAACCAAGCAGCCAACTAGCACCCTTTCGCGCATGGGCACGAATCGCGTTCGTCTGAAGTGTCTGACGCTTTCGACCTGACTAGTACGCTGGGTCTCCTCCCTGAACTCACGCTGATCTATTCGGCGGCGGGGTGGCGTGAGTAGTCTCTGGGGAATGAGCCGGGAGTATCTGGCCCTGAACTCCTCGTCGGTCTGTAGGCCTTTTCGCTGGTTGCATGGGCGACAGATCACTTGGAGATTGCTCTTGGCGTTGCTCCCCCCTCTCACCACAGGTACGATATGATCGATGTCCATGGAGGCCGCAGCCCTGCGATACCCGCATAGGTACAGGTGTTGTCCTGTCGTCTCATCAACTCGCGTTTCAAGCCTGCAGGCCAGCTAGTGCGTCTGGTCGGCTGGATTCGGCGAGCATCCGGCCGGAAAGTTCGCATTAGCCAAATGAGCCCATCTGCAGTCTTAAGGGAGACAGCCCCAACGGCCGAGAGGATCCGGGGGAAGCCGCCCTTCACGGGTGACTCAATGACCTCCTCTAACTCTATGCCAGCCCTCTCATAGGCTTCTTGAGGGGCACTAAATTCCTCAAGCCAATCGGTCGCAATATCCTCGGTGATCGCTGCGCCGCCTATGACCTCCCCGTCGGGCGCTTGGTGGATGACGAATAGTCCGCCTTCATCGCTAACGTAGAGGGTTTCCTCACTTCCCCGCGGCAATCGTCCACGGTGGCACTCAATTGCCCCGTCCGTGTCCAATACCTTACCGTCTATGACAACCCTCATGGCTCACCTCTAGCTACTAGTGTCCACGTGGTTCGCTGAGTGCTTTAACCCGTCCCCTCTTGGAACGGGTACACTACCCCAATTGCGGGGTCCATTGTGGGCGAGGAACTAGAGAAAGTGTTAAGGGAAACGCTGCACGGTGAGTTAGGCGGGTCAGCCGCTGCTGCTATCGCCGCCGCGGGTGACCAGCCACCCGCCGAGCGGGACAAGCACGATGATCGCCAGGCCAATCACGATAGTGCCGTCGTGGCCGGCAGCCAGGAACACGTTACCCAGGCCAATCATCAGGATGGCAACCGCAATCATGGCCCCGAAGGGCAGCAGGATGGCAATCAGTGCGTTCACGTTGTGTCTCCTCGATGTGGAGGTGATCGGCGCCATGCACCGTCTCGTGCGATGACGCTCGCACATTGTACCTCAATCCGCCTGCGAGCGCCATAGGATGGTTTACTCCGCATGGGCAGCGCTGGTTGTGGCGCAATCTCTAGCCCGCTCATGGTGAGCCTGTCGAACCATTTGAGCGGGCAGTTCTCGGGCAGGGCGACACCGCTCATGTCCTTCGACGGGCTCAGGATGAGCGGTGTCGTGCTCCAATGGCGGCGGCGCGCCGCGTTGACTTTGCGCGCCGTGGCTGGTTATCATCCAATCGCAATGGCAGAAGCGGAGGGAGTCGGTCAGGCAGGTGGCTGGGCTGCAGTCAGAGGGGTCATCTCCTCGATGCGCCCGCGCCAGTGGACCAAGAACCTCATCATCTACTTCGCCCTGTTCTTCACCGTCGACCAGGCGTGGAGCCTGAGCGACCCGGGCGAGGCGTACCGCACCTTCGCGCTCATCACGGCGGCCGCTGCTATCTTCTGTCTCGTCACCAGCGCCGTGTACCTCGTCAACGACGTCCTCGACGCCGCGCGCGATCGCAACCACCCCAAGAAGCGCCACCGTCCCATCGCCGCGGGCGTCGTATCGCCGGTGGCGGCCGTGGCGGTGGCCATCACGCTGGCGGTCGCCGGCTCCGTCCTCGCCTGGGTGCTGGAGCCGATGTTCGCGCTGATTGCGGCGGTGTACCTGGCCATCAACGGGGCCTACTCGCTGTACCTGAAGCGCATGGTAATCCTGGACATCATGGCGATAAGCTCCGGGTTCGTGCTGCGAGCCGTCGCCGGCGCGGTGGTGCTCGACGTGGAGATCTCGCCGTGGCTGTACGTGTGCACGTCGCTGGGCGCGCTGTTCCTGGGGTTCGCCAAGCGCCTCAACGAGATCGAGCTTGCGGGCGACAGGGGTTCGCTCCAGCGGCAGAGCCTGGAGGACTACACGCCGAGGCTGCTGGAGCAGCTGATTGCGATAGTCGCGCCGGCGACGCTGGTTTCCTACGTGCTCTACACGTTCACCGCCGAGAGCCTGCCTGACAACAACGCGATGCTGCTCACGATTCCGTTTGTGATGTACGGGCTGTTCCGCTACCTGTACCTGGTGCACCACAAGAACCTTGGCGAGAGCCCGGAGCAGATCCTGCTGACGGACGCACCGCTGCTGGTGAACATTGTGCTGTGGCTTGCGACGGCGTCGGTGGTGCTGGTGGCGTACCGGTAGGCTGGGCCGCTAGCCCAGACTCTCCGCTCAGATGGTTCGACAGGCTCACCATGAGCGAGACAGGGGCGTTAGTCCGCTCACCCTGAGCTTGTCGAAGGGCGTGAACGGACAGGCGTGGGTGTCTGAGACGGCCGCGGGTCCTCGATTTCTCGGCTGCGCTGCGCGGAGTTTATCCTGAGTACAGTCGAAGGGCTCCAAATGACGGTGGAGTGTTGCCGTGGCTGCATCCCGCTCAAATGGTTCGACAGGCTCACCATGAGCGGGCTAATCTCGTCCGCTCACCCTGAGCTTGTCGAAGGGCGTGAGCGGGCAGGCGGCTGCGGGACCGCTAGCCGAGCCTGAATGCCTTGGAAGCCGCGGCAACCACGTCACGGCCTATCGCAAGCGAGGCCGTTGCGCCCGGCGATGGCGCATTCCGCACGTGGACTGCGTTCGGCGTCTCGGTGATGTGGAAGTCGTCCGTCATCAGGCCGGTGCGCTCCACCTCCTGCGCGCGGACGCCCGCATTGCCCTTCACCAGGTGCTCGTCGCGTATGTCTGGCACCAGCTTCTGCAGCGACCGCACGAACGCCCCCTTGCTCAGCGAGCGGTACATTTCTCTCATGCCCATCTTCCAGTAGCGGGCCGACATGGTCCAGAATCCCCGATAGCCCAGCGTGCCGAGCATCTCCTTCGGGTTCACGCGGGTGATGTTGTAGCCCTCGCGGGCAAAGGCCAGGACCGCGTTGGGGCCGGCCTCCACCTCGCCGTGGACGGTGCGGGTGAAGTGGACGCCCAGGAACGGGAACTCCGGGTTGGGCACGGGGTAGATCAGCCCGTTGACCATGTGCTCGGCCTCAGGCGCCAGCATGTAGTACTCGCCGCGGAACGGCACGATTCGAACGTCCTGCGGCACGCCCATCATGCGGGCGATGGCGTCCGAGTAGAGGCCGGCGCAGTTGATGACGTTGCGAGCGCGGATCGCTCCTCTGTCGGTCTCCAGGTAGACGAGGCCGTCGGCGCGGCGAATCGACATCACCCGGGCGTTGGTGAGCACCTCGCCGCCGTTCTCGCGGAAGCGGCTGGCGTAGGCCGCTGCTACCTGCGCGAAGTCGATGATGCCGGTGTTCGGTGAGTGGAGGGCCCGGATGCCGTTGGCGTACGGCTCGATCTCTCGAAGCTCCTCCGGGCCGATCATCCGCAGGCCGGGGACGCCGTTGGCCGTGCCGCGCCTGTGCAGCTCGTCGAGCGCGGGCAGCTCGTTCTCGTTCGTGGCCACGATCACCTTGCCGCACAGCTGGTACTCGATGCCGTTCTCGTCGCAGAACGCCATGAGGGCGCGGCCTCCCTCCACACAGTTCCGCGCCTTGAGCGAGCCGGGGCGGTAGTAGATGCCGGAGTGGATGACGCCGCTGTTGTGGCCCGTCTGGTGCCTGCCAATGGCGGTCTCCTTCTCCAGCACCACCGTGCGCTGTTCGGGGTGGTTAGTGGAGAGCTGCAGGGCAGTGGCAAGTCCGACGATACCGCCGCCGATGATCGCTATGTCGTACGGGTTGCTGCTCATGGTGGGAATCTCCTTTGGGCGTCGCCTCGCATTATACCACCGGTGGGTTACAGGCGCGCAGTGGAAGACGCGTCGAGTCGAAACGCGACCTCCCGCAAGGCCGTCTCGCTTGTCACTGGTTTTCGTTCGTGATATACTTCTCAAAGTTTCGAACCGGCAGGGAGGAGGCTTCAGTGGAGAACCTGATCATACCCAAGTGCAAGAAGTGCAACGATGGCGACCTCGTACCTCTTTCGGACTTCGGGAGCCAGGGGGCGCCCATCCACTACAAGGCTTGGGTCTGCACCCAACCGGACTGCGGTTTCAACATCAAGATTCGCAACGGAGACGTATACCTGAACGAGCCCATCACCAGCGGTGCCATGCACGCCCCCAGGGCGCGCTGAACCCGCAGACCTGCCCGATATTGACGCGCGACAGCGGCCTCACTAGACTTTAGACCGACCAGTCGGTCGGGAGGTGAGCATGGAGGCTAGGGAGTCGCGGCTGCGACCGGCCCAGGAAGGCAAGGAGGCGACCAAGCAGCGCATCCTGGACGCCGCCGAGGAAGTCTTCTCCGAGAAGGGCTATCACGGTTCGGCCGTGGACGACATCGTCCGGGCGTCCAGCACGTCCAAAGGCTCCTTCTACTTCCACTTCCCCAGCAAGCAGGAGATCTTCTTCGCGCTTGTGGACCGGCTCATCTCGCACCTGGCGCGCTCCACGGAGGAGGCTATCGGCCGCGAGAGCGGGGCGCTGGCGAAGGTTACCGCTGCGCTGGACACCGTGTTTCGCACGTTCACGCGCCATCGCAGCCTCGCCAAGATACTGCTGGTGGGCGGCGTGGGCCTGGGCCGGGCGTTCGACGAGCGCCTGATCGCCATCCACTCACTGTTCGCTGACGCCATCAAGTCGCACCTCGACGAGGCGGTCGAGGAAGGCTCGATCGCGCCCGTCGACACGGAACTCACCGCATACGTGTGGATGGGCGCTGTGAATGAGGTCATTGTGCGGTGGCTCTACACCGGGCAGCCGGAGCCACTGGAGGGCGCACTGGACGACCTGCGTGGCCTGCTGCTGCGGAGCATAGGCGCGGAGGCCGTTCACAAGGAGAGAGTATGAAGTTCAAGGACATACGAGAGTTCATCACATTCCTGGAGGAGCGCGGCGAGTTGGCGCGCATCACGGCGCCGGTCAGCCGCGACCTCGAGATTACGGAGATCAACGACCGCGTCGTGAAGCGGGGCGGACCGGCCCTCCTCTTCGAGAACGTGGAGGGCTTCGACATGCCCGTTCTAATCAACACCTACGGCTCCATGAGCCGCATCGCGTGGGCGCTGGGCGTGGAGCACCTGGACGAGCTTGGCGACCGCGTGCGCAAGCTGCTGGCACTCACGCAGGGGCCGCCGAAGGGCCTCGTCAACAAGGCGCGCACGCTCATCGACCTGGCGAAGATCGCCGGCACGCAGCCGAAGACTGTGCGCAATGCGCCGTGCCAGGAGGTGGTCCTCACCGGCCGCGACGCCAACCTCAACACGCTGCCGATCCTGAAGTGCTGGCCGATGGACGCCGGCCGCTTCATCACGCTGCCGCTGGTCATCACGCGCGACCCGGAAACCGGCGCTCGCAACGTTGGCACCTACAGGATGCAAGTCTACGACGGGCAGACGGCGGGGATGCACTGGCAGACGCACAAGGTGGGCACGCACCACGAGCGGGCGGCCCAGGGTATGGGGCGCGAGCGCCTGGACGTGGCCGTTGCGCTGGGCGGCGACCCTGCGACGCTGTGGTCGGGGTCGGCGCCGCTGCCGCCGGGTCTGGACGAGCTGGCGATCGCGGGCGTCATCCGCGAGGAGGGCGTCGAGGTCGTCAAGTGCGCCACGGTGGACCTGGAGGTGCCGGCGCACGCGGAGATCGTGCTGGAGGGCTACGTGGTGCCTGGCGAGACTCGCGTCGAGGGCCCCTTCGGCGATCACACCGGCTACTACTCGATGGCCGACCAGTATCCCGTGTTCCACCTCACCGCCATCACCCGCCGGAACAGGCCCATCTATCCCACCATCCTGGTTGGCCGGCCCGTGCAGGAGGACTACTACATGGGCAAGGCCACGGAGCGCCTCTTCCTGCCCATCATGCAGATGGTGCTGCCGGAGATTGTGGACGTGAACATGCCTGCGGAGGGCGTCTTCCACAACCTGGTGATCGTGTCCATCAAGAAGGAGTACCCTGGTCAGGCGCAGAAGGTGATGTACGCGTTGTGGGGCCTGGGCCTTATGATGCTGGCGAAGGCGATCATCGTGGTGGACGACTTCGTGAACGTGCAGGACGTGTCGGAGGTGGCGTGGCGCGTGACGAACAACCTCGACTCCTCCCGCGACATCACGATCGCCGCCGGCCCCGTCGACGACCTGGACCACGCGTCGCCGACGGCGCGATTCGGCAGCAAGGTCGGTATCGATGCGACGGCCAAGGGCCCGCTGGAGGGACGCCAACGCGAGTGGCCGCCTGACATCGTCATGTCGGACGAGATCAGGGCGCTGGTGGACGGCAAGTGGGCGGAGTACGGGATAGACTCGGGTGGATGACAGGTTTGTACCATCCATCCACGCGTTGGATGTAATGGAGGAGCGGGAGATATCGGAACGGTGGCTGCAAATGACGTTGCATGAACCGGAGAGTGTAGAGGCTGATGAAGAAGGCAACCTCCACTACTTTCGTACCATAACTGAATTCGAAGGGCGCGTATTGCACGTAGTGGTGAATCCCGATACAAATCCTCAGAAGATTGTTACACTATTCCTCGACCGCCGAAGAAGGAGGAGGCAGTGAAGCTGAAACTGGATGAAGAAACGGATACCCTCTACTTGCGGTTGGACGAGTCGACGATCGTGGAGTCCGAAGAGGTGCAGCCGGGCGTTGTCCTGGACTTCAACGCGGAGAACAGGGTGGTTGGTATAGAGATGCTGAATATCAGCAAGAGAGTGGAGCGCAAAAAGCTACTGGACTTTCAGTTCGAGACCAACCTGCGAGAAGCGTAGGCCTGTCCTCAGTCACAGATCAGGCAGCAGAACTGAACCGCGTTGCGTGGGGCTCCTTCCGACGGTAGCGGGATAACAGAGGGCTAGCGCGGCAATGGGACAGATCACAGCAGAAGTAGAGCCAATCGTCGCCCGGAGCGGGCGGCTTCGCTCTGTAGACCGCATTGAATTCCTGGACAAGGGCTTCTCCGAGGAACGGAAGTATATCCTCTGGGAAAACGGCGAGCGCACATATCTGCTCAGGATTAGCAGCATAGAGAAGCTGGATCGGCGTCGGCGGGAATTCGAACTCCTCCATGCCCTCCACGACAGAGGGATTCGTTGCTCGTCGCCTCTCGAGTTTGGCGTCTACGAACCAAGCCAACTTTGCTATACCCTGCTCGGCTACATCCCCGGAGAGAGCGCGGCTGACGCGATTCCGAAGCTTCCAGACTCTACCCAATACGAAATCGGGATGGATGCGGGCCAAGAGCTATGGGCTATCCACCAGTTGAAACACCCCGAAGAAGGCTTTGATTGGTTTAAGGCCCGGGTTGCCAAGTACGAGAGCAAGGTCGCCCAAGCTCGCGAACACGGACTGACGTTCAGAGGGCAGGCGAGAATCGAGCGCTATATTGAGACAAACATCTCCCTCCTGCGTGAGAGCGAAGTCCGCTTCCAGCATGACGACTACCATCCGGCTAACCTGATTGTTCGTGAAGGGAAACTCCAGGGAGTCATAGATTTCAACCGGTGTGATTGGGGCGACCCCGTAGAGGACTTCTACAAGGTCCCGTGGTTCACCACAGCGATCAGCATTCCATTCGCACGGGGCCAAGTCGAAGGCTATCTTGGCGTCGCGTCGCCCGATTGTTTCTGGGAACGGTACAACCTTCTGATTGCCCTCAACCTGCACGGCAGCCTCGTGTACGCGCACCATGAGGGTATGGACTGGTGGCCGGAGAGGCTGGACAAGATCGTCTCTGAACACGATTTCCACGGCGGAGGGCCTCCGCACTGGTTCATCGAGGGCTCATAGTATGGGAGCGGAAGTCATGTCCTCAGACACAGACCAGGCAGCTGAGCTAAACCGCAAGGCGTGGGACTCCTTCCGCCGGCAGCGTGACGATGGCCTCAGCAACATACGCCCCGACTCCGCCGCGGTCATCCTCGCGGGCAGGCGGTTCCTCTACCCGGAGAACCTGGAGCTTGTGGGCGACGTCCGCGGCAAGCGCCTCCTCGACATGGGCTGCGGCGACGGCGCCGAGATGCTGGAGTGGGCCAGGGCTGGCGCAATCGTGACCGGCGTGGACAACTCGGCGGTCCAGCTCGAAGCGGCTAGGCGCAACACAGATAAGCTGGGCGTCGAGTGCCGCCTGATGCAGGCCGACCTTCTGCGTCTGCCGGAGGACCTGCTGCAAGGCGAGTTCGATATCGTGTTCACCGCTTGGGTCTCGACCTGGATAGGTGATCTCGTCGGATGGTTCACCAACGCCCGCCGCGCTCTCAAGCCGGGCGGGCGCTTTCTGCTCAACGGCGGTCATCCTGTGTCCCAGTATGTGCAGGCTTTGGAAAGGGGCGACCCGCTCCGAGACTCATACTTTGACGAAGGACCGTACTACTTGGACGAAAGCCCTGATGACCCTTGGAATCCTCCCGTAGACCCCGCCGAGCCGCTCAGCACAATTGAGTGGGGGCACACGCTGGGCAGCCTGGTAACGGCGGTAGCGCGCTCAGGCTTGCGCATAGACTCCCTGATGGAGCTGCCGGACACCGACGAGACTCGCTCCGACTATGGCGTCGAGTACGGCGTAAAGGGCCGCCCTGGTCGCATCATACTGGCCGCTACCAAGACACCCGCAGGCTGATCATCGTATTGCACGTGCCCGGCAGGCTCCGTCGCAGCCCGCGTTCCATCCGGCTGCCGCGCACCAACTTGGCGTTGCACTGCCCACGCCACCGACCCTTCATCAACGAGTGTGATCGTCCCACAACACCAACACTTCGACGGGACATTCCTTCGGCGTAGGCGCCACTACAGGTATCGCCTGATGTGGCGGGCGATATCGTGCTCCTGCTCCAGGCTGACGATGACGTCGCGTTCCGGTCTGACTGGCGCCTTACCCTCCAGCACTGCCAAGTGAGGAGGCCCATTGCCCCAGTCGCTGCCGACCCTGCGTCGGGGCACAACGTGCATGTGGAAGTGGGGCACTCTCTGTCCGGCAATCACGCCGTTGTTCTGGATGAGGTTCAGCCCGTCGGGGTCGTACGCCCGGACGAGGGCGTCGGCGACGCGGCGCGCAGCATGGGTAATCGCAATGGTCTCATCATTCGTGAGGTCGAACAGCGTGGGTGCGTGGCGTCTGGGGATGACGTAGACCTGGCCAAGCTCGAACTGGGCCCAGTTCACGAGCGTTAGCGTCAGCTCGGTCTCCTCGACCATGCCCTTCTCGGAGCGGCCGGCGATGACCTCGCAGAAGAAGCAGGGGTCGCCAGGGACCTCGGCCTTGCCCCGGTCTGCTCCTCCGGGGCCAATGGGAATCTCGATGGGCATCCTGCACCTCCCTGAATGATATAGCCGGACTTGAAGCTGCGCAAGGCGGAGTGCTATAATCTCAAAACGGACGCAACGAGGAGGTGGAGGCATGCGAGTGCCCATGAAGGTAGACTACGGCGTGCGGGCGCTTGTGGAGCTGGCACAGCGGTACGGAGACGGCTCCGTGCAGACCGTCGAGATCGCGGACCGCCAGAGCATTCCGGAGCCGTACCTGGAGCACCTGCTCACCACCCTTGGCAAGTTCGGGTTCATCCGCAGCCGGCGCGGACCGCAGGGAGGCCACGTGCTGGCCAAGTCCCCGGACGAGATCAGCCTGGGCATGGTCATGGCCGGCCTCGATGGCGGCGGTGCGTCGCTTGACTGCATCACCGAGCCTACAGAGTGTACGCTTTCGGGCAACTGTGCCCAACGTGAGGTGTGGCGCTCCGTGGAGGACGCTATAGACAGCGTGCTTGGCTCCACCACCATCGCTGACCTGGCCAATCGTCAGAGGCGTTCCCACGGGCGGGGGATGTACCACATCTAGCCACTCGAATCCCCGGCTCCGCGTGCAGTCCACCACCCAGGTTCCGGCAGGTGTGGAACGCGGGGCTTCTTTGTTGTAAACTATAAGGCTGAGGCCGCAATTCCCGCGCGGTCTCCGCCGAACCCAGGAGGACTTGGTTCATGACTCAGACGACAGCGCTCTCACCGGATCAGGTAAAGCGGTACAGTCGGCACATCATC
>DAOUKJ010000075.1:0-29275 GCA_034421435.1 Dehalococcoidia bacterium | reverse complement strand
CGATGCAATCAACACGATGATGGTGGACGCGCCCAAGCGCTTCTTCGGCGGCTAGCGGGCCAAGAGGCCCAGTACCGCCGCAACCAATCCCATGCTGGACGTTTTCATCAATGTCATCATGCCGGTGTTCCTGGTGGCCATACTGGCCGCGGCGTTCCAGCGCTGGAGAAAGGCCAATGTAGGCCCCCTGAGCCAGGTCACGCTCTACCTGCTCACGCCCGCGCTCATCTTCACGTCGCTGGTGCAGCAGGAGATTCCGCCCTCCGCCACGTTCAGGATTGTGGCCACACTGCTTGTCGCCAACACCTTCATCATCGCGACCAGCCTTGTCGTGAGCTTCGCGCTGCGCCACGACCGCGCCATGCGCAGCGCATTCGTACTCTCAACCGGCTTCCCGAACGCAGGCAACATGGCGCTGCCGGTGCTGCTGCTGGCCTTCGGCGAGGAGGGGCTGGCGGTTGGGGTCATTGTGTTTGTAACGATGGCGATCATGGGTCAGTCGCTCGGCGTGTTCATCGCTGCGGGGAGCAACCTGAACATGCTGGAGTCGCTGAAGCAGATCTTCAAGCTGCCGGCCATCTACGCCATCGTTGCCGCGCTGGTGGTCAGGGCGACCGGCGTGGAGCTTCCGCACATAGTTTCCAGCCCCATCGATCTACTGGCGCAGGCCTCAATTCCCATGATGCTGGTGGTGCTTGGGTTCCAGCTGGGCGGCGAGCTGCGACTGGAAAGCGCGGCAAGCCTCACCGCGGCGGTGATGGTGCGGCTGCTGGCGTCCGTCCCGCTGGCGTACCTGTCGGCCACGCTGCTGGGGCTTGACGACCTGGCGCGGGGCGTCGTGATGACCGTCTACGCGATGCCGGTCGCGGTGTTCACCATCATCCTGGCCACCGAGTTCAAGACGAATCCGCGTTTCGTGACCAACGCGGTGGTGACCAGCACGTTCGCGAGCACGCTGACGCTTGCGGTGGTGATTCAAGTGGTGAAGGACCTGCTGGCGGGGTGAGTCCGCGCTTTGAGCGGGCGTATGTGCGGAAGACCGCCCGCTCATTCCCGGCTTGGGCGCGAGGGGGCAGGCTCCAAGCCTGTCGGAAGACTGCGCCAGCGTGAGAGCGGTGACCTCGCCGACCCCGAGTGTGCGAATTGCGGACGCAACTTGCTCTTTGTGGCATTGAACGGGATGTCGCAGATTTCTCGACTGCGCTTCGCTTGCGCTCGGCTCCGCTTGAAATGACAGTAAGGTAGGCCGGATCCGCTCGTACTTCGACAGGCTCAGCACGAGCGGTCACATGTGCGGAAGGCCGCCGGCCTACGGAATTGATGCGGCAATGATGTCCACGATGCGCTTGCGGGCCAGCAGGTGCGTGTTGAGCATCAGGTGGAAGCCCATCGCGTCGTCGGCTTCGACGTTGAAGTACCTCCGGAAGTACTCCAGCCGCGCCTGTTCGGCGCCCTCCATCAGGAGCTTGGCCTCCTCGGTGGTTATCCCCTCGCGCTTGGCGACAACCTCGGCGCGCGATTCGTTCTCCGACACCAGCCCGACGTGAAGCGCCTGCGGGTGGTCTCTCAGTATTACGTTGCCGGCTCTCCCTACGATGACGACTTGGCCCGAGTCTGCCAGGTCTTGGATGACCTCAACTGTGGCCTCCAGGAACTGGTCGTCGTCAATGTGGAGGATCCCCGCCCCTCGCCCGGCCATAAGCTCCCGGTAGTCCTGGCTCAGTCCGAACGGAGAGAACGGGTCGCCCAAGGCGCCCGATGCGCCCATGCGGTTGATTAGCCTGGTGAGCGCGTTCAGGACGCGGGGGCCTGAGACGACAGAGGTCTCCTTGGCCTCCAGCACCTCTTCCGTGGTGCCCAGGCGCTTGGCTGCCTCGCCGAGCACCTGGCGGTCCAAGTATGTATAGCCGAGCCGTGCGGCAACCTCCATGCCAATCTCCGGCGCCCCACTGCCTCGCTGCCCGTTGATGGTAACGATAGCCATGCCTCTGCCTCCTTTCCGTAGCGCTGGTGGTATGTCCGACGGCTATGCTCCGCGCTCGCGGGTGTCCGCGCCCGCGGCGCGCTTGGCCTGGTTTGCAAGGTCCTCGATGTAGATGCGGTCGAAGTCGCCGTAGTGGCCGCTGCTCTCATGGTCCTGCAGCGGCTCAGCCCACATGTAGCGCACGTCGCGCCAGTCGAGGGGGAACTGCGGGTTGTCGAAGAAATTGCGGACTGCGTCGAACGGGGAGGCCGCTTCCACGTAGCCCATCATCTGGAAGTTCTCGTAGACGTTGCCCCCGTGGGCCAGGAACTCCCCCTTCATGGCGGCCAGCACGATGAACTTGTCCACGCGGCGCCTCCTCTGGAAGCTGCGTTGTGCTCTAGTACGACCTGACCTGAGGCTCCCACTGGGTAATTGTGACCGGGACGTATTCCAGCTGAGGCCCGTCCGGCGACTGGCGCACCATGATGTGCTTCAGCCAGTTCTCGTCGTCACGCTGCGGAAACTCCGTCATGAAGTGGGCGCCACGGCTTTCCTTGCGCTCCAGCGCGCTCACCACGATTGTCTCCGCACACTCCAGCATGAACCCGAGCTCCAGTGTGGCGATGAGGTTCGTGTTGAAGACGCGGCCCTTGTCCTGCACGGGCACAGTCCCGTACCGCTCATTGAGGCCTTGAATCTTCTCGCGGGCCGTCTCCATTCCCGCGATTGTGCGGAAGACTGCCACGTAGTCGTTCATGGTGGTGCCAAGCTCCAGCCTGATGGCGGCCGGCGTGTCGCCGTTGTCCTGCCGGTCCAGCAGCGCCTTGATTTGGTCCTGGTCCAGGGAAAGGCGGGACTCCGCTACCATTGCGCGGGCTGTTTCGCGAGCGTAGACGGCGGCGGCTTCGCCAGACCTGCGTCCAAACACGATGGTGTCCAGCAGGGAGTTTGCGCCGAGCCGATTGCCGCCGTGCACGCTAACGCAGGCGCACTCCCCGGCGGCGTAGAGTCCCGGCAGTGGCGTTGCGCCGTCAACGTCCGTCTTGACGCCGCCCATCTGGTAGTGCATGCCGGGACGAATGGGCACGGGCTGCTCCGCCAGGTCGATGCCCAGGAAGTCCATCGATACCTCATTGATGTACTGGAGGCGCTCGTGGATCTTCTCGCGTCCCAGGTGCCGCAGGTCGAGGAGAACGCAGCCGTCAATGCCGCGGCCCTCGTTGATCTCAGTCTGCTCTGCCCGGGAAACCACGTCGCGGGAGGCCAGCTCCATCATGTTTGGAGCGTACTTCTCCATGAAGCGTTCGCCCTTTGCGTTGATCAGGTGTGCGCCCTCGCCGCGGGCGGCCTCCGTGATGAGCACTCCGTTGCTCTTTAGCGTTGTTGGGTGGTACTGGACCATCTCCATGTCCATCAGTGGTGCGCCTGCGCGGTAGGCGAGCGCCATGCCGTCACCGGTGCAGATCAGGGCGTTGGTCGTCGGCTCGTACAGGCGGCCCAGGCCACCGGCTGCGAGGATGACGGCGCCGGCCTTGATAAGGTGAAGCTGCCCGGTCATCATGTCCATTGCGACCACGCCCTGGCAGCGGCCGTCCTCCACGATGAGGGAAGTCACGAACCACTCCTCGTACACGCGGGTGCCGGCCTTGACCAGCTGCTCGTACATGACGTGGAGCATGGCCTGCCCGGTGAAGTCGGCCACGAAGAAGGTGCGCGCCCTCTGCTGGCCGCCGAAATTGCGAGTGCCAAGGCGGCCGGTGTCGTCGCGGCTGAAGATGACGCCGAAGTGCTCCTGCTCGATGATGGCGCGGCCTGCCTCGCTGCACAGCACCTCGATCGCGTCCTGGTCGCCGAGGTAGTCGCTGCCCTTGACGGTCTCGAACGCGTGCTCCTCCCAGGTGTCGCCCCGGTCCGTGAGTGCGGCGTTGATGCCGCCCTGCGCGGCGTTGGAGTGGCTGCGAACGGGGTGGACCTTGGTGATGACCGCTACGTCGGCCCCGGCGTCGTTGGCTGCCAGGGCAGCGCGCAGTCCCGCAAGACCGGCGCCAATTACCAGGACATCGTGTTCGAACATGCTACGTCCTCCGGACAACTGCTTTGTGGAGGGCCTGCCGGATGGCGGCCCGCCGTGTTGAGCCGTGCCATAATATATCACGCGTGCTGCAATGCCGCCATAGCCGGACTCACCGCGACGCGACGCGGGGCCGCAGGAGGCTGCGGAGGCAATGCGACCCTCGCCTTGACGCATGTGCGGGATAGCCCTATCCTTGCGTGAAGCGCGCGATGATGCAATTCCCAGACCGGCGCGCCACGATTCCACGGAGCCAGCTCACATGACTTTCGAGGCCGTCGGTTGACGCGCCAACCGCTTCCCATACCGCTGCCGTCCGGTTTGTACTACGGGTGGGTCATCGTGGCCATAGCATGGCTGGCCAACATGGTGGCCGCCACCATGAACCCCGTGGTCTTCTCCATCTTCATAGTCCCTATGATGGACGAGCTGGGGGTTGGCCTCGAAGAGATGGCTTGGGCCATCAGCATTCGCATGCTGACCGGAGGCGTGGCGGCTCCCTTCATGGGGCGGCTCATAGACAGCTACGGGGCGCGTTGGCTCGGCTTCCTGGGTGCGCTGCTCTCCGGCGGTGTCCTGCTGAGCCTCTACTACGTGGACAACATCTGGGTGATCTACGCGCTGTTCGCTGTCAGCGGCATATCCGGATTTGGTACATTCGGCGGCCAGCTGCTCACAATTGTGCCGGTCGCCAACTGGTTCGTGGCCATGCGCGGCCGGGCGACGTCCATCGCCGCTACCGGGCTGGGCGCGGGCACAGCCCTTGGCGTGCCGCTGGGCCTCTTTCTCATCAACACCGTGGGATGGCGATGGGCGTGGGTGGTTTTCGGCGTGGCCATCTGGGCGGTCATCCTCCCCGGATACGCCTTTCTGATGCGACGCCGACCGGAGGACTTGGGCCTGCTGCCGGACGGTCGGCAACCGCAGCCGGAAGCGGCCGCTGCGGCCGAGACCGGCGCGGGATCCGCAGCGGCTCCGCCGCCGGTGGAGGAGGTGAACTGGACGCTGAGGGAGGCCGTGCGGACTCCGGTGCTGTGGTTCATTCTGCTCTCGCTGACCGTCTACATGTTCTCGTCTTCGGGCGTGCTGTTCCTGCGAGTCCCTTACTGGGTTGAACAGGGTATAGATGATGCGCATATTGCGCTGGGAGTGGCTACAGACCCCCTCACCGTGATCTTCGCCATGCTGCTGTTCGGGTTCCTTGCAGAGCGATATCCGGTGCGGTTCATGGCAGTGCTGGGAGGCGTCTGGCGAGCGATCTCGATGGTGCCGCTGGCCATTGGAGGAGCCCACGCTGCGAACGTGTACATACACAACGTGACGTGGGGCATAGGCTCAGGGGCATTCGCAGCGGCGCAGAACCTGCTCATACCGAACTACTACGGCCGGGCGGCCCAGGGCGCGATCAGGGGCATATCCCTGCCGCTCATGATTGCCGCGGGCGCTCTGGGCGCGCCTGCAACAGCCCGTCTGGTGGAATCGGGAGTGGGAGCGGGCGTCATCTGGCAGCTGGGGCTGTGGATGATGCTCGTTTCGGGGCTGATGTTCTTCTTCCTCAAGCCGCCGAAGCCGCCGGAGTCGATGAGGGCGCAGGTCGAGGCTGCAGCCGCGGCGCGCGGCGAGGGCGCGTCCTAGACCAAACTCAGTTTCGGCCGGCACGTGCAGCCGCCATTGGCGGGCTTTCCGGTTGCGGCGCAATCGGCGGTAGGGGTATAATCCGTATGCTGGGCGCCGCCCGCGGCGTCGATCTTCCGACCGGAGGAGCACCTATGGTTTCGACGATGCCAATAGTCTACACAATCCAGGGTTGCGACGCCTGCGTCAAGCTGCTCGACAAGTGGAACGCAGACGGCGTGGTGTTCGAGGAGCGTAGGGCCGACCTCAGCCAGGAGATCATGGACGAGGCCAGAAAGTACGGCGACGTTGTGCCTATCGTCCGATACCCGGACGGCAGGGTGGAGGAGGGCTTCGAGGGCGGCATAGGCTGTTTCATCGGCTAGCCGTCCGGTAATCGACAAGCTGCTTGAAGAGAATTGAAGGAGGAGACATGGCCGAGAAGACAACTGTAGTAACTTCCGAGAGGTTTGCCCAGGGCCTCAACTACAGCGACTACCTGGCGCAGATCAAGGTCAACCAGGACCGGTTTGCCATGTACGACGAGTCCGCAGTGGAGGCCGTCACGGACGATGACGCCGGCTTCTTCAAGGCGGCCGTCGAGAAGGGCTGCTCCCGCGTCGTGGTGATCGGCGAGGACTGGTGCCCGGACGTATATCGCGGCATGCCCGTCATCGGGCGCATTGCGGAGCTGTCAGGCATGGAGATGAAGGTGTTCGCCAGGGACGAGAACCTGGACATAGCCGACGAGTTCCTGAACAGGGGCGAGTTCCGCTCGATTCCGACGTTGGTCTTCTACAACGCCGACCAGGAGTACCTGTGTCACTGGATCGAGAGGCCGGAGTCCGTCACGGAGGAGATGGCCGACATAACCAAGGCTGTGGAGACTGAGCTGGCCGGGCAGGGCGAGGACGCCGTGCGCGACGCCCGCAGGGACCGTGTTAACGCCCGCTTCCCGGAGTGGCAGAAGGACACCGTCAAGGACATCCGCGCTCTGCTGTCTCAAACACTGGGCATGTAGCCCGCTACACCGACAGGGTAGTCAGGAATGCGCCCCGCGCCGTCAGTGCAGACGCGCGGGGCGGTTCGCGTTTGTCACGTGACCGGATGCTTGGCAGCGGCAAGTCCGGTCGCGCTATGTCTGCGACGCGGGCTTGTCTCCGGTATCAGCAGCCCGCCGACCACCAGCGTGAGCGGGAAACCGACGATGCTCAGCAGTCCCACCTGCAGGGAGCCGGTGGCCTCCTGAATGACGCCCACAATCGGAGGCCCCATGGCGCCGACTATGGGCAGCACGGTCATGCCAAGGCCGGTGGCCACGGCAGTCTCCCTCGGCGAGAGGTGCAGGTCGAACGGAATTGTTCGGATGATCGGCACCCAGATCATGGCGTTCCACCCTGCAAGCAGCAGCAGGATACCCGCGACCAGGGTAATCTCGGTGGTGTAGAGCGCAATGTAGATGGGAGGCAGGAGCAGTCCGGGTACCCACAGGAAGGGCTTGCGCCGCCCGGCGAGGTTGGAGAGCGGGCCTGCCAGGAATGATGCGGCGATGCCTCCAGCAGGAAACAGCATCATCAGCGCGCCCACGGCTTTCAGCGAGAGTCCCAGGTTGTCGAGCGCGAGCGTGGGCCAGAAGGTCATCAGGGCTCCCCACGCCAGCGCAGCTCCCGATGGCGCGGCCGCCAGCACCCACAGGAACCTGTACCGGCGAAGCACGCGCAGCGGCGATGCGCCCCGTGCGCGCTCCACTTCCGGCGCGGTCGGTCTTTCCCGCTCGCGGCCCACCCACGTCCAGAGCGCGCCGCCAACCAGCAGGCCGGCTCCCAAACCGATGTACACGTTTCGCCAGCCCGAGAACACGTCCATCAGGACAGGGATAAGCCCCACGGCCGCCAGCTGCCCAATGGACATGATGCCGATGGTCAGGCTCATTACCAGGGCAACCCGCGCCGTGCTGAACCACTGGTGTACCAGAAGCACCTCAGCCTGCACCCGACACACCACCACAGTCACGAAGACGAACCGGGCGACAAGCAGCACTTCGAAGCTCGGGGCCCACCCTTGGACCAGCAGCAGAATGCCGGCCAGGAAAGTCGAATAGAACGTCACCCACTTGGGGCTGAAGCGCGACAGCCAGATGCTGGCGGGCAGGGACACCAGCGCCGAGCCCAGGAACCAGGACGCGCCCAGCAGACCCGCCTCAATCGGGGAGATGCCCAGCTCCTCCGTCATTGGAGGCAGCATCACGCCCAGCGAAACAGCCGCCAGAGGGATCAGGAGGTTCACGGCCCAGAGGAACCCCATGACCACCCAGCCGTAGCCTTCGGAGCGTGACCTAAAGTGTATAACCTGCGCGATTGTGCCGTTCATCTGTCTTGGCCTGGCCTGTCAGCCGCGATGGGCGCGGGCGATGGCATGAGTGAAGTATGACACAAAGTTGGCCTGGCGGGCTATAGAGCCGCTCTGCACGCTTGCCGTCTTGGCCGCTTGACCACGTGGATGTGCTTCTGCTCCGGTTCCGGCTCGTCCGCGGGCCGGAGCGCTTGGCCGTGCAGATGCCGCGCGCTCACGCCACCACCTCTGCCGGGCCCCCAGTTCGCAGGCTCTGGTCGAACGCCGTTGCCGCGGCATGAACGCGCCGCAGCACGTCCGGTCCCGTCCGGCTCTGGCCCTCGCCCCTGACCGCACCCAGGAAGGCGGCGACGCACTCCCTCATCCCAGCGAACGCGTACGCCGGCAGGGCCGGGCGCGCCTCGGCCTCGACCCAGTCCGAGGAGCCGGCGCGATATCTGTACCGACCAGTCATCATGTCTGCTTCGGCATCGCCCTCCAGGGCGGCGACCTCAAGCCGCAGCGACATCTCCTCCGGCCCGCGCAAGTTGAACGACCACTCTCCCACGGCTCCGTCGTACTCGACAAGAGCCGAGCCTGCCTCCACGGCCCGCTCGAATCTCGGCCGCGCGCCGACCACGCTGACCCGACGGGCTTGGCGGTTCAGCAGTGCGTCGATTGGGTCCAGGTACCAGGTGCTCAGTTCTGAGGCCAAGCCGCCCCTCTCCACCATGTCTTGGTCCCACGCCAGTGCCCAATCGCAGCGTTGCACTACCCTCACCGAAAGGGCGGGCCCCAGCCGGTCGTCGAGCAGCCGGGCGACCGCCCCGACGACGGGGTTGTACCGCAGCTCCAAGTCCGCGTGGAATACGAGGTCCGACCTCTCTGCGAGTTCCACCAGCCCTGCGATCCGCGCATCGCCCGGTTGCGGAGGCTCGAGAAAGACGTGCTTCCCAGCCTCGATGGCGGCAATGGCGACATCGGACACGAGCTCCGATGGCAGGCCGATCATGACGGCGCCCACGTCGGCCTCCCGGACTAGCCGGATGGGGTCGTCGAACAGGGCAGTCCCTGCACCAAAGCGCTCCGACGCCAGCTGCCGCGTCGCCTCGGTTCGAGCCGCAACAGCCCTAATCGCCACGTCGCCATCATCGAGGAGCGCTGGAACGTACGCCTCCTTCGCCCAGTTGCCATAGCCAACCAACCCGATGCTAACCGTCATGTTTCGCTCCTAGCTCCGATGGATTCAGGACTGACTGGTAAGCCGCTCTTGGCCCCTGCGACGGCCTGAGTGGAGTATGACACACAGTCTGCATGGCGGGCTATGAAGACGCTGGGCGAGCTTCCTGTCATAGCTGCTTGACCATGTGGATGTCCTCCGGCTCCAGGGCCAGCAGGTCGGAGTCCGGCTCGTCCGTGGGCCGGAACCTGTGGCGCAGGTAGAATCCGACTGCGGATTCCGTGGGTGCGGAGGATACGTAGACGCTGGTCGCCCCGCGCTTGCCTGCGACGCGGAACAGCTCATCCACGAGCGCAGCAGCTATGCCCGCGCGCCGGTGCGGCCTGGACACGTGCAGGAAAGTGAGTTGCGCCATGCCCTCGTGCAGTTCCGGCAGCAGCACGCCTATGCCGGCCATCCGCTCACCGCTGAATGCGCCATAGGCCACGGCGCCCCTGTCCATGTCCTGGCGGCAGCCCGCGATCTTGGCCGGAACGGTGTGGTCGCCATCGCCGTCCGGTCGCCACGGAGGCACGTCCCAGTGGACATCGACGCGCCGGAGCGAGCCTTCCCGCATCTCGTAGCCTGCTCGCACCTCCTCAGAGCGGTCTATGTCGCCGATGTGGTGGAGGTCGGCAGGGGAGAGCCACGAGTATCGAAATAGGGCGTTCTGCAAGTGAAGTTCCTGATGTGGTCGGAGCGGAGGGAGAACGATGGACGACAGCCTAGCACCGGCGAGCGACGGGGTCAATGGCCGGGGACTTCCGGTTGACACCGCCTGCGGTTGATAATAGCATTGCATGCGTTGCCTGCGAGCGTGTCCGTCCCCCTGAGAGCTACACCTATGCGTCAACATGCGTGAAGCTACTGCAAGGCTGAAGATCAATAAGCTGCTGGAGAAAGCAGGATGGCGGTTCTTTCCCGAAGATGGAAGGCCTGCCAATGTTCAGCTTGAGGCGAATGTCTCCATCAAGTCACTCGATCTTGAGACTCTTGGCGACGACTTCGAAAAGACCAAAAGAGGTTTCGTCGACTTTCTGCTCTTGGACTCCAGAGGCTTCCCGCTGTTGGTGCTTGAGGCCAAGTCAGAAGGCAAGCAGCCCTTGACTGGCAAGGAACAGGCCCGGAGATACGCCCGCTCCCAGAACTGCCGCTTCGTCATTCTCTCCAACGGAAACCTGCATTATTTCTGGGATCTGGAGCGTGGCAACCCATACGTCATCACGTCATTCCCCACTCCGGAGTCTGTGACGGGCTACAGCAGGGTCCACCCCAATCCGCAGCGCTTGATAGACGAGCAGGTCAGAGACGACTACATCGTTCTCACGCAACGGCCCAACTATGCCTCCGAGGCAGCGTGGAAGAACGAGGCCGAGCGTCCTGGCTTCACCAGGGCCAACAACCTCCGCTTTCTGCGCGCGTACCAGCTTCAGGCGATTCACGCCCTACAACGGGCGGTGAATGACGGCAGTGACCGTTTCCTGCTTGAGATGGCCACGGGCACCGGCAAGACCCTCACCGCCGCCGCAGTCATCAAGCTGTTCTTGCGCTCCGGCAACGCCTCCCGCGTCCTGTTCCTCGTTGACCGCCTTGAGCTGGAGGAGCAGGCAAGGAAGATGTTCGCCGCCATACTCTCGGCGGACTACTCCACCGTAGTCTACAAGGAGAAGCGGGACGACTGGCGCTCGGCGGAGATTGTGGTCACCACAGTCCAGTCTTTGCTGTTCAACAACAAGTACCAGTCACTCTTCTCTCCAACCGACTTCGACTTGGTGATCTCTGACGAAGCCCACCGCTCCATCAGCGGCAACGCCCGCTCTGTGTTCGACTACTTTGTCGGCTACAAGCTGGGTCTGACCGCAACCCCGCGGGACTACCTGCGAGGATTTGACAAGACAGGCCCAAACGTACGCGACCCCCGCGAGGCCGAGCGGAGGCTGCTGCTGGACACCTACCGCACCTTCGGTTGCGAGAGTGGGCAACCCACTTTCAGATACTCGCTGCTGGACGGAGTGAAGGACGGATACCTCATTAATCCAACCTTGGTGTATGCCCGAACTGAGGTGACCACTCAACTGCTTGCAGATGACGGCTTCGTTGTTTCCTTCACTGACGACACAGGCGACGAGCACGAGGAGACGTTCAGGCAAAGGGAGTTCGAGAAGAGGTTCTTCTCAGACTCGACCAACCAGATCCTCTGCAAGACCTTCCTGGAGAACGCCCTGCGAGACCCCGTGAGTGATGAAATCGGCAAGTCCATCGTCTTTGCTGTGAGCCAGAACCACGCGGCCAGGCTTACGCAGACCCTCAACGAGATCGCCGACGTAATGTTCCCGGGGAAGTACCAGTCTGACTTTGCCGTACAGGTCACCTCCCAGGTGCCGGAGGCACAGCAGTTCACCATCAACTTTGCCAACAACAACCTGATGGGTTCGGGCAACTTCCACCCCTCCTACCGGACCAGCAAGGCGCGGGTCTGCGTCACCGTGGGCATGATGACCACCGGCTACGACTGCACCGACATCCTGAACCTCGGCCTGTTCCGTCCCATCTTCTCTCCTACCGACTTTGTGCAGATTAAGGGCCGGGGCACGCGCAGGCATGGCTTCCTGGAACAGTTGCATGACTCCAGCCTGGCTGACAACGTGGCCCAGCCGGACAAGACCGGCTTCAAGCTCTTCGACTTCTTTGCCAACTGCGAGTATTTCGAGACTGAGTTCAACTACGACGAGGTAATCAGGGTGCCGAGGCCCAAGCCCGGCGAGCAAGAGGGAGGCGGGAATGGCGGAGGTCCGACGATAGTCTATGCCTACGAGCACCTGGGCAGGGACATCCTCTCCACTATCAGTGAACAGACCATTGGCCTGGAGGGCATGAAGGTGGACCGAATGCTGTTCGACAGGTTTGCGGACACCGTTCGGGCGGACAATGTCGTCAAAGAGGCTGTTGATGCCGGTCAGTGGGATCGGGTCATCGACTACGTGAGTCGGGAGGTGTTGGACAAGCCGGAGGACTACTACACCCTGGACAAGCTGCGAAAGGCCGTGGCTGTAGACCGCCGGATTTCCCTGCGGGAAATCCTCGAAAGGGTATTCGACCTCATCCCATCCTTCAAGTCCAAGGACGAGCTGCTTGATGAGGAATTCGACAAGTTCGTCGCTTATCACCAGCCGAGGTACTCCAGCTCCATACCGGCAATCAGGACCTTCTTCAAGGCGTACGTCACCAGCGGCACTGCGCGCGACGCCATCGACAGGAAGCGTTTCACCTACCTCGCCACCAACGCCGAGTTCTCGCTGGAGGACTACCGGGCGGTGCCTGAACGCTTTCGGACCCTCGTTCCCGAGTACGTCAAGGACTACGTTTCATTGAACCAGTTCGCAGCATAGAGGAGACCATGCTGGACGCTGATACGAAAAGACGCATAGACACCGCCCGCGACATACTCGTTGGGAAGGTCCCGGACCCCAAGAGCCAGGTGGAGCAGATCACCATCGCGTTGATCTACAAGTTCATGGACGATATGGATGCCGCGAGCGAGGAGTTGGGCGGGGAGAGGACGTTCTTCGCCGGTGATTTCGCCAGATACGGTTGGGCCAAGCTGATGCAGCCCGGCATCGGCGGGCACGACATGCTGAACCTGTACGCCGAGGCCATAGTTCGCATGCCGGAGAACCCCGGCATACCACAGCTGTTCCGGGACATCTTCAACAACGCCTTCCTGCCCTACCGCGACCCGGAGACCCTACGGGCCTTTCTCAAGGTCATCAACGAGTTCACCTACGATCACTCAGAGCGGCTGGGCGACGCCTACGAGTACCTGCTCTCGGTACTGGATTCCCAGGGCGATGCCGGGCAGTTTCGCACTCCTCGCCACATCATCGACTTCATCGTCGCCGTTGTGGACCCAAAGAAGGACGAGACGATACTGGACCCGGCCTGCGGAACCGCCGGGTTTCTCATATCTGCCTACAAGCACATCCTGGCAGCCAACACGGATGACGACGGCCAGAGCACGCTCACGCCCGACGAGCGCGGCCGTTTGGTGAGCAACTTCAGTGGCTACGACATCTCCCCGGACATGGTGCGCCTCTCGCTGGTAAACATGTACTTGCACGAGTTCTGGGAGCCACACATCCACGAGTACGACACCCTCACCAGCGAGGACCGCTGGAACGAGTACGCAGACGTAATCCTGGCCAACCCCCCGTTCATGTCGCCGAGAGGTGGAATACGTCCCCACAACAGGTTTTCGGTCAAGTCCAAGCGGAGCGAGGTGCTGTTCGTGGACTATATGGCAGAGCACCTGAGCGCCAGTGGTAGGGCCGGTATCATAGTCCCAGAGGGCATCATCTTCCAGAGCCAGACGGCCTACAAGCTGCTACGCAAAATGCTGGTGGAGAACTACCTGGTGGCCGTTGTGTCCCTCCCCGCTGGTGTATTCAGGCCCTACTCCGGCGTCAAAACGTCCATCCTGATCCTTGACCGGTCATTAGCCAAACAGACGGACGCCATCGCCTTCTTCAAGGTAGAAAACGACGGTTTCGACCTAGGCGCGCAACGCCGTACCATAGCACAAAATGACCTTCCCAAGGTACAAGCCGAGCTTGGAGAGTACCTGGGTCGCATACGGGAAAACCTGTCAATGGAGGATTTCCGGGCCACCTTGGGTACGGTGGTAAAGAAGCAGAAAATTGAGGCGGGCGGAGAATACTACCTGAGCGGGGAGAGGTACAGGGAAAATGGTATTCGTACGAAAGCCAAGTGGCCGATCGTTAGGTTATTGGATGTATGCGAACTATACCAGCCAAAGACAATCACACAAAAGGATATTGCTGAAGAAGGCGACTATCCTGTGTTCGGTGCTAACGGAATAATCGGTCGTTATCACCATTACAATCACGAGGAATCGGAAGTCTTGATCACCTGTCGAGGTGCGACATGTGGAACAGTAAATTTGTCTGAGCCAAAGTCCTGGATTACTGGCAACGCTATGGTGGCAACGCCCAAAGATCGGAGAATTTCCAAGTCCTATCTCTATGCGCTCCTAAAGGGCTCAGATTTGACTTTTGCCATTACAGGGTCGGCTCAACCGCAAATCACTAGGACTGGACTGGCAACTTTTCAAATCCCCTTGCCACCGCTGGAAGTGCAGCGTGAACTTGTAGCAGAGATAGAGGGCTACCAGAAGGTCATAGATGGGGCGCGGGCTGTGGTGGAAAACTACCAGCCACATATAGCGGTTGACCCGGAGTGGCCGGAATGCTCACTTGGCAGCCTAGCAAACAATCTTGACTCCCGACGTGTTCCGGTATCCAAAGAACTTAGGAAGCCGGGGCCCATACCTTACTACGGAGCATCAGGGGTTGTTGATTTCGTCAACGACTACATATTTGATGAGGATATTCTTCTCGTTTCAGAGGATGGTGCAAATCTGTTGGCGCGTTCTACCCCCATCGCCTTCTCAGTCTCTGGCAAAAGTTGGGTGAACAATCACGCTCACGTCCTAAAGTTCAGGACTCCATATGTCCAGAAGTATGTTGAATGCTATCTCAATTCGGTTAACCTTCAGGAATATGTCACTGGTTCAGCACAGCCCAAGCTCAATCAAAACGCATTGAGTGGTATTCCCATCCCTCTGCCGGACGATGAAACCCTTCTCAAAGGACTCGTTTCTGACGTTGAAGCGGAGCAGTCCATCATTTGGGCGAATCGCGAGCTGATTCAGCGGTTCGAGAACAAGATTCAGTTCGCCGTGGCAAGAGTGTGGGGCGAGGAGCTCCCGCGTCAACATGCGTGAAGACAAGCCTCCCGCTACGCCCGAAACCCGCAAGCGCGGGTTCTACTACGGGTGGGTGATTGTTGTCGTCATTGGACTCGGCGGCTTCACGCAGAGCGCGGAGTCCTACCCGATACTCGGGGTATTCCTCAAGCCCATGACCGAGGAGTTCGGCTGGACGCGCACCGTGTTCACCGGTTCCACGCTGCTGGGCACTCTGATGGGTGGGATTGTGGCGCTCAAGGCAGGCCCCATGATCGACCGGCTGGGCGCGCGCTGGATCCTCACGATCTCGTTCGCGGTGCTGGGTAGCTCCCTGGTACTGATGGCCTTCATTCAGGCGCTGTGGCAGTTCTACTTCCTGCAGATTGTCGGTCGAGCCCTGACTATGGGCGTGCTGGCGCTGGCGCTGGGAGTGGTGGTGCCCAAGTGGTTCGTGGAGAAGCGCGGTCGCGCCGTGGCCCTTGGCGGACTCGGCCAGCGTATCGGCAACGCGGTCACGCCACTCTACGTGCAGTACCTGGTGTCGCAGGGCAGCTGGAGGCTGGCGACGGCAGTCGCCGGGATACTGATGTGGGTTGTGTCCATGATTCCGATCGCCATCTTCCTGAGACGCAGGCCGGAGGACATGGGCCTTCTGCCGGACGGGGCGGACCCGGACGAGGCGAGGAGGCGAGAGGAGGCGGTCGCCGCGGGCACTGCAAGCGCCCCACGCGAGGAGACGTCGCTGACCAGGGAGCAGGCGTTGAGGCACCCCTCGTTCTACCTCTTGGTGGTGGCGTTCTCGCTGGTCTTCGTGGCGGCGCCTGCGCTGAACCTGCACATGCTCCCGTTCATGACCGACCAGGGCATAGGGGAAGGCTACGCTGTGCTTGCTGTGGCGATTCTCTCCATGTGTGCAGGAGCAGGTTCAATCGTGACCGGATTCCTGTCAGAGCGCATCACTGCCAGGCGCACACTGGTGGGCATTCTGGCCATGATGAGCCTTGGCTTCGTCCTTCTGCTGTTCGTGGAGCATGCATGGCAGGCGATCCTGTGGGGCATCTACTACGGCCTGTCCTTTGGAGGCATGTTCATACTCCAGCAGATCATATTCGCCGACTTCTACGGCAGGGACAACGTTGGCGCTATCCGCGGCGTTGTGTGGCCGATTCAGATGGTGTTCAACGCGTCCGGGCCGTTCGTTGCCTCAGTGGCATATGACGTCCTAGGTAGCTACACCGTGATATTCCTGATCTTCTCGGCCGCCGTGATGATCGCGAGCGTGCTGCTGCTGCTGGCCAAGCCGCCCGCATTGCAGACGCGGACGTAGGAGAGCCTCAGCGCTGCTCCCGGATGAAGGGCAGTGTCAGCGCGAGTACGGCCGACAGACCTGCCAGGAACAGCACTCCGGGCGCGAGCGAGCCGACCGCGTCCAGGATCACTCCCAGCAGGAACGGCCCTCCGAACCCGCCTATTTCCGCAGCCGCGAAGAACAGACCTCCGGCCGCGCCCATGCGGACTGCCCCAACGCCGCGCGTCTCCATGAGAATGAGCGTGAGCACCGGCATCATGGGCGCCCTGACCACGCCCGACAACACGAGAGCGCCGACGAGCGGCGCGCCGGCCAGCGTCACGAGCCCAAGCGCCGTGACGGCGGCAATCAGTAGCATCAGCGCCATGGCGATCGCTCTCCGTCCCTGACGCGCCACGGCCGGTATTGCCAGCAGTCCTATGATTCCCGCCAGCGTGGAGGCCGCGGTCCACGAGCCGGCCTGTGATAGGGTCATGCCGCGGTCCTGAAGCAGGGTAGGGAGCCAGTTGTTCAGGGCGTGGTTCAGCAGGAAAGTGGCAATGGCCAGAACCACGATGATCTGGACGTTCCGGATGCGCAGCAGCTCGCGCAGCACGCCGAACGCCGAGACGGGCGCGGAGTCCGGGCGGGTCTCGGAGTCCTCCGGTGCCTGTACGTCTCGGGCCAGCGCCCACCACAACAGCATGATGACCAGCACCACTGCGCCGTAAACGAGCGATATACCGCGCCATGTGCCGGTCAGGGGCATCACCACGCCGGCCGCGGTGGCAAGCGCGATGGCCATGCCGGATATCGGGCCCGTGGTGTAGATCCCGGCGGCCAGGCCCCGCTGGTTGCCCTGGAACCACAATGAGACGACCTTGGGAGCTCCGACGGAGATGATGGGGCCGCCCACGCCGAACAGCGCGACGGCCAGAAAGAGCGTCGGGAAGTCCACGGCCAGGCCGCGTAGCACGAGCGACAGCCAGACGACGAATATGCCGATTCCGAGCGAGCGTCTGACGCCAAGCCGGTCTATGAGCGCGCCGAGCGGGTATGCGGTCCCGATGTATACCAACTGCCACGCTCCAAGCACCAGCCCCATCTGGCTGTAGGTCATGCCCAGGTCGTTGACGATGGGGTCGACGAGCGGTGCGATGGTGCCCGCAGTGACCCCGAACGAGACATACAGCAGCCACACCAACGCTAGCATCAGCCAGCGCAGCGGGCTGGCGCTGGGCACAAATGCTGTGGCCTCGGAGGGATTGCTCATGACTTGCGCGGGCAGGATTGCATTGGCGGCTCCATTTGTCGGATACTTGAGACTATAGTCAGGTTCAAACCGCGACAAACCGCATCTAATAGAGGAGGGAACCGATGACTGTCAGACTCATAGTAAACATGGAGGCTGCTCCGGGCAAGCGCGAAGAGCTCATCGCCACGTTCGCCGAGCTGAGTCCAAGCGTCCGCGAGGAGCCGGGATGCGAGCAGTACGAGCTGTACCAGAGCACGGAGCAGCCGGACCAGTTCGCGCTCATGGAGCGGTGGACTGACCAGGACGCACTGACCGTCCACGGGCAGGTGCTGCGGGAGCGCGGCATCGACCTGGCGTCGTTGAGGGTATCACCCGCGCAGGTGGAGCGGTACGAGGTCTAGCCGTGGCGCACGGGTACAATCGATCGGAGGTGGAACATGACCAATGTAGCATACAACAAGCTGACACCGGAGGAGTGGTACGTCCTCGAGATGAAGGGGACGGAGCGACCCTTCTCCGGCGAGTACGACGACTTCTTCGAGGCAGGCAAGTACATCTGCCGTCGCTGCGACGCTGAGCTATACCGCTCGAAGGACAAGTTCGAAGCCTTCTGCGGCTGGCCCGCATTCGACGACGAGGTGCCGGGCGCAGTCACCCGCCTGCCGGACCCGGACGGCATGCGCATTGAGATCGTATGCACCAAGTGCGGCGGTCATCTCGGCCACGTCTTTCTTGGCGAGCGGCTGACTGAAAAGAACACGCGTCACTGCGTGAACTCCCTCTCCATCAGGTTCGTGCCGGAGGAGAAGGCCTAGTCTCACTGCCTGGGACGCGGCGTCGAGCCTGGCTGGGCGCGTCGCGGCGCACGCTCAATCAAGAGAGTTGGCCAGCGTTCCCCGCTGCCAGTCGCTAATGTTGCGGATGGCTAGCTCCAGTCCGGCCCGGTTGGCCTGCGGGGTATTGGCCGCGTTGTGAGGGGAGAGCACCACGTTGTCCAGCGTGGTGAGCGGATGGCTAGCGGGCAGCGGTTCCGTCGCAAACACGTCCAGTCCTGCGCCGCCGATTTGGCCGTCTCGTAGTGCTGCGACAAGAGCGTCCTCTTCCACGACCGCGCCGCGGCCGACATTGACCAGTATTGCGGTCGACTTCATCAGCGCCAGCTCACGCGCTCCGATCAGCCCCTCGGTTTCCGCGCTGAGCGGCAGCTGAAGCGACACCACGTCAGAGTGAGCCAGCAGTTCATCCAGACTCACGAATGTCGTGCCGTAGGCCCGCGCTCGCTCCCCGGACGGGTTGCGCGTCCAGGCGACTGTGTCCATGCCCAAACCGGTTCCCAGCGCGATGACGCGCTGCCCGATGGGGCCTGTGCCCACCACGCCCAGCGTTGCGCCATACAGCTGCCCAACCTGCCGCTGTGGCCACTCGCCGCGCCTAACCGCGGCGTCGAGCGAGGGTATGCGGTGAGTGACCGCCAATGCTAGCGCGATGGCCTTCTCGGCTACGACGGCTGCGGAGTAGGCGGGCGTGTTAGTGACGGTGATGCCACGCCGGCGGCAGACCTCAAAGTCAATGTTGTCCACGCCTATGCCAAACACCGCAATGTGCCTCAGCCGCGGGCAGGCCTCCAGGACGGCCTCGGTGAACGGGCTGGCCGCCAGGGTCAGCGCCACGTCGGCGTCGGCGACGCGCTCCACAAGCAGCGCCTCCGAGTACGCGCCTGAGGTGTAGACGTGCAGCTCGCCAAGCTCCCTCAGCCGCGTCTCCAGACCTGAGGCCGCGACTATGCCTACGGCGTCGTCCGGCACAACAATGATCATTCGGCGGCCCTCCCGCGTTTGGCTGTCGTACATTGTAGCGGCTCCGGCGAGCGATGCGGCCGCCGCCCTGCGACCGTCATTGCGGCGGAAGCCGCAATCTAGGGCCATCGCGGGCCTCAGCCGTCCGGCGGCGCGATTGGGATGTCTCGTCGTACAGCGCCACTGTTCGCCTCTCAGCAGCCGCGATTCGCGCACGCAGGGTGGGCGTCACGGCTCTCACAGCCCTGTCTATCAGGACAGGGCTGCCTCTCCCGGAGGAGAGGCTACGAAGCGTAGCTTCGGTGAGAGCCGTGACGCCCCGTTGCACGAATGCAGCACTCCCAGCGCGCACTGTGCGCTTCAGCCCCCAGCCGCTTCGGATCCCTTGATTGCGATGCCGCCCCTCGCGGCCTTCCAGTGGGGCAACTGGTGACCGGGGCTACTGTGGCGATAAGCGGCGGGCGTTCGGGACTGGCGCGCCGCCCCCTCGACTGCGGCGCGTGCGCGGGCTAGAATAGGGCTGCCCGCATGGTCGCAGCGCTCAATGCTGGGCCTGTTGCTCGAGCGGGCGGGCGAATCCGGCGATACAACGTAACCGGGACCCACACAGGAGGTCGAGAATGAACACGCTGGTTATGGGAGGCACTCGATTCAACGGGCTTCACTTGGTGCATGAGCTGGTGCGCTGCGGGCACCGGGTCACCACCCTAAACCGCGGTATGACAGAGGCGAAGCTGCCCAGGGAGGTGCGTCGCCTGTACGCCGACAGGAAGGACCACGCGCAGCTGAAGGAGGTGCTCGGCGCAGAGGACTTCGACGTGGTATTCGACATCAGCGCCTACGTGCTGGAGGACGTGCAGAGCATGGTCGACATCTTCGAGGGTCGTACGGGGCACTACATCTTCGCAAGCTCCACGGTCGTCTACGCCGCGACGAACATCCTGCCCATCGACGAGCACTTTGCGGTGGACAGCACGCCCCGCCAGTCGGACTACGGGCGCAACAAGCTCATCTGCGAGGACTACCTGACCAGGGCGTTCAGGGAGCGGCGCTTCCCGATGTCGGTGGCGCGATTCTCAATGGTGTTCGGGCCGGACAACGGCATCATCGATCGCGAGCAGCGGATGTTCATGCGGCTCCTGCTTGGTCGCAAGATACTCATTCCGGGCCGCGGCACCACGCTCAGCCAGATAGGCCACGTTGACGACGAGGCGAGGGCGATGCGCATGATGGCGCTAAACCCGCGCACCTACGGCGAGATTTACAACATCACTGGCAAGGACTACTTCAGCGATGAGGGCTACGTGGACACCTGCGCGCAGGCCGTGGGCGTGGACGCAGACAAGCTGTTCGTGCCTGCGGAGGTGATGGACGAGATTTCGGCGGACCAGCGGCGCCCGCTCATTCAGCGGCTGGCGCCGTACATCCATCGCTGGGACGAGAGCACGGTGTTCGGCATGAGCAAGCTGCGCAACCACATCGGCTACGAGCCGGAGTACACGTTCGAGTCGGCAGTGGAGCAGACGTACGAGTGGTTCACGTCGCAGGGGCTGGACAAGCAGCGGGAGTACGACTTCTCGTCTGAGGATGAACTGATAGCGCGCCTGAGCTGACGGAGCGGGGCAGGGGGCCGCTAACCCCAGCTGTCCCGCGCCTGCTCGAATCCGTGGATCGTGGCATCCCAGGTGGAGGTGTCCAGGATGGCGTAGGTGCGCAGCGTCGACTTCTTGGGGTCGCGCGGCTGCCCCAGCGAGCCGGGGTTGATTATCAGCGTTTTGCCCACGTTCGTGACCATCGTGCGGTGGGTGTGACCCACGATCAAGACGTCCGCCTTTGCTTCCGGCAGCATGTGGTTGGGTATCTTGGCCAGGCGACCAGCAGCGCTCAGGTTGTCGTCCGTTCCGCTGCCTGCAACCATGCCGTCGCCCCCATCCGGTGAAGGAGGCGGCGCCAGCCGGTCGCCCTCGCCGGGCAGGAACACGCCTGCGCGACCGCCGTGCTCGCCGCCGGTCGGGTCCAGCGGGCTGGTGTGCAGCATCATCACGCGCCTGCCGTCGATGTTCCACTCGAGCACAAGCGGCATCTGGCGAAGGTGTGCCAGGTTCTCCGGCTTGATCTGCCCGGAGTTGCGCAGCATCAGACCCGCTGAGGAGAGAATGGCCGTGTCATGGTTGCCCCGGACAACAGGAATGTGATACCTCTGCATCAGCTCCGAGATCTCGTTGGAGAAGCGGTACTGGAGGTTCAGGTCCCCGGCGCATATGATCTGGTCAACGCCCCTCAACTCCTTAAGCGCCGTCTCCAGTGCTTGAAGGTCGCAGTGAAGGTCTGAAATGATGCCGATCTTCAAGTCACCCTCTCCAGTCCGCCGGGTTTGTGCGAGGGCCGGGCCAGCCGTGTAGTCCCAGCGAGTCCGGCCCTCGCGCTGCTGCCGCTACTCGCGGGTGCAGATGAAGCTCGATGCGCTGCCGAATGGGCCGGTCTCGCACAGGGCGACGTCCAGCTTCTTCAGCGCGCCTTCCGGGTGTGGCAGCTGCCTGGGCCCTGCGGTCCCCATCATCTGCTGCGCCGTCTCCCAGACGTGCGTCATCCCGTGAATTCGACCGTTGCCCAGGTTGCCCCCGGCCGTATTCAGCGGATGATAGCCCTCAAGGGCTATGTTCTCCGGCTGGCACCACGAGTGAGCCTCACCTCGCGGGGCGAAACCGAACGCCTCCAGCCACATCCACACCATTGGGCTGAAACCGTCGTACACGTGTATCAGGTCCACGTCTTCCGGCTTCAGTCCCGCGCTCTCGTACAGGTTCTTGGACTGCCAGTCGTTCATCTCCTCCTGTGCCTCCAGGGAGTCAACGACGCCGCCCCGCTTCCGGTGCATGGGTATGGCCGCCATGCCCGATATGTACCCGCCCGGATGGGGCGTGTCCTTGGCGCGGTCCTCCGTGGTCATTACCACGGCCTGGATTCCGTCCACCGGCATGTCGTTGTCGAACACGCACATGGGGTAGGCGATGAGGCGGGAGTTGATGTAGTCGTCGTACGTGATCTGGCGGCCGTTCCACACCGCATAGGGGTTGAGCTGTGCGTTGCGATGGGCGTTGAGCACGTAGCCGGCCATCTCCTCGCGCTTGGCGCCGTACTTCGCCAGGTAGCGCTGGTAGGTAACGGCCTGGCCTGCGCCTCCGACGCCGTGGCCGTACACGTTAGTGAGAGCGGATGAACCGCTTGCCGTTCTCCCACTGACCTGGCGGTATCGGACTCCCGCCGGGTGGTGACCGGTGCGGATGACGAGCGCGTAGTTGCACACGCCTGCGCCCAGGGCCATCGCCGCAAGCTGTGGGCCCGCGCATGAGCCGGCAGCCGGGCTGTCCGTCTGGATCCAGTGCCTGATGTTATTCCAGTTCACCACGGACATCATGTGAGGCACGTCCAGCCAGACATTGATGTCCCCCCGCTGACTGGGGCCCCAGTTGGGGTCGGCCCAGATGTATATGCCGTCTATGTCGTCCACCGTCAGGCCGGCATCTTCGATGGCCATCAGGGCCGCTTCGTTGGCCCTATGGGACTTGGTCCCCTCGAAGTAGCGGCGACACATGGTGCTTCCAGACCCTACGAAAACGGGTCTCTTTCCCTTGGGGAACTCGATTGGCATAATGCCCTCCCTTCTTTCTGTGAGACCTGCGTTGGCCTCAAGCCACAGGACGGGTGCGCGCGGCTAGGTCGACCGCGGTTGGAACTGGAGAATACTGATCTCGTCGTTCACCTTGTCGAAGACTGCCTCCAGGGGCATGCCCGTGTCGAGTCCGCCCCCAACTGCGTCATACCGGCAGTTGAGGATGTTGCTCATCACCAGCAGGTCCGGCTGCTCCTCAAGCTCCACCATGATGACTGCGTAGGGCACCTTTTCCTCGAAGCCGGAAACGGAGGTGTCGTAGCAGATGTAGTAGCTGTAGAGGGTGCCCCGTCCGCTGACCTCCTCCCACTTCAGCTCAGCATCGCGGTCGCCGCAGTAGTTGCAAACGGCCACGGGAGGATGGTTGTACTTCAGGCAGTCCTCTTCCAGGCACTTCTGGAGGATCAGTTTGCCCTCCTTGGCGCCGTCCCAATAGGGCTGGAACTCTGCGGTAGGCACTGGAACAACCCCGTACGGGGCCATTGTGGTGTGCATCAGGTGATCCGCGTCGCCTGCCAGGGGAGCGGCCGCTCCACCTACCACCGTCGCGTGTGTTCCCAGAGGTCCAACTGGCGGTCCTTCCTGACTGGTCATGGGTTCCTCCTTTCATCCTGAGCCGTGGTAAAAGCGAGGCGGCGCCGGGCAGGGAAGAGAGTTGCGTCGCAAGAGCCATCGTAGTTTGACGGCGTGGCGTTGTCAACCGCTGAGACAAGGTGTCTTGGCCGCAGCTAGCGCGCGGCCAGCATGTCGTATGCCAGGGCGAGCATCACCCTTGTGCTGTTGAGCAGGCTCTTGATGCCTATGGACTCGTTGGTGCCGTGGATGAACGAGAGCTGCGGGTCGTCGTCCGGGTGCGCTCCGTTGTAGCCGTAGGTGACGGTGCCAAGCGACCGGGTGAACCGCGAGTCCGTGAAGCCGGTGCTGATGGAGGGCACCATCTGGACGTCGTTCAAGCCCAGCGCGTTGGCGGTGGCAAGCCTGATCCGCTGCGCAAAGTCGGTCTCGAATGGCGAGGAGTTGGGCACCGCCATGTAGTCCACCTGGAAGTCCACGCCCGGGATGCCCTCCAGAAGCCTGCCAAGCTCCTCGCGGAGATGCGCCTCGTCCTGGTGCGGCAGGGTTCGCACGTCGCAGGTCAGCCTTACGGACTCCGGCACGCTGTTGGACTTGATGCCGCCGCGGACCATCGTGGGCGTCAGGGTCATGCGAGAGAGCGCCTTGAGCACGCTGGCCAGGGACGGGTTCTGAGGCTCCAGCTCGGCGATTATCTCGTCCACGTTGGAGGCGGAGGCCAGGTGCTCGATTGCCAGATCGGAAAGGTGACGGAAGACCTCGACGGAGGTGTCCCGCTCAGGCTCGTACTGTTCGATGCGCGTCAGCACCTGCGACAGGGCGTAGAGAGCGTTGGTGCCGCGCCAGGGAACCGAGGCGTGGGCGCTGGTCCCGCGTATGTCGATCTCCACCTGCAGGCGTCCCTTTTCGCCCGTGCCCAGGACGTATGCAAAGCCTGCTCCCACTCTCACGGGCACGCCGCCGCCCTCGTTCACAGCGAATGGCGCTGCGATCTTCTCCGGGTGATGCTGTGCCAGCCAGCCGAACCCGTACCGGCCGCCGTGCTCCTCGTCGGCGCCGGAGGCCAGCAACAGGCTGTCGGCAAGCTCCACGCCGTTGCGCTTCAGCAGTGTCATGGCCATGATCTGGGCCGTGAGCAGGCCCTTGCAGTCCGATGAGCCACGGCCGAAGATGCGGTCGCCGTCAATGGCGGCGTTAAACGGAGGGTGCTTCCACTTGCCTTCATCCTCCACCGGCACCACGTCCGTGTGAGACATGAACATCAGGCCCGTCTTGCCGGAGCGACCCTCCAGCCTGGCGATGAGGTTGCCGCGGCCCGGCACAGCTTCGAGTATCTCGGACGCGATGCCCTCCTGAGCAAGTCGCCGCTGGACCGCCTGGCACACCTCCGTCTCGTTGCCGGTGGGCATGACGCCGGTGTTCACCGAGGGTATTCGCACCAGCTCTTGTTCCAGCGCGATGATCTCGTCCCGGTGTGCGCTCACTTGTGCGAGCAGGCCGTCGAGTTCCGGCATTGTCTCTCCCTTCCGTCGATAGTCCGTCAGTTCAACTACAAATGCGGAGCAGGGGTGCGCACCACCTGCCTGCCGTCGTGTGCTGCTCAGGAGCTCCTGCCGTGAGACTCCGCAGGGGGAGACGAGCCGGCTGCGTCAGCCTCCTCAGGCTCCAGAGGCAGGCGTGGCCGCCGAGCGATGAACAGCGCCACCGCTCCCAGCGCTAGGAACAGGGCCACCGTCTGGAACCCCAGCCGGTAGCTGTCAAACGTGTCCACCATCCACCCCACGAAAATGGGCCCGGCAACTGTACCCGGCAGGTCTACGAATTGCAGAAGCCCGCTGATGGTGCCGAAGTTGCGCCTGCCGTAGAAGTGGGCCACGATGGCCTGTCGCAAGGCTGCCGAGCCTCCGTAGGCGGGGCCAAGCAGCGCGATGTAGAGCGGCGCCCAGCCAAGGCTCGGGATCATCGACATCGCCAGCACTCCGATGCCCTGCACGAGCAGCAGAATTGCCAGCAGGACCCGGATGTTCATCATGTCGCCGATCCAGCCGAAGAAGACGCGGCCGGGCACCGAGATGAGGAGCGTGATGGAGGCCAGGGTGGCGGCGTTCACCGGACTTGCGCCCATTTCTTCGATGAGGAACGGGACGTGGTAGATGGCAGCGACGGTGACGGTGACGGACCAGCTCGCAAATGCGATGGCCAGCATCCAGAACGACAGCGACCTGAGCGCCTGCCGCGGCGTGAGCTCTATCTCTAGAGGCTCAAGGTTTCCGGAGCGATCGCGCCTTGAGGTCTCGGCCGGGAGCGGCTCGCCGTCCGGGTGCATGCCGACCTGCTCCGGCCTGTGGTGCACCAGCGAGACCAGCGGTATGCCGATTGCCCAGTACGCCAGGGCGGCCATCACGGCGGCCGATCTCCAGCCGTACATCTGCGTCAGCCAGCCAACGATGACGACGGCGCTGCCGCCCAGGCCAATGCCGGCGAGCAGTATGCCCAGCGCCCTGGCCCTCTTGCGTACGAACCAGTTGGCAACGGCGACGTTGATGGGACGCCCGCCGCCAAAGCTGGACGCCGTGGCAATGATCATGAAGACGGCGTACAGCATCCAGAGGGAGGTAATCATGCTGAGAAGGAGAAAGGCAATGCCCATCGTGATGATGCCGAAGTAGAGCAGGGGACGGGGGCCGTAGCGGTCGATGAGCCAGCCGGCGAGGGGCGCGATCAGGCCGCCTTCGAGTCTCGCAAGGCCCACAACGCCGCCGAGGGCCGCGCGGCTTGCGCCAAGCTCGTGGAGAAGCGGAACGAAGTAAATGCCGAAGCCGTAAGTGTAGAAAGCGCCGTTCAGAATAGCGATGGTGATGCCGACGGCAACGATCCACCAGCCATAGAAGACGCGCCTGACGCCTGGAATGCTCTCGACGAACGCGGCCATCCCTCAGCTCCGCCAAACGGGATGGGAAAACGCCTCCGGCGCAGCCAGCGGCCGGGCCGGGTCATGGCAGTGCCATTGGCATATTATGCCCTGCGACCTGTGAGGTCAACCGCTCGCGGGCGGCGCGATGCCTGCTAGAGGAAGAGCCGCGGCGACTCAGCGACTGTGAGCCTGCCCTCCACGGAGCAGGCGTCGGCGGGAAGGCGTTCTGCGCGATCCCAGTTGAGGTCGATGCGGAGGCGCGCCGCGGCGGACCTCACGTCGTCACTGTTGCCGTGGAGCCTGATCACCACCCGCTCAGCCACCGGTGTTGCCGCGGTAACGATTGCCGATGCGATTTCGATGTCTGGTATGAGTAGAGCGCTTCCCACCATTGCCATCACCTCCCTTTTGGAGGCCATTATAGAACGGACGTGCTGGCGCTGTCAAGCCCTTAGGTCAGGAGGCTCCTCACCGCTCATCCCCGTATCAAGTGCGGGGCAGGCTCCGAGCTTCTCGAAGGGCGTGAGCGGTGTCATGAGGGCTAGGCTGCACCCGCTCAAATGGTTCGACACGCTCACAATGAGCGGGCATGGGACAGTTCGCTCACTCTGAGCCTGTCGAAGGGCGTGGGCGGTGTAACGGAGTGTTGAGCACTGCCCACTCATATGGTTCGACGGAGCTCACCATGAGCGGGCAGGGGACAGTCCGCTCACCCTGAGCTTGTCGAAGGGTGTGAGCGGTGTCATGAGGGATAAGAGGCGCCCACTCAAATGGTTCGACGGGGCTCACCATGAGCGGGCAGTAAGCAGTCCGCTCACCCTGAGCCCGTCGAAGGGCGGGAGCGGACGATAGTGGTTAGGAAGCGGCAGTCGTGGGATGATCCGGCTAGCTGCCGGCGCCGGCGGCCAAGTCGGAGAAGACCTTGGCCCACTCACTCTCGCCTTCGCCAATGCCGGCGCGATAGACGATGACACCGTTGTGGTCGACGGCGACCTTTGTGGACTGCCTGACTATCTCCAGGCTTCGCAGCACGTTGTTGTCGACCTCGGCAACCGGGAAGGGAAGCTGCTCCCTGGACCGGTAGTCCTCAAGCCTGCCCACTCCCTCGGTCACGTCCTGGCCAATGGCGTAGAGATCAACGCGGTCGGCGTACTCAGGGTAGTCCTGCTTCAGGCGCCGCAACTCGGCGCGACATACCGGTCACCACGTTGCCCAGAAGTAGAGGAAGACGGGCTGCCCCTGAGCCGCCAGCACATCGGTCGAGACCCTCGATCCGTCCGCAAGAGTCATCTCGAAGTGGGGCAGTGTGTTGCCTACGTTGACACCCACCGGAGGCGCATCGGGGGCCGCCACTGCGGTGGGCGCCTCTGTTGCGGCAGGCTGCGTTGGTATGGGTGAGGGGGCGAGTTCGCCGGAGACCGTCGCCTCGGGGTCAGGGGCCGCGGTCGGCGTTTCCGTCACGCCGACAGTACCAGAGTCCTGAACCGTCGCCGTCGCGATCGGGTCGGATATAGGCTCGGTTGTTGCCGTCGCGGCCGGCGCCACAGTTGGTGGGGTGGTTGCCGTCGGAGGAGTGGTCGCGGTTGGGTCCGGGTCGGAGCTGCACGCCGCGCTCACTGCGAGCAGCAACACCGCTGCCAGCGCTAGGACGCGAAACGCCGTGCTGCTCCGGGTGGCCGCGGTTGTGTGTGTAGCGCTCAAGCTCTGCACTCTTCCTCAGTCACGAATGCCTGTACCATGATGATAACACCCTAAAGGCGGCGTGCAAATCGCGGAACGCGGGAGTTTCCTTAAGAATTGCTTACGGCGGTGAGATCTGGCGCTAGTTGGCGCGCGTTCGGAGGCGGTGTGTGGCGGGTGCACAGTGGGCCCGCAACGTCGCGATTTCGTGAGACTCAATGTTGGTGGAGACGGGGGAGAGTCGAACTCCCCGTCCAGAGAGCTTCCCGCTGGAATGTGCTACAGGCTTGTCCGGCGATTAGTTCTCGCTCTCAGGGTCCCCTGCCGGCCGGGGTTCCCGGGGAGCCAGCCGGTGGTCTTGGTCCCTCGCTACCGGCGTTGCGCGGGCTGCACCTCGACTTATGGCGCCCACTCCTTACCTTCGAGGAGAGGTGAGGGTGGACGTGGCAGCCGTGTTAGGCCGCCAGGGCTACTTGCTTTTCGCCAGTTACTTTTTTGCCGACTTGTTGACGGGGCAGACGGCGCCCCGGCCTGCAATTCCGCGAGACCACCCCCTGTCGAGACCACGCGTCCCCATGTGATGATCCAACACTCTCATTATAGCACGCGCGGGCTGCCGGCGTGGGGCAGTGGAGCCTACACTGCTATTCCCCCGCGCAGGCAGGGGTCTATCCCCGACCCCTGGATTGCAGCTTCCGCCGTAATGACGGAGGCGGCACGCGGCGCCGCTTGCGGAAGGAGACGACTACATAACCTCTTCCCCCTTGATGGGGGAAGATTGAGATGAGGGTGAACTGGGCCTGATCAGTAGACTTTTCTGCCCCCCATCCTAACCTTCCCCCACAGAGGGGGGAAGGGACACTGAAAGGCTCCGTGCTCACCCACGCGCTGCTGCGCGCATGGCCCGGCCGGCCTCCCGCTCCTGGTCGCGGTCCATGATGGCGCGGCGCTTGTCGTGCAGCCGTCGGCCGCGAGCCAGCCCGACCTGCACCTTGGCGTAGTGGCCCTTGATGTACACTCGAAGCGGTACCAGCGTCAGCCCCTTCTGCGCTGCTGCGCCGGAGAGGTGGCCGATCTCCTTCGCATGCAGCAGGAGCTTGCGCGGCCGGGTCGGCTCGTGGTTGTGGATGT
>DAOUKJ010000074.1:0-4467 GCA_034421435.1 Dehalococcoidia bacterium | reverse complement strand
GGCCGCTGGGGTCTCACGGCCTTCGCGGCGCTGGCCCTGCTCTTTGTCGGGTTCATGGATCTCTGGGAGAACATGATGGACACGGTGGCGCTGATGGTGGTGGCGGTGGTCATTGCAGTGACCGTCGGGCTGCCGCTTGGCATCCTGGCCGCCCGGAACCGCACCGCCGATTACCTCTTGCGCCCTATCCTGGACGGGATGCAGACCATGCCCAGCTTCGTCTATCTGCTGCCCGGCATTCTCTTCTTCGGGCTGGGCAAGCCGGCAGGAATCTTCGCCACCATCATCTACGCCGTACCGCCGGTGATAAGGCTGACGAACCTGGGCATTCGCCAGGTGTCCGCGGAGACGGTGGAGGCTTCCCGCTCCTTCGGCGCGTCGCCGTGGCAGCTGCTGACCACGGTGCAGATACCCATGGCGCTGCCCACTATCATGGCCGGCATCAACCAGACCACGATGATGGCGCTGGCCATGGTCACCATCGCGAGCATGGTGGCCGCGGGCGGTCTGGGAGACGACGTGCTGCGTGCGCTGCAGAAGAACCAGTCCGGCAACGGGGCAATCGCCGGCCTGGCCATCGTGTTCCTGGCCATCATCATCGACCGCCTGACGCAGTCCGTGGCCGCCCGCAGGCAGGACAAGATGAGCGTAGGCTAGCTGCGCGGCCCTCCGCCCGCCAGCCGCTGCGGGCCCGCTTCCTTGCCCGCCGGATTCCGGCTTGCTATACTAGCGCCTGCCCGCAAGCTAAGGGCCTCGAAAGGTCATGGTCAACGGAACGAAATACGAGACAGTCATCGGTCTGGAGGTGCACGCGCAGCTCCTCACCAGAAGCAAGATGTTCTGCGCCTGCCCCGCGGAGTACGTGCAGGGTGCGCCCAACACCGTGGTCTGCCCGGTATGCCTGGCCTTGCCCGGCGTGCTGCCCGTAATCAACCGTCGCGCAGTTGAGTGCGTGATCATGACCGGCCTCGCGCTCAACGCATCCATCGCCGGGACAACCCAGTTTCACCGCAAGAACTACCCGTACCCGGACCTGATGAAGGGCTACCAGATCTCGCAGTACGATGAGCCCATCGCCTCAGACGGCTGGCTCACAATCGACGTGGACGGAGAGCGCAAGCGCATCAGGATCGCCCGCGTGCACCTGGAGGAGGACGTGGCCAAGCTACAGCACCGGCAGGACGCGAGCGGCGAAGGCTACAGCCTCGTCGACGTGAACCGCTCCGGCGTACCGCTCATGGAAACCGTGAGTGAGCCGGACATGCGATCGCCGGAAGAGGCGCGGCAGTACCTGATGAACCTGCGCGCCATCCTGCAGTACCTGGGCGTGTCCACGGGCAACATGGAGGACGGCAGCTTCCGGTGCGACGCCAACGTGAGTATTCGCCCCGCGGGCAGCACCGAGCTGTTCACCCGCACCGAGATCAAGAACATGAACAGCCTACGCGCCGTCTTTCGCGCGCTGGAGTACGAGGTGGAGCGGCAGACGAGAGTGGTTGAGGAGGGCGGTCGCGTGGTGCAGGAGACCCGCGGCTGGGTGGAGGAACGCGGCGTGACCATGCCGCAGCGCACCAAGGAGTTCGCCCACGATTACCGCTACTTCCCGGAGCCGGACCTGCCGCCGCTGTCGGTGAGCCGGGAGTGGGTGGATGGCCTTGCGGCGCGATTGCCGGAGCTGCCGGGCGCGCGCCGCGACCGGTTCGTGAGCGAGTACGGCCTGTCCGCGTACGATGCGGGCCTGCTCACCGCCGCGAAGAACACGGCTGACTACTTCGAGCAGAGCCTGCGAGCGGGCGACTTGAAGCGGGACTCCATGCCAGCCAAGGCCAAGGCTATCGCCAACTGGATGATGGGCGACATGGCGGGCCTGCTCAACGCCTCCGGCATCGAGCTTGAGGAGTCGCTGATCAGTCCGCAGGCCCTGCGGGACTTCACAGACCTGATAGACTCGGGCGTGATCAGCGGCCCGGCGGCCAAGGCGGTGTTCGAGGATATGTTCAGGTCGGGGCGCGGCGCGATGGACATCGCCGAGGAGCAGGGACTGACGCGGCTGAACGACGACGCACAGCTGGTCGAGGCCGTGGACATGGTGATTCGCAGCAACTCGCAGGCTGTGCAGGACTACCTTGGAGGCAAGGAGACCGCCATCAAATTCCTCCTGGGACAGGTGATGAAGGAGACGCGGGGCAGGGCCAACCCCGCATCCGTGACAAGACTCCTGGAGGAGAACCTGAAGGCCGGAGCTAAGGGATAGTGGACGCATTCTTTCAGACCGCAACAATACTGGTTTCCATACTGCTGGTGGGCATCATTCTGATCCAGGTCAGGGGTCAGGGATCGGGATTCTTCGGCACGGCGCAGGCCTCATTCCGCACGCGCCGAGGCGTGGAGAAGACGCTGTTCCAGCTCACAATCGCGCTGGCCGTCGTGTTCACGCTGCTGGCGATTCTCAGCGCCGTGCGCCCCCCGTTCATATTCTGAGTGCCGGAGGCCGCTAGAGAGGCCACCCGTGATCACCCTCCTCACCGACTTCGGAACGCGCGACTCCTATGTCGCGGAGATGAAGGCGGTCATCCTGCGCCTGAATCCGCAGGCCACAATCGTCGACGTCACGCACGAGGTGGAGCCGCAGGCCGTCGCGGAAGGAGCGGTCGTGCTTGGCCGCGCGTTCAGGGTGTTCACGCCGGACGCGGTGCACGTAGCAGTCGTCGACCCGGGCGTCGGCACCGAACGTAGAGCGATTCTCCTGGTGACGCCTGAGGGCCAATTCCTGGCGCCGGACAACGGCCTGCTCACCTACGCCGTGAGGGAGGCGCCGGAGTACGAGGAGGCCATCGCCGGCTCAGGCTTCCTGCAGGCCGTTTCGATGCCTGTGCCGGCAGGGTGCGCCGTCTACCGGCTGTCAAACGAGACGCTTTGGCGCAAGCCTGTAAGCGACACGTTTCACGGCCGGGACGTGTTTGCGCCGCTGGCGGCTCACCTGTCGCTGGGCCTGCCGCCTGCGGACGTAGGAGAATCTGTCGAGTCGTTGACGTGCCTCAGCATCCCGCACCCACGACGCCGCGGCGATGAGATTTGGGGGCACGTTGTGCACGTGGACAGGTTCGGCAACCTGGTGACGACGATTGGCGGCGAACCCGTCGCAGGGCGAGACGTGGAGGTGACGGTGGGAGGCAGCCACATCCGCGGCATCAGCCGCTCCTACGCGGAGGGCGGCGAGCTACTGGCGATCATCGGCAGCGGCGGCAGCCTGGAGATTGCAGTGCGTGACGGGAGCGCGGCTGACGCGCTGTGCGTGGGCGTTGGGGAGCTCGTGGTGGTTACGCTGTAGGGCGGACGCGATAACCACCGCTCATGGTGAGCCTGTCGAACCACTTGCGCGGGCACTGGTATGCTACTGCCGTCCGCTCATTCCCTTCGACACGCTCAGGGTGAGCGGACTAAAGTCACGTCTACTTGGTGAGGCGTCTCCGGCCCGCTCATGGTGAGCCTGTCGAACCATTTGAGCGGGCACTGGTATGCTACTGCCGTCCGCTCACTCCCTTCGACACGCTCAGGGTGAGCGGACTGGTCTCCCCCGGCCTACTCCGCCTCTACCTCCGCCAGGACCACGGCTGTGCCATAGACCAGTATCTCGGACGCGCCGCCCATGATGGCCGAGGTCATGAAGCGCACGCCCACTATGGCGTTCGCGCCCATGTCCTCCGCCTCTCGCGTCATCCGGCTGACAGCCATCTGACGAGCCTCGGAGAGCAGCCTCGTGTACTCCTCGATCTCTCCTCCAACAATGTTGCGCAGCCCGGCCATGATGTCCCGCCCGACGTGTCTTGCGCGGACGGTGCTTCCCCTCACCAGGCCAAGCACCCGCTCGATGCTCTCGCCCTCGATCTCGTCGCTGGTCACCAGAATCATCAGTCAACCTCCTCGAACCGCTCGCTCTTGCTCGCGCGAATCCTGTCCACGACCACGTAGCAAAAGAGTATCGTAAAGCCGATTGCGATGGCGGTAACAGCCAACCTGATGATCAGTGGTACCTCATCCGCCCCTATCAGCGCCGGAAAGATGTTGTAGGCGCCATAGCCCACGATGACAAGTGCGCCGCTGATTATCAGGAAGGCCGCAAGCTTCTGAACCAGTGAGCCCATGTGTGCCTCCTACAGCCCCAACCTTCCGGGGTTCATTATGCCACGCGGGTCCAGGGCGCGCTTGAGCTCCCGCAGCGTGTGCATCCCGTGGCCGAGCTCGCGGCCCATGAGGTGCGACAGCCTTGTGCCGACGCCGTGCACGTACTCCATCGAGCCGCCCATGTCCTGCGCCAGCGACAGCACCTCGTCGACGGCCTCGTCGAGCTTGCCTCCGGTTCCGTTCTCCTCCAGGCCAACGTCCACCAGCACCACGGAGAACAGCTCAGGCTGAGTCCACAGCGCGTACTCGCGTATCTGCAGGCCGGCGCGGTCGGCGATCTGC
>DAOUKJ010000073.1:0-24138 GCA_034421435.1 Dehalococcoidia bacterium | reverse complement strand
GCCGAGTGGGGCTGCATTGACCTGCTCGTCAACAACGCCGGCGTAATCGTGTACGACGTGCCCGTGTGGGCCACCACCGTCGAGGATTGGGACTACGTGATGACCACCAACCTGCGCGGCATGTTCCTGACCACACGCGCCGTTGTGCCACACATGATGGAACGGCAACAGGGCGTCATCATCAACATCGGCTCATCTTCCGGCCGCGTGCCTGAGGGCGACTTCGGAGCGTACGTCGCCTCCAAGTTCGGCGTGGTCGGCTATACGGCGTCGCTTGCCCACTCCCTGCGGGAGCACAACATCCGCGTCAACGGCATCAACCCGGACTGGGTCGACACCGACATGGCGCGGGCCTCCGACCCCAACGGCGACCCAAGCTGGATCACGCCGCAGCAGATCGCCGAAGCAGCCCTGTACCTGGCCGCACGCGCGCCCAAGCTCATGACGGGGCAGTTCATCGACATGTTTGGCGGTTGATTCACCGCACCCGTCAGGAAGGACAGTTCAACAATGAGCCAATCGCCGGACATCTCACCGGACTTCTACAGGCAACACGCCAGGAGCTACGCCGAGAAGGCCCGCTCATCTACGCAGACGGTATTCACCAACCCTTCACACCCTCGCCTGCGCCACTGGAGCGCCGTTCAGGAAGGGCTGCGAGAGCTGGTGCCCGCAGGCTCGCGGGGGCTGGACGCCGGCTGCGGCGCGGGCGCCCACGACGTGTTCTCGCTCTGGCAGGATGGCTATGACGTCTACGGAATCGACGCCGTGGAGGAGAACATCCTGGAGGCCCGCAGGCTCCACCCGGAGATCGCCGAGCGAGTGTCCGTTGCCGACCTCAGCCAACCGCTTGACTGGCCGAACTCGTCCTTCGACTTCGTGATATGCAACGGAGTAATCCAGCACATCGCGCCGGAATCCACCACAGGTGTCACCCTGCCGGAGTTCGCCAGAGTGCTGCGGCCCGGCGGTGTGCTTCAGCTGCTGTTCAAGTCAGGCAGCGGCGTGACAACAGTCTACGACGCCGAGTACGACGCGGACCGCTCCTTCCAGCTATACCCCGTCGATGAGATTGTTGGGCTGCTGGCTGAGTGCGGCCTCCACGTGGTGCCGGCGGAAGGCGACGGGCTGGGCGGCGCCATGCTCTTCACCGACTACAAGCCGATGGAGCACTGCGTGCTGTTTGCGCGCAAGGGCGGAGCATGACGGGGCTGGGCGTTCCACGCGACATCGGCGACGTCACACCGGCATGGCTCACGGAGGCGCTGCGTGCGGGCGGTGCGCTCGGCGAGGCTTCCGTCATCGGCTTTACCTCCAACCCCATCAACGAGGGGAAGGGGTTCATGAGCCAGGTCGCCCGCCTGGACCTCCAATACGACGGCGATGCGACAGGCTGTCCCAGTAGCGTTCTGCTCAAGCTCCCCACGGACAGCCACGGCCTGCTGATGCTCACCGACAGGCTTGGCAACAGGCGCCGCGAGGTGCGCTTCTACGCGAGTCTTGCGGGCTGCAGCCCTATCACCACGCCTCGCAGCTACCACTGCGGGATCGATCTAAGCACCGGCCGCACCGTGATGCTGCTCGAGTGGCTTACCGGCGCCCGCCAAGGCGATACTCTGGCCGGCTGCACGACCGATGAGGCCGCGGGCTGCCTCGTCGAGATGGCACGCTTCCACGCCCACTGGTGGGAGAGCCCGCAGCTGGACTCGCTGGATTGGATCCCACTCAAGAGCGACGAGGCGTCGGCCTACCGGGACATCTACGCGGTGGCCTGGATCGAGCTTCAGGCCAAGGCCGGCGACTACATGCCGGAGAGCCTGAGGCGAATTGGAGACCGCCTGGAGCGGGACGTGCCCCGGATCAAGGCCACGCTCTCACGTCCGCCCCGCACCATCATTCACGGCGACTACCGCCTGGACAACTGCTTCTTCCGCGAGGAGGCCGGCTCAGTGACGGCCATCGTCTTCGACTGGGAGTTCTGCGCCCGCGGCCGCGGCGCCTACGACGTGGCCAGCTTTTTGGGCGAGCTGCTCGCTCCAGAGCGGCGGCGAGCGGAGGAGATGGACCTGCTGCGCGCGTACCACACCGCCCTGCTGAGCGAGGGGGCAACCGGCTACACCTTCGAAGAGTGCCTGGACAACTATCGACTCTCGATGCTGGAGGTATTCGTCTTCTGGATCGTCACGGGCGGCTTCTGCGACTTCGAGGGCGAGCGAGCCACGGAGTACCTGCGCGGCTCGCTGGAGCGCTTCGACGCCGCCATATCCGACCTTGCGAGCATGGAGCTGCTGGGCGCCGACCAGGACGGCTTGCCCACGCGGACGCCGTAACGCTATACTGACTCACCGGCCGCCGCAAGCCGGACTCCGAACGGGTCGACGACGGCGAGCGGCGCTGCCACTCAGGTCCACCTACGGGCGATTAGCTCAGCTGGTTAGAGCGCTTGCTTTACACGCAAGAGGCCAGTGGTTCGAGTCCACTATCGCCCACTCACGCTTGACAAGAGCATGAACCAGCCGGAAAAGGCCTTCACGGCCGGAGGCAACAGGGCAACCACGAGTGTGCCCCCTACGATGTGCGCCCCTGATAATGTCCCCGCGCGACCCCGCTCATCCTGAGCTTGTCGAAGGACATGAGCGGGGCAAATGCGCCTACAGTCCCTGCCAGCTCAAGTGGTTCCCTTCGGCTTCGCTCAGGGTAAACTCTCGGCTCACCATGAGCGGGCAAGAGGATGTCCCCGTAGGGGTGCCCCTTGTGGGTACCCCTGCCGCGTCCCTTGTGGGCGCCCGCAGGAGACAGGACAACCCTCGTGGTCGCCCCTATGTTGTGCGCCCCCACCGATAGTCACAACGTTGCGGCCGCCGTATCGCGGGAACCCTGGGCACGAGCCGCCCCGTTACGGGCCGGTGTACAGCTCCGTGTCCGGGTGGAACTGGTACCAACCAAACCAGAAAGACATGTGAGTCGGAATCCGCGGCAGCCTCTCTGACTCGTCCGTCGCATTCACCAGATGCTCCTCCGTCACCAGCCACGTGTCGCCTTCACCGTCCTCCAGCGCGCGCGGTAGGCCGCTCTGGTCGTCGCCCTCGGGCGGCGCCAAGTTGAAGGACCTGTCGCCGCGGAAGTAGGCTCTGGCGGACTCGCTCGTGGCAGACCCAAGCACCACGATCTCCTCACTGCCCACCACGTCGTTGACCAGCAGAGCACTCCGCAGCGCATCGGACGAGTAGGCCTTGTAGCTGTCGTGCAGCCGCACTCCCAAAACTATGTCCTTAGTCGAAAGAAGGTCGCTCCGGTCTGGGACCGGGAACATGGTCTCGGGCGCGTTGAAGTACTGGTAGTAGATCGCCCTGGGGTCTTCCTCAGGCCGGTAGTAAGTGTCGGGGTAGATGCCCGTCTCCTGTTGCAGCACCGTGGTGTCGGGATGCAGCTCTCGCCACTCCTCCCACGTAGTCAGCAGGACCGGGAAGAAGTCCAGCTGTATGCCGGAGTCCCACAGCGGCCCGATGACGGGCTCGCCGGTCAGCTGGTTCCACAGCGAGTTGGTCAGCCGGTCGTACATGACCTTGTTGCTGCGATACAGCATCCCAGACGTTCCGAAGGTGGTTGGCTCCCCGTTTATCCTGGCGGAATACACGATTCCGGTACCGCAGAGCGTTCAGTAGGCGAGAGCGATAGGCTCGCCTCCCAGGACGTCGTTGGCCATCTCGTGGGCGTTGACAATGCGGAGCGGGTACGCCCTGTGCTCGCCGTTTATCGACACGCCGAAGATCCGGTCGCCCGGCAGCAGGTAGTCCTGCTCGTCCGCCGCGACGACGGGCGCATTCTGGAGGTCTGGAATCCCGTCGGGCACCACGCCTCCCCAGGCAATTTCGAATACGTTGATCCTTGACCCGTTCGTTGCGGGAAGGATAAAGTCCGCGAACCGCGGGTCGATCAAGCTCATGAGCGCACTCTTCCACTCCACGTACCCTTCGGGTGGGCGGTAGTCGTCAGCGTTCTTGCCCAGCCACTCCATCCACTCATGCCAGGGACGCATGGAGTCCTTAGGCTTGAAGCCGGTTATCGCCGTGAGGGTATCGTTGGCTTCCGTCACAAGGTCACCGGTCCCGAAAAAGCGCAGCATCTCGATCATGACCGGCACCATCGATCTGTCCATGTTGGCTAGGGTAAGCTCGATGGCCTCCCGCGACTCCCCGAAGTCCTGCTCCAAGCCGGAGTAGAGAAGGTGCATGTTCCGCGTGGAGTCGTACTCAGCGACGAACGGCGTGCGTGCCGTTGGGGTATCGGCTGGCGTGGCAGTGGCAGTCGCGGCCGGCGAAGGCGTTGGCGTTTCGACCTCGCTCGCCGGCGTCGGCTCTCCGTTCGCCGAGCAGGCGGCTGCAACGACGGTGGCGAGTCCGGCGAGCAGCAGCCCGAGATTGCGCAGGTGGTTACCCACGACGGACGCCAAATCTCAGCGCACCGCCCCGCCCGCTGACGCTGAGACGCCGGCCGAACTTACGGGGCGTGGGTGTGGCTCTGCAGTCGAGAGGAGCAATCGGCTGAGTGTCCATGCTGAGTTAAGCATACCACGCCAGCCGGACCGGATGCAGCGATCAGCTCTGTCAGGCACGCCATCGGCGTCCTGTTAGACTCGCACCGGCCGACGCTCAGGCAGGCTCGGCTTTCTGGATATCAGAATCATGCCTGCACCCAGGAAGTTGAAGACCGCCAGCCCCATGAACGCTACGGAATAGCTGCCCAGAGTATCGAACAGATAGCCCGCGGCTATGGGAGCGCCCACCATTGCAAAGTTCATGGGAACCTGGGAGACGCCCAGAATCGTGGCGAAGTTCCTTCTGCCAAAGAAGTCTCCTCGCACCGCGGTGAGCAGCGGGACACGCCCTCCGAGGCCGATGCCATAGAGCAGAGCGAATACGTAAGCGCCTGAGAAAGTCGGAATGGTTGCCGCGACCACCATTCCAACTCCCTGCACAACCACGAAGGCGCAAATCAACGGCGGCTTCGGCATGCGATCCCCCAGGAAGCCTGCTGCAACCTGGCAGACTGCGCCGGCGACCCCGTAGGTGAGTACGACCGTCCCTGCTTGTGGCAGCGACATCCCGATGTCGGTCATGGCGGGAACGATGTGGACCGCGATTGTTACCGACGCGATTGCGGAGAACCCGTGCGCTGCCGTGATTCCCCAGAAGGCCATGGTCCTCACTGCCTCGCCGACCGTAAAGTCCACATCCTCGTCCTGTTCGGCTCTTGTCCGGGCCTCCATGGCTCCGAGGTGATCCCCGTCGGGAAGCTGGCCGTAGTCCTCGGGCCGGTTGCGAACCAGGGCCGCAATGGGAATCGCCGCCAACCATACGCCTATGCCAATCAGCAAGGCGAGAGCCCGCCAGCCATACAGGTCCATCGCTCGACCCAGGAAGGGCGCCAGCAAAGCTCCCAAGTTGATGCCCAACATGCCGATGGCCATTGCCTTGGTGCGGTGCCTGTTGAACCAGTTGTTTATGGCTGCGATAAGGGGAAAGAAGCCGCCTAGCCCCGCACCCGCGAAGATCACCAGAAACGTAATGTAGTAGGCCACCACGCCGTTCACCATGCTGAAGCCAACGAATCCTGCGCCGAGTATCCCAAGTCCAATGAGGATCATGCGACGGCTACCCAGGCGGTCAGTGAGAATTCCCTCGATGGGACCCAGGATGGCGCCCTCCACACGACTGAGCGAGAAGGGAACGGAGAGGACGGCCCGGCTCCACCCGAAGTTGCGCTCCAGGGCAACAAAGAAGAAGCCTAGCCCCTGGAATATGGGCGTGATGATTGATGTGAGGGTAAGGAGGGTTAGACCGACCAGCCACCAGCCATAGAATATCTGGTTGGGCCTTATCAGTTTCGAAGTCAACGTCCGTTCCTGCATTTGGAGCCTGTATCCGAATATTACGCCAGCCACTATGGTCGAGAGCGTTTCATCTTGGCCGTTTCCCTACAATGGCCCCTTCACTCTAGTCTCACCACCCGCGTATGTCAAAAGGCATTTGTTGGTAGAGGATCACCGGGCAGTGGGCCTGCGACAAGTGAAAGCTTGGAGGGCAAGACTGAACGGAGAAAACAGCAGGGGTGTGCCGGACTGCAACAGCCGCGGCGGTGGACGAACAGGTGCGACGCAAGCTATGGGGCTTCAGCTAGGGTGGCACACCTAAGCGGACATTGGCAATCGAGCGACTTGAGGCAAGGTTGGCTCTCCGTGCGAAACGGAGTGTCTAAGGGGGAGGACGCCAAGACCTCCGTTCGAAATGCCAAAGCAGTGGACAAGCGGAAGCACCCGACAAAGGTATAGGTCCGCGGCGTACTTTAGGCGTACCGAACGGAGGTCACGGCAATCGCCCCGCGCCGGCAGCCGGCGATTCGACTCGCCTGCTGCCAAGACAGGGCCGTGTTGATTGAGCGATTGCGTCCCTGGGGAGACCGGTCTCAGCCGGACTGGGCGTTCAGGTAGTCCACCAGCTGCGAGAGGCTCTGTATCTCCAGGCACTGCTCCGGCGAGAACTTGACCTCGAACGCCTCCTGCACCACGCGGGCAAACGCCGCCACGTCCATGGAGGTCACTCCCACGTCTGCGAGCCTGGTGTTGAAGTCCAGGTCTGCGCTCAGCGGATTCCCGTCAACTGCCAGGTTCTCGCTCACGAGCTGTCTCAGTCGGTCTTCTGTCGATGCCATAATGGTACTCTCCTATCTGATTCTGGTATGGAAACGTTTATGGTTAGGCGGAGGTTTATGCTTGTTCGGTTGCTCCTTTCGCTTTCAATGTCAAATCCAGTGCCGTAGCCGCTGGAACGGATAGGTTGGGAGGGATATACGCCGACGGCTCTCGCCGGTAAACAAACCCTCAAACGTGACTGGCGGACCGGCCTGGTATGCCTGGGCGACGGCCTCCACGAACCCGGCTGACTGCCCTACCATGCACTCTATCACAACAGTGCGCTCCGAGCCATCCCGAATTCCGGAGCTATCGGGGAGGCGAGCCGTCTCGCTGGCATCAGCAGCGCGGCCGGCTCCGATCTCAATGACCACGTCCACGCCTAAGTCTGTCAACGGGGAGACTCCCGCATCCGGGGATGCCCACTCGCTCGCCTTACCGGCCCAGTACGCACCCTCAGTCAGAGCGCCCGCCTCAACGACAGCGCCCGTCACGTCCTCAACCAGCGCCACACTCGCGGGGGAGAACCGGACTGCGGACAGCACGCCCTCCAGGCTGCTCACGTCAGCGTCACCAGACGCAACCCTGCCGACCGCCAGGGCAATCCGCAAGCCGTCCTCCAGGCTGAACACTCCCGCGGCCTGCGCCGCGGCAAGCTCGCCGGCGCCTGTGCCCGTCACGACGCTGGGGCGTACCCCGATGTCGCTCCACAGAGCCGCGAGTGCGCATTCAAGCGAATAGAGCGCCGGCACGCCCCACGCGGCATCACTCAGATCACCCTCCGCACCATCGCGTCCGAGCATCGCGTCCAAGAGTGAAGCGCCCCGCTCCTGCCGTACGAGCGCATCGCAGAGGTTCAGGATGGCGCGGACTGTGGGTTCGGTATCGTAAAGCTCCCTGCCCATTCCGCCCGACAGGGCTGGCCCGCCGTCGAACAAGAAGGCTACGCTGGATGCCGGTTGCGGTGGAGGAGCGTCATCACCTGTCTCCGCGTCCGCGAGAGACTCCAACCCGGAGCGCAGCGACTGCAGGTCGCTGAACGGGATGCCGCGACGGTGAGGGAAGTGACTGCGTCCGACGGCCGCCGTCCATGCCACGTCTGCTAGCGCAGAGGCAGCTTCTGTGCCTGCGCTCAGCGCCTCCGAGCGTTCATCCAGCCATGCCAGGTATCGCGCGCCCAGGTCTCTCAGCGCGCCCGCCGACTTGCCCGAAAGGGGCAGCAACCGCGCAGTTCGAACGCTTAAGTCTCCAGAGGCATTGCCCGATTCCGCAAGTGGTTCGGGCGATTCGGCTGGAACGGCTATTGGCGCGCCAGCCGGGAGATCATCAGGCTGCGAGTCGCCCGAGGCGCTGGAGTAGCCTTCCAGGACCACGTGCGCGTTTGCACCGGAGATACCGAACGCGCTCACGGCCGCCCTGGGCGGTTCGGAAGCCTTGACGGGCCATTCAACCGGCTCAGTGGCAACCCGCACGGGGAGCTGCTTCCAGTCTATTTCCGGATTCGGGTTCTCGAGGTGCAGGTGCCTGGGTATCGTGCCCTGGCGCATCGCTAATACCGTCTTCAGCAGCCCGGCTACCCCCGCCGCTGCTTCAAGGTGCCCAATGTTGGACTTCACTGTGCCGACAACGAGGGGGATCTCAGGGTCTCGCGCCGATCCGTAGACTGCGCCAACCGCCCGCATCTCTATGGCGTCTCCCAGCGGCGACCCAACTGCGTGGGCCTCCAGGTAGTCCACGTCTGCTCCACTCAGGCCGGCCCGAGCGAGCGCATCCTCCATCACGCGTTCCTGTGCGGAGCCGTTGGGCACCGTCAGCGCCGCGCTCGCGCCGTTCTGGTTGACGGCGGAACCCCTGATCACACCCCAGATGCGGTCGCCGTCTCGCTCTGCATCGCTCAACCGCTTCAGCACTACCACTCCGCAGCCCTCGCCGCGAACGTAGCCATCCGCCGCGGAATCGAACGGCCTGCTCCGGCCCGCTCGCGACAGCATCCCCGCCTCGGTCATGAACTCCGTTACCGACTCTGACAGGACGACGTGAACGCCGCCGGCAAGAGCCAGGTTCACCTCTCCCCTGCTCAAACTTCCGACCGCCTGGTGAATAGCCACCAGCGACGACGCGCAGGCCATGTCGACCGGCACCGCCGGCCCCTCCAGGCCAAGCGCAAAGGCCACACGGCCGACGGTTACGCTGGGAGTTGTACCCAGGTAGCTCCCGGCCTTGCCGTTCGCCTCCATCAGGTCTCTGTATTCGCTCCCGGTGACTCCGGCAAACACGCCTGTCCGGCTCCCCCTCAACGATTCCGGGTCCATGCCTGCGTCTTCCAGGGCCTCCCAGCTCGTCTCCAGCATCAGCCTCTGCTGCGGATCCATCGTGCGGGCCTCAATCGGCGCAATGCGGAAGAACCGGGCATCGAACAGCTCAACGTCGTCGATGAACGCGCCGCGCATCCGTGGAGCGCTCAGCGCTTCAGAGTTCGGGCGGCAGTCGGTGATGGCGTCGGCGCCGGAGGCCAGCAGCGCCCAGAACTCGGACAGGTTCCTGGCCTGCGGCAGGCGGCATGCCATGCCCACGATCGCTATTCCGTCGCTCTCGACCGCGGAGGCGGCTGAGGGAGCAGCGGCTGCCGCGACCTGCTGCGCAGCGGGCTGGCGCGCCGCGCCTAGATGGCCTAGCTCTTCGGACAGGTGCTGAGCAAGCGCCGCGATGTCCGGGTGGTCGAAGACCGCGGTGTTGGAAACGACGTACTCGCCCGCGAAGGCGCGGTTGAGCCGGTTCCTGAACTCCACGGCCATCAGCGAGTCCATTCCCAGGTCGAAGAACCCTACGGTGGGAGAGGGCGTAGTGGGCAGTCTCATCACGGCCTGCAGTTCACGCTGCAACATCGACGTCAGCACTGCCTGCGAGTCAACCGCCACAGACATGCCAAGCTGAGAGAGCAGGTCGTCCGTCGATTCGCCGTTGTCCTGGGGAGCGCTCCCAGTCGTGTACAGCAACTCCTCCATGAACGGCGGATTCTCGGTCTGTCCCTCGGCGTATCTCTGCCAGTCCATGGCGGCCACCATGACGCCGGTGACGTCCTGGAGCACCAACTTCTCGAATGCCTGGAAGCCCTGCTCCGGCGTGAACCAGCCCGTGCCGCCCGCGCCCAGACGCTCCTCGATGCGCCCACGCTGCTCGGCCGCCTCACCGATGTCCGACCACGCGCCCCATGCGATGGCCTGCCCCGGCAGTCCCAGTGACCGGCGATGCGCCGCAAGCTGATCGAGGAACGCGTTGGCGGCAGCGTGGTTGGCCTGGCCCGGGTTGCCCATGATGCCGGCCGCGCTGGAGAAGAGCACGAACATGTCCAGGTCGCGATGCATGGTTGCCCTGTGAAGGTGCCACGCGCCGATCATCTTGGGCCACACGACGTGCCGGAAGCCGTCCCACGTCTGATTGGTCAGCGCGGCGTCCGACAGCACGCCTACACAGTGAATGACGCCGGCGAGAGAAGGGAGTGTCGCGTCCATGCGCGCCAGCATCGCGTCCACCGCCGCCGAGTCAGTGACGTCGGCAAGCTCAACCTCCACCCTCACGCCGCGCTCTCGCAGTGCAGTGATGGCTTCGACCGCCTCCGGGTCGGGATCTCTGCGCCCGTTGAGCACAATCGCGCCCGCTCCAAGGTCCGCCAGCCTGCCGGCCAGCTCGCAGCCTATGCCGCCGAGGCCGCCCGTGATGAGGTAGGCGCCGTTCTCCCGCAGCTTGCCAGCTTGGAGCGGCGATTTTGCCATGACAATCTTGCCTATGTGCCGAGCGGATTGCATGAACCTGAACGCATCGGACGACTCGCTCATTGGCCATCTACCGTGGAGTATAGGCCCAAGCTCGCCCGCCTCCACGCGCTCCATCACCGACCTGAGCGCCCTGCCGGGCCGTGCGGGGTCAGTTTTCTTGAGAACGTCCACCTCCAGGACGTGATAGTCCACGTCCGGGCGCGCCGCCGCCATCTCCTCCCGGCTTAGGATGTCGCGCCTGCTTAGCTCCACGAATCGACCGCCCCTGGCCAGGCAGGACAGGCTCGCGTCGATGAAGCCCTCACCCGTGAGGCTGTTCAGCACGACGTGAACACCATCGCCGTTGGTCGCTTCGAGCACCCCATCTGCGAACGTGGTTTGACGGCTGTCAAAGACGTGCTCGATTCCCATCGAGCGGAGGAACGCCTGCTTTGGAGCGCTGGCAGTGGCCAGCACCTCGGCGCCCGCGGCCCGCGCCATCTGGATGGCCGCGAGGCCCACGCCGCCGGATGCCGCGTGGATGAGCACGCGTTCGCCCGCCTTCAAGTTCGCCATCTCGAACGACAGGGCGGCGGTCACGAACACCGTGGGCATGGAGGCCAGCGCGGTCGTCGGAATGCCCTCCGGGGCTGGCACCACCATCTCCTCCGTGATGACCGTCTCCGAGGCAAAGGTGCTGAAACCGAGCGCGACCACGCGGTCGCCCACCGACACACTGGTCACGTCCGTACCGACCTCAAGCACGCGGCCGCACAGCTCGTCACCGAAGAACCCGCCAGGCATGATGCCTATGCCCAGCAGCACGTCCGAGAAGTTCAATCCGGCGGCCTCAGACGCAATGCGGACTTCCCCTGGGCCCAGCGGGCGATCCGGCAGATCCAAGACCTGGAGCTGCTCCAACGACCCACCCTCGTCACGCTCAAGGTACCAGGGCGAATCGGTGGGAAGCACCAGGCGCTGAGTCTCGGTGTCCGCACGCACCAGGCGCGCCGCCAGCCGGCTGCCCCATCGATAGGCGACGTGGGTCTCGGCGTCCGGGTACATCAGCTCCGTAACGAGCGCGGATGCGGGCACGCCCCTATCGGGATCGAGATCGATCATCCTGGGTTGCAGATGCGGCGCTTCTCGGGCGACCACTCTTCCAAAGCCCCAGAGCATGGCTCCCGCAATCTGTCCGCGCCGCTCATGCTGAATGACCTGACCGCCGCGCGTGACGAACCACACGCCCTTTTCGGGCGCGGCATCGGCGTCGGCGATTCCCTGCATGAGCGCGAGCGCGCTCCCGCCAATCTCCCTGGCGTCCTCGCCCATCTCATCGGTGGTTGCCCCTTCACCGTGGCCGCTCAGACCCGCCAGGTGAACGACTCCCCTTAGTGGAACGTCCTGCGACAGACCCTCCAGCACCGACCGCCAGGAATCGCGCTCCTCAAACGCGACGGCCTTCCTGACTACACCTCCATTCTCGCCCTCCTGACCAACGGCCGCACCCGCGTCCGAGACTGCCAGGACGACAGTCTGATTGCGAGCACCAAGCACGCCGGCCAGCTCCTCCGCCACTCCCGCCGTGTCACCCGCGAGAACCCATACACCGGCCGGCTCCTCCACCTTGACTGGCCCTCTTGCCAGAATGACGCCTCGGTCCGGCGTGCTTGCGGGGTCGGTCTCGTCAGTACCCAGTACACCGATCTCGCCGAAGCCCGCGTCGGTGAGCGCCTGCCGCCACACCGCAGGGCTGGCGAGCGCGTGGTGGGGGCGGTAGTCGTCGGCGAACCGCCACCATCCGTCGAGTTGCCCGAACGTGAGGTCGAGCCAGCCCTGGCCGCGGAGGTTCTCCAGCATGACCAGCTGGCCAGACGGCGCGAGAAGCTCACGGCAGTGCCCAAGCGTCTCGTTCAGGTAGCGCGTGGCGTGCAGCACGTTCGACGCGATCAGGAGGTCATAGCCGTGAGCCGGATAGCCCTGCGCCACGGGGTCTCTCTCTATGTCCAGAACGCGGTATTCGATTGAGCTTTCGCTGCCGCCAAAGCGCTCCTCAGCCTCCGCAAAGAAGCCCGCCGATATGTCCGTGTACACATACTCGAAGCGGCCGGCCGGAAGCTCCGGCAGGACGGATGCGGTCGCCGAGCCAGTGCCGGCCCCGATCTCCAGTATCCTGAGCTTGCGGCCTTCGGGAAGCTCAGTGAGCAGCGCCCTGATGGCGTCGCCCAGCATGCGGTTGGCGGCGCGTGCCACCGGCGCCTTCAGGTACAGGTCGGCTGCCGTGGGCTCTCCGCTGCTGAACAGCAGCGTGAGGGGGTCGGCCCTGCCCGTCAGCGCATCCGCGAGGGCGTTGGCGCTTCTTCTGAACAGTCCCACCTCGTTGGAGCCGGTCGCGTATCGCGAGCCCATCCACGCGGCAAAAGCGTCCGCGTCCGGCGGAAGAACTTCCGGTAGAGGGTCGCCCGCGCCAATCTTCACCACGAAACCGTCGCCACTCTCCTCCACAACGCCGGCCCTCGCCTGCAGCTCAAACAGCCTCCTGAACAGCCGCCTGTGCTCATCCAGCACGTTGAGTTCCCCGCGCAGGGTCTCCGGTTCCACCGTCTGACCTACGACGCGAGTCCAGCCCAGGCGCTCCAGCGCCGCAAGCGCATACGCCCACGATAGACGCTCCAGGTCGTTTAGCAGGCCGTGCCGTTCATCCGGCTCCACGCCCTCATCTGCAAGGTAGCGAGCGAACAGAGCGGCGTCCGCAGCGATGCTCGCAGGGCCGGTCAGGAAGTCCGCGGACTGCATGCCATCTTCCAGCAGGGAGTCCCTCCAGACGATCTCGTACATCAGGTCCTGAATGCCCTCGGACGACGACAGCAGCGCGGCGCGCGTGGCGCGCTTCACCGCGTAGCCGGTAATGCCTCCGACCTCTGCCCCGTCCGCGCCGTAGATGGTCAGATCGCCGACCAGCACCTCCCTCGTTTCGGTGGAGCCGTCTGCGGAGTCCCGCGCGTCGTCCCTCATGCGGGCGCGGCACACCAGTCGGTCGGGCAGCGCGCCCGCCAGCCACATGCGCTCCCACGCAAACGGCAGGTAGGCCTCGCCGTCCTCGGACCCGCTCGAATGTCGCGCCGCCGACATGACCTGGAAGCAGCCGTCGAGCAAGAGCGGATGCACGTCGATGCCGCTCTGCTCAACCACGTCTGGCAGCGCGATCTCGCCGACAGCCTCGCCTCCGCCGGACCACAGAGCCTGCAGCGTGCGCAGCGACTGGCCAAGATTGATGTTGGATTCCGCCCTCGCCCGGTAGAATCCGGGCACGTCCTGCGGCGCCAGGCCGGCCTTGAGTGTATCCACGTCGATCCGGCCTGCGGCGCCGCGCGCTCTCGAGCCCAGGGACAGGCCGGCTTCCGCGTGAAGAGTCCAGCCGTCCTCACCTGCGCCCTTGCTGAAGACTTCCAGCTTGCGAGACCTTCCGTTCTCAGGCGTGTTGAGAACAGCCTGAATGCTCCGCGCGGCGGGTCTCCCGTCACCCTCAGGGGCATCCTGTCCGAACACCATCGCAGTCTGCAGCTGCAAGTCTTCCACCTCGACCGACGCCGCTCCCTCACGCAGGGCGACGGCTGCGGCGATGGCGCCATACAGCGCGCCGGGCATTACAACGCGGTCGTAGACGCGGTGGTCGCTGAGCCACGCCAGATCAGATGGCGACATCTCGGACTCGAATGTCACCTCGCCTCTAGGCGATTCGTGCCTTGTGCCCAGCAGTGGATGGCCGTCGACCGCGCGTCGTCGCTGCTTCTCCTCCACCCAGTACCGCTCGCGCTGGAAGGGATAGCCCGGCAGCTCTATCTTGCGACGCTTCTCGGCGGCAAACAGCCCGTCAAAGCAGATGGTGAGTCCCGCCTCATACGCGCCCGCCACCGCCTTCAGAAAGGCGTCCTCAGACACAGCCGGAGGCTCTCCACTGCGAGGGCGCATCATGCTCTGGAGCACGGCAGGCGCATTAGGCGGCTCGGGCATGTCCACGGGGCCTGGCCACACCAGCGCCACGAGCGGACCGAGCACTGCCCCCGGCCCCACCTCTACGGCGAGGTCAACGCCAAGCTCCGCCAAAGCTCTGATCCCCCTGCGGAACTGCACGGTATTGCGCGCGTGGCTGCGCCAGTAGTCGGCGTCCAGCGTCTCCCCCTCCTGGAGGACTTTGCCGGTGACGTTGCTCACCAGCGCAACCTCAGGCAGCGCGACGTCGATGCTCTCATACGCCTTGCCCAGCGGTTCGAGCGCGGGTTCCACCAACACGCTGTGGAACGCCTGGCTCGTGTTCAGCGGCCTGACCCTGACCTCCTCGGCCTCGAAGCGTTCCCCTATGGCCTGGACCGCCGCAGTTGGCCCACTGATGACCTGGTGCATGCCGTTGTCCACGGAGATGTTCAACTCTGCGCAGTCAGAATCGGCGTTGTATGCGTCGATTGCCTCCTGCACACGCTGCTGGGTTGCGAAGACTGCCGCCATCGAACCGAGCTCCGGTACCGACGCGAGGGCCTCGCCGCGCTTCATGACGAATCGCAGACCGTCCTCCAGCCCGAACACTCCCGCCGCCTGCGCCGCGGCCAGTTCGCCGAGGCTGTGACCGATCACCACGTCCGGCCTGACGCCTGCGCTCTCCCACAGGGCCGTCAGCGCGCACTCCAAGGAGTAGATCGCGGGCTGCGTCCAATAGGTGTTGCTCAGGTCGCCCTCCGCGCTCTCGCTGCCGAACATCACGTCCAGCAGCGACTTGCCGCGCTCCTCCAGAACGACCCTCTCACACCTGTCGAGGACAGCGCGGAACACCGGCTCCGTCTCGTATAGCGACTTGCCCATGCCGTCCCACTGGCTGCCCTGGCCCGTGTATACGAATGCGACCTTGGAAGTCCTCCCTGGTACTGCACCCCTGCCGCCCTGCGCAACCGCTTCAAGGCCCTCTCGCAGCGACTCCGCGTCCCTGAACACGACGGCCGCCCTGTGCCCGAAGTGACTCCGGCCGCTTCCCGCTGTCCAGGCCATGTCCGCGAGGATGGAGTCTCCCGCCGCGTCCGTCGCCTCCGGCTCAGACCCGTGCTCATCCAGCCAGGTCAGGTATCGTCCCGCCAGGTCTCGGAGCGCCTGCTCTGTCTTGCCTGAAAGGGGCAGCAACCTCGCCGGTCGCGCTGCCGTTTCTCCGGCTGCCTCCGAGCCGTCGCGTCCGTCCGGGGCCGGCAGGGCCACCTGCCGAGGCGAGCCGGATGGAAGCCTGAGCCTGTCGCGTGCAACGGGCGTCTCCGCGGGCGCGCCGTAGCTCTCCACGATTATGTGCGCGTTGGTGCCCGACCACCCGTAGCCGCTGATGCCCGCTACGCGCGGGCGTGCGTCCGGCATGGGCCATTCAGTGGTTGACGCCGCCACGCGTATGGGCAGGTTGTCCCAATCGATGGAGGGAGACGGGTTATTGAAGTTCAGGTGCTTGGGAATCACGCCCTGGTTCATCGCCAAAAAGACCTTGATCAGCGACGCGGCGCCGGCAGCCGATTCCAGGTGTCCGAAGTTGGTCTTTACTGAGCCGATGTAGAGCGGGTTGTCGGCCTGCCTCTCCGGGCCGAACAGGGATGCAATCGCCTGAAGCTCAAGCGGGTCTCCCACGGGCGTTCCTGTGCCGTGGGTCTCCACGTAGTCGATTCGAGACGCTTCCATTCCCGCCCGGCGCAGCGCCTCCCTGATGACCTCTTCCTGCGCCTCCCCGTTTGGGACCGTCAGTCCCACGCTGGCGCCGTCCTGGTTCAGCGCGGAGCCGCGAATAATGCCCCAGATGCGGTCGCCGTGCGCCTCTGCGTCGCTCAACCGCTTGAGGACCAGGATGCCGCAGCCCTCGCCGCGGACGTACCCGTCGGCCGCCGCGTCAAACGTCTTGCAGCGGCCGTCCGGCGACAGCATTCCGGCGCCCGCACGCGCCTCCATGACGTTGCCGGAGAGCATCGCGGTAACGCCGCCGGCAAGCGCAATGTCGGCTTCTTCCTGCCGCAGCGCCGTTGCCGCCTGGTGCACCGCCACAAGTGACGAGGAGCAGGCGGTGTCCACGGATATCGCCGGACCCTGCAGGCCGAGCACGTAGGCCACCCGCCCGATTGCCGTGTTCTGAGAGGTGCCCGTGGCGGCATACAGGCTGGAGGCCGCTCCCCCGCGATTCCCAATGCCGCCGATTATCTCCCTGTAGTCGCTGTGAGTGATGCCCCCGAACACGCCCGTCCGGCTGCCCCGCAGGCCCTCCGGGTCGATGCCCGCGTCCTCCAGCGCCTTCCAGCTCACCTCCAGCATGAGGCGCTGCTGCGGGTCGAGGAACTGCGCCTCCAGGGGTGAAATGCGGAAGAAGGACGGATCGAACCGGTCTATGTCATCAATGAAGGCTCCGAATCGACTGGCCCGGTTCTGAGGCTGGAAGTCGGAGAAGATCTGCCCGATCCTGCCCGCGCCGGAGCTGGGGTCGCCTTCCGTGACGGCGCTTCTGCCCTCCTCCAAAAGCCTCCAGAACGCCTCAAGCCCGTCCGAACCGGGGAAGCGGCAAGCCATGCCAACCACGGCGATGGGCTCTGTTACATACGCTCCGATGTTCCCAGTCATAGCGTGGCTCCGAAGGGTCCCGGAGTGAGGTTCCATGTCTTTCAAGACCGTCTGCGGCATTCGCATCGAAATTGCCGTGCACGGCCTTGGAAGTAGGTGGTGGTGGCGTGCCCGACGCCGCAAATCTCAGCCGATATTATAGCACAGGCCGAACCGTCCGTGCCTAACGGCGCGGCGGAAAGCGCACTGCGCTCAGCCGCCGGCAACGCGCCGGACGAACTCGCGCACGGCCCGAACGCACTCCGCGGGCCGCTCCAGATGCAGGAGGTGGGTTGCGTCAGGCAGAAAGTCGTAGTCCACGCCATACACGTCGCTGAGATTCATCGTGGGCATGTAGGAGTAGGGAAGCGTGGGATCGGCGCCCAGGACCTTGACCGGGCACAAGAATGATCCGAAGTCCACGGCTATAGCGAAGATCCTGGCGTAGTCCATGATCTGCGCCTCATACTCGCGAGGACATCGCAGCTCGTAGCCGTCACCGCTTCTGCTCTCGCGAAGGGTGGTCTGCGCGACCAGCTCGCAGACGCCCGGTACTACGCGCCGGAAGGCAGGCACATAGGGAAGGAAATTCGCAAACTCGGTTCTTGACTTGAACCGGTAGGACCTGCCCCGGGTCAGTGCAGCGGCGCGGTAGAGCGAGGCCTCAAACTCCACGTAGCTCAAGGGGTTACCAGGTATGCAAATCGGGGGGTCCAACAGGAAGAGGGCCGAGTACCCGCTGCCCAAAGCGGGCGAGAGCATGGAAATCATGCCGGATATTGAGTGAAACACGCCTATCTTGGGCTTGTAGCCGTAGTGCCGGTCAATCTCTTCGACTATGTGGTCATGATCGCTCACCAGGGTTGGAATGTTGTGGTTTCTACGGGAGCCTACTTCATTCCAGCCGTGGTTCCTCAGGTCGTAGAGGATCAGGTCGAATTCGTCTGCCAGCAGCGACCAGAACGGATAGTACAGGTCGATCGCGAGCCCGTTGCCGTGGCTCATCACCAGTCGCGGGCCGTCGGGGTTGCCGTGCCGTCTGAGCGTGACGGCGGTGTCGCCGTCCAGCGGGACATCGTGCGTGGAAAGCGGTTCCGGCACCTTCCACACCTTTTCTGGATTCGACATTATCTACCGCGGTCCCTCAACAGATGATCCTCCGAGATATTACGACTTTCCCGGTGTATATGACCAGTGCGTCAGTCACTGGCCGGAGACAACCTCATGCGCCAAGGCCGCCGCGTAGCGCTCCGTGCCCAGGTCTTCCAGGCGCCAGCTCATGACCGGCGTCTGAGGCAACTCGAAAACGCCGCCCGTCGAGCCGTGACGCATCGCGGCCGGCATCTCCAGCTCGGCCATGTTGATGGCGACTCCCAATCCGACCGCCTTGATGATCGCCTCCTTGATTGTCCAGAGCCTCAGGAAGCCGTGCAGCTTGCGCAGCTCACTCCCGGAAGCGAGTTCTTCCCGCTCTACAGGGCTGAGCGCGGACTCCATTAGCCCGTCGAGGTCTGCGCGGGCAGCGCGCTCCTCGATGTCCACGCCAAGCCATCCCTCTGAGGCGTAGGCGATCAGGCCGTGGTCTCCGCTGTGGCTCACGTTGAAGCTCACGGGCGCAATCTCTCCGCCCAGCACCGCAAACGGTTTCCCGAACTCAAACGCGCCGAAGGCAAGCTCTTCGTTGCGACAGCCCATCCGGTCGCACAGCACGGCTCGGAGAGCCGCATGACACAGGGCGAAGCGACGCCGGGGGCCATCGTAGAGGAAGCGATGACAACGCCGACGCTCCTCATCGTCCAGCCACGCCGCGGCTTCTGCCTCCCTGGCCGCGTCGGGAGCCAGGTCGACGTGCAGGACAACGACGTCGCCCACTTCCCTGAGCGGACTCCACCAGCTGTTGGTCATAGTAGCAAGCATGTCGTACGGAAACTGCATTTTCGACGCGGCGCGCCGCGCGTCACCCGGGAATCAAGCAGAGTATACTATGCCGGCCTCTGCGCGTGTACTTGGGCGCCGGTATGCTGCGCGGTGCCGCCTGCCTCACACTTTCGCTGAGCGTGATTAGCTGATAAGCTGTCAGCGTTCCCCGAACCGAGAGCGCGCCGCGGCCGCCGGAAACATGCGATAGACACGCCGTTCGGCATTTCGCACCTGCATGAACATCAAACGCCGAATCGCCGCAGCAGTTCCCCGGCAGTTCAACTACGGCCTGGCCGACCTCCGCGGTGACGTGCTCGGCGGTATCACGGCTGGCAGCATATCCCTTCCGACTGCGATAGGCTACGGCGTGATCTCCGGCTTGGGCCCGGTTGCCGGACTCTACGGCGCGCTGGCCGTCAGCCTCTTCGCCGGCATCTTTGGCGGCACCAAGGGGATGACGTCCGGCCCCAACATACTGGTCACGCTCACGATGGCCGTCGTGGTGACAGAGTACACCACCAGCATCGAGGAGGCTGTATCCGTTGGGATTCTCGCCGGGCTCATTCAAGTCGGCTTCGGCCTGCTGGGACTGGGCAGGTATGTGGCCTACATCCCGTTCTCCCTGACTGCCGGATTCTTCACGGCATTCGGGTTCCTGCTGATCCTGAAGCAGGCGCTCCTTGGGCTTGGCGCCTCACCGGCGGGCAGCGCAGTCGACAGCATGAGGGCGCTGCCGTCAGCGATAGCAGACTTGCACGTGCAGGCAGTCGCACTGTGCGTCTTCTGCGTGGCGCTGGGCGTAGCATGGCGGGGTCGACTGCTGCGAATCTCCCCGGCTCCATTCGTCGTGCTGGTCGTCGGAACCGTGGTTGGAGTGTCGGTGCTGCGGGACGCCCCAACGATCGGCGAGATTCCCACGGGCTTGCCGGCGCCTCAGCTGCCTGACGTATCGCTGGACTTCCTGATACGGGTCATCCAGCCGGCCTTTGCCATGGCGCTGCTCAGCTCGGTATCCACTCTCATCGTCTCACTTCAGCTGGACGCAATCACAGGTTCGTTGCACCGGCCCAACCGTGAAGTGGTGGCACAGGGTATTGGGAACATGGCTGCCGGCGTCATCGGCGGCTCTCCCGGGGGAGTTGCCCCCGGCTCATTTGCCAACGCCTTCAGCGGCGGCCGGACGCCCGTGGCAGGCGTGACGGTGGCAGCGCTGTTCCTGCTGGTGATCCTGGTACTGGCTCCGATTGCAGAGCGTGTCCCCTTCGCAGTCCTTGCCGGCATACTAATCATCAACGGATGGAACATCATCGACTGGCGCTTCATCACCGGGATTCACCGGATTCCTTTCAGATTCTCCCTCGTCATGGTCCTGACCGTCCTGCTGGTGCTGTTCGTGGACATCAACCTTGCGATTGTCGTGGGGGTGGTGGTGGCAGCACTGACCGGGGCGCGGCGTATCGAGACCCTGGAGGTAGACTCGATGATCTCGACGCCTGTGCTGGACCAGGTCATTCTGGGCGACGACGAGCACAGCGGCATCGACCCATTCGAGGCTCGGACCGGGCTGGTTATCTTCCCCGACCGCGTCACGGTGGCTTCCGCCAGGGAGATCAGCCGCATCTTGCGCACCGATATCAGGGCGCACCAGGTGGTGGTGTTCGACATGTCCCGCACGCAGTACGTAGACGACACTGCCGCGGTGGCCATCGGAGGGCTCATCAGGATTGCAATGGCGCAGCGATCCCGAACCCTGATCGTCTGCGGGCTGAATCCGGACGTAGTCGGCACTCTCAACGCGCTTCGAGTGCTGGACTCCGTGCCGCGCGGCAACATCGTATCGGACATGGAGGCGGCGAAGGAGATCATCCGGCCCATCCTGCGAGAGCAGTAGCGTGGAACCGGTGGAATGGCTGCTCCATCCCCGCTCATGGTGAGCCTGTCGAACCACTTGAGCGGCCGTGCGGGTAATGTCCTCGTTCTCGCCTCTACGCGGGCCGGGAATCGAACAGAGCCGCGACCTCTTCAGCCGCGGTGACGCCGCTGGCCAAGGCTCCGTTTACGATAGGCGACCTCATGTAATCGCCTGCGAAATGGAGGTTCTTAACATCCTGGTTGAGTTGATTGCGCATATCCAGTATAGCCTTGAACATTCCAGGCTGTCCCATACAGACAGCCTCATGCCATCGGTAAACGCGGCTAAAGAGCACTTCATCATCGTCAGGTATCCTGGACCCAGGGGGAGCGTTGCGGCGAGCGTCGGCAAGCATCTGCCGCGTGATTTCATCGTCATCCAGCGGAAGCAATTCCGCGGCGCGGTCTCTTCCCACCCAAAGGTCGAGAGTGCTCTTGCCGGGCGGGGCGCACTCTGGCAGGTTGACGGTACGGTCCAAGAGAGCAGGGGTGTCGTCCTCGGGGTACAACGCCACAGACCACCCGGGAGGAAGCGGCCGATGGTTGAGACCGACTACAACTCGAATGCCGCTCGAGTAATTCACCCTGCCGAGTGCGTGGCGAATCCTGGGGGACAGGTCGGGAATAATGTCGAGTGCCTTGGTAGCTTGTACTGCACAGATGACTGCGTCCGCCTCAATCCGTTCGGTGTCAGTGATAACCCCTGTCGCCACACCGTTTTCGATGATGACGCGCTTTACAGGCGTTGAGACCCTAATGGCGTCTCCACATTGTTCAGCCAGTGCGTGCGACAGCGCGCTGCAACCCCCCACCGGTACATAGAGCTTGTCGGGCTTGAGGAGGACTTCGCCCAGGAATGCCCGTATCCAGGTTGCGCCGAACTGTTCGACGTGGCCCATAGTCAGCTCCAGGAATCCCTCCAACGTCACCCGTAGATATTCAGGTATGCCAGTCTATCGAGATAATCACCGTAGGTCTCTTCAGTGTCCAGTTCGGAGATTCTATGGTCGCTGGCATAATTCAGGTACTTGGCGTCCTTCTTAATGCCCCTGACTAGTTTCAGAGTCGGCCAGATTCCGCGAAGCGACAGTAACTCCAGGGTCCGGAATGGCCCTATGTTCCTAATCAAGCTACGAAGGGATACGATAGGGGTGGTGACAACCCAACGTCCGTTTCGATACCAGCCGATGTCCATCTTGGTGCGGGTCATGGGCAAACCCAACTCCCGACACATCCGAAAAGCAACATCGTAGCTAACTGGGAAGAAGTCGGCGCCCTTATCGGTTGAGAACCCGTCGATTCTCTCACCGCCCATGCGTCCGCCTACTTGGTCGCTGGCCTCAAGAAGGATGGGGTCTACCCCCCCCCGCTTCTTGAGAGTGTAGGCGGCGGCGAGCCCGGCTGCTCCTCCACCTACTATGACAACGCGCTTCGTGTCCATAGACGTGCTTCCCATGACCTGTGGAGCAGGCGGTGACGCCGGCCCAGACCGTGTCGGACGAAAGACGCGCAAGCATCTCCCCTCTTTGGGCACAGTCAATGGCTAACGTACCATGCGCGTATGACACTGCCGTGACTTACAAGCCGATTTTCCGTGACCTTTTGTGATTCTTTGCCTGCGCTGCCAAAATTGCCCCTGTAGACGCCGGATCACGCGTAGCCGCATAGAGGTGATGAGGTGGACGGAACCCATGAGGCGATGCCGGAGAATGGAGCTGCGCTGCTACGCTGTCATTCTGAGCGCAGCGAAGAATCCAAGGCGTTTGGCGTGATACAGCGTTGCTCTCTGGGCAGTGCTTTGGATTCTTCACTCCGCTGCGCTCTGTTCAGAATGACAGTTGGCACACGTCGTTTGGCCCTCCGGAGCCGGAAACCTGATGCGCCGAGAGTGTAGTGCCATTTCTTGCCCGCTCAAGTGGTTCGACAGGCTCACCATGAGCGGTGCATGTACCACCCGCTCACCCTGAGCTACGTCGAAGGGCGTGAGCGGACTGTTGCTCCTCCAATGCACCGCTCAACTGGTTCGACAGGCTCACCATGAGCGGTGCATGTACCATCCGCTCATCCTGAGCTTGTCGATGGAAATGAGCGGGGCAGCGCGCCGATGCGGGGGCGGGAATGGCGGAAGGGCCGCGGCTTCCCACTGGCAAGAGCCATCACATTGACGCTCGTCCTCAACCTGCGAGGCTGAGCGTGTTTCCCATCCCGTGGTGCGAGAGCTGGCCGACAGGGGCAAGCGCAGGCTTAGTCCTCACTCCTGCCCCGGCGCATCCCCCTTCGCCATCCGGTAGCCCACGCGGGACTCGGTGAAGATGTAGGTGGGGTCGCCCACGTCGTCGCCGAGCTTGCGGCGGAGCTTGCGCACGATGGTGCGCATGGGCCGCAGGTCGTCGCTGCGCCTCTCCCTCCACACCCGGTCCAGGAGGTGCTCGTAGGTCAGCACACGTCCGGCGCCGACTGAAAGCTCGACGAGCATCCGGTACTCCATAGGCAGCAGGTGCACCGGCCTACCGGCAAGGGTCACCCTGCGCTCTTCGTAGTCGATGGTCAAGTCGCCCATCACGTACGGCTCCAGGGTCTCGGGTACCTCCCGCCGGCGCAGGGCAGCCGCGATCCTCGCCGTCAGCTCCGTTGGCGAGAAGGGCTTGACCACGTAATCGACGGCGCCCATGGCGAAAGCCGTGGCGATGAGCTCGTCCCGCCCGTAGGCGGAGAGGAAGATGACCGGCACGTCCGCCACGTCCAGAATCTCCTTCATCAGCTCGATGCCGTCCGCTCCCGGAAGCATCAGGTCAAGCAGCACGAGAGCCGGCCGCTCCTCTGCCAAAAGGCGGAGGGTCTCCCCCGGTTCTCCGGTCACTATCGGCGCGTAGCCCGCCGCGATGAGGGTGTCCTGGACGTAGCGAAGGTCCCTGGGGTCGTCGTCCACCGCCAGCACCCGCACCCTGTCGGAGGTCTCCCCCCGTCCTCGCCGCGAGGAGCGCGTCGAGTATGGCTGGCCGGAATCCACCGTTCCGATCCCGGTCTCTACCACCGTGGGCAGGGTGAAGGTGAAGCGGGCGCCGAGGCCCGGCCCGTCGCTCTCGGCCCAGATGCGGCCCCCGTGGGCCTCCACTATCCCCTTGCAGATGGCAAGGCCCAGGCCCGTGTCCCCTCCCTGCTCCTCTGACTGCACCTGTGAGAACTTGCGGAACAGGAGGGGCAAACTCTCCGCCGGGATGCCCCGTCCCTCGTCGGTCACCGAGAACACGACGT
>DAOUKJ010000072.1:0-30958 GCA_034421435.1 Dehalococcoidia bacterium | reverse complement strand
CATCTTCATGCCGGCAATGCGAAGGCCGCGCGCCTCCAGCCGCGAGATGATGGCCCCGCTGAGGCCGCGCTGTATGCCGTCGGGCTTGACCAGGACAAGCGTCCTTTCCGTGCTCATTCGTACCTCCTCGTAAGTGTTGGCGGCAGTGTTGTCATAAGTGTTGGTATGGGACACTCAACTACAAGGGCTTGTCGAGACGGCCCCGACATCGCCCTCAGGTGGGCCTCCGCGGCGTCGATATGGAAGGGCGGCGGAGGTACAGCGGCTCGATGGCCTTGACGTCGTCGTGGTCGCCGCGGCGGTGCCTCTCGCTGCCCATCGCGGCCAGCGTGGCCGGTGAGCGCGTCGGCGGCGATTCGTCAGCCAGCACAGCCAAGTTGCCCAGCCGCTCCCTGAGCGCCTCACCGAATGTGGCCACGCCCTCGCCGCAGAAGAGCACTGGCTCCTCAATCCCCTCGCAAAGCAGGTCCGGTGACGCAATGCTGTCCTCCATTGCCTTGTGCCAGTCGCCGTAGTGTTGCGTGTAGAGTGCGGCTGCTGCTTCGCCTCGTCCAATGTCCAGCAGCGCGCAGACTGGCAAGTGCTGGCTGCGGTGTGGCTCGGCCTCCACGTCCAGGGTGTTGAGCGCGACGAGCGGGATGCCCAGGCCGGTGCACAGCCCTTTGGCCGTGCTGAGGCCAACCCTGAGAGCGCTAAACCCGCCTGGCCCAATCGCCACGAATACGCACGAGAGGTCTTGCGCTGTCGCTCCCGCCTCCTTCAGCACGTCCTGCACTGCAGGCAGAAGCTCCACCGTGTGGTTCTGCCGCGAGTACCAGGAGCGAGACACGACGACACGGCCGTCCTGCGAGAGGCAGACCCCCGCGTACCTGGTTGACGTGTCTATTGAGAGTTCCATGACTAGTGTTGGCGGGACTCCGCTGCGAGCTCAAGACGGTCTCGTAGCTGCGCCGCAAGCTCCTCGTAGCGGGCGCCGGTTGGCAGAAAGCTCAGGATGCGGCAGTTCTCGCCCTGCGTGTCCGCGGCGGAGTCCAGCGTCACGCGTAGGCAGTCGTCCGGGAAGGCTTCGGGCGCCTTGTCCGCCCATTCGATGACGGACACGCCGTCACCCGCGAGGTACTCGTCCAGGCCAAGGTCAATCACCTCGGCCACGTGGTCGAGCCGGTAGATGTCGATGTGATACAGGGGCATGCGTCCCTGGTGGATGGTGACCAGCACAAAGGTGGGGCTGCGGACGTAGCCGTCCACGTCGAGGCCCTTCGCGATGCCCTGCGTGAGACAAGTCTTGCCGGCCCCCAGGTCGCCGCACAGCAGCAGGACGTCGCCCGGCTGGGCGCATGCGCCGAGCGCGGCACCGATGCGCTGCGTCTCCTCGGGGGAGTGGCTTGTCAGCTCCAGAATAGTCATCTAGGCGAAGTGGTCCCAACCGCTCCGGTCGAGTGGCACGTCGGCGCCGCTTTCGTCAACGACGCGGACGCGGCCGGGGTGTTCCGCGACGATGCGTCCCACCACTGCGGCATTCGTAAGTGTTGTCACGGCCGCCTCAACTGCGGCGTCCGCTCCCGTGAACAGCAGCTCGTAGTCCTCGCCACCGTTGAGCGCCAGCCGGAGCCAGCCTTCCGGGTAGGTGTCCCGCAGGTGGTCTGAGGCAGGCACGCGGCCAGCTTCCACGACTGCGCCAACCCCGCTCGCCTCGCACAGCTTGGCGAGATCGTCAACGAGGCCGTCGCTGACGTCCATCGCGGCCTTCACGCCGCAGCTAATCAGCGTGTCGCAGGCGTCCAGCCTCGGAACAGGCCGGTTGAGGGCGTCATGCAAGTGCCTCCCGCTTTCGTTATGAGGCAATGATCCTTGCAGGAGTGCCTGGAGGCCGCCGGCCGCGCTGCCGAGCGGGCCTGTGACGGCGATGCTGTCGCCGGGCCTGGCGGCGCTGCGCCTGAGCGTGACTTCGCGTGCCGCGCCCGTCATGGCCACGGTGACGAAGTCGACCGGCGAGCGCACGATGTCACCCCCGGCTATGCGGCAGCCGTAGGCGCGGCAGGCGGCGAGCATCCCACGGTACAGGTCGCGCACGTCCTCCACACCGGTGTCCTGTGTCAGCCCGAGCGTCACCAGCGCGTAGAGCGGGCGTCCGCCCATCGCCGCGATGTCGCTGAGATTGACTGCCATCGACTTCCAGCCGAGGTCTTCCCAGGACGTGATGTCGTGGCGGAAGTGCACGCCGTCGACGAGCGTGTCAGTGGTGGCAAGCTCGGTGGCCTCAGGCGTGCGCCACGCAGCGGCATCGTCGCCTATGCCGAGCAGCAGCCGGAAGTCGTCATCGCCGGATTGCTGCTGCCCTTCGCAAACAAGCTCCTGTATCGACCGGATCAGGCCGAATTCGCCGAGGTCTCGTATCATCGCAGCCCGCATTATATCTTCACCCCATCCGGCCAACAAGTGAAGTGTGCTATATTGGGGGTTGCAGCCGGAGGCGTTGAGCAACGTGCGAGTAGCCCTTCTATCCGACATACACAGCAACCTTGAGGCGCTGTCCGCAGTGCTCGACGCCGCCGGAGGTCGGGAAGCGATTGACGAGGTGTGGTGCCTTGGCGACGTTGTGGGCTACGGCCCGGACCCCACGGCCTGCCTCGACGTGCTGCTGGGCATGGAACACGTGATGGTGATCGGCAACCACGATCTTGCCGCGATCGGGAAGCTCAGCCTGGCGGAGTTCAACCCGTACGCCGCGGCGGCCTGCCGCTGGACGGCGAGGCAGCTTTCCGCGGATCATCGAGAGGCGCTGGCGGCGCTGCCGGAACGAGTGGAGAGAGGGCCCTTCACGCTGGTGCACGGCAGTCCCAGGAATCCGGCGTGGGAATACGTGACCAGTGTGAGAGCGGCGCGTGCGTGCCTGGAAGACGTGGAGACGCCGTGCTGCCTGGTCGGGCATACGCACCTGCCGATGGTGTTCCGGCTGACGGATGACGGCATGACGGGCGAGTGGGCCAGGCCGGGGCAGGTGGTGTCGCTGGCCGGCGAACGACTGGTGCTGAACCCCGGCGGCGTGGGCCAGCCGCGCGACGGCGACCCCCGCGCCTGCTACGCCATCTATGATACGGACGAGTCGACTGTGGAGTTCCGGCGCGTGGCCTACGACGTTGCCACGACGCAGCGCAAGATGCGACAGGCGGGCCTGCCGGAGTACCTGGCGGACCGGCTCGCGTTCGGAAGATAGGAGACGAGCGGCGGACGCGGCATTGGGCCGAGATCGCCGCGCCACGCAAATGAATTGAGGAGGTTTAGCATGCCAATAGTCAGGGTTGAGATGTGGCCCGGTAGGACGCACGAGCAGAAGTCGGAACTGGCCCGCGCCATCACTGACGCGGTGGTGAACATAGCCAAAACCACGCCGGAGGAGACGATCGTGGTTTTCACCGACGTGCAGAAGGAGAACTGGGCCAAGTCGGGCGTGCTCGCCTCCGACGCGTAGGGACGCCCCCAACTTCGATACGTTAGCGTCGCGTTCAGGGCGCGTCGGCGGTCGGACTTTCGCCGCTCCCGGCAGGCCGTCGAATGGGACGCGCCTCGTGCGTGGCCCAACTTCGCAGAAGACCGCGTTGACACGCCGGCCCAGGCGATGCTAGTATTCCCGCGGCGTTAGAAATAGCCACTGCCCGTTCAGGTGCCCCGTGAGGGGAGAATAGGGAAGGCGGTGAGAAGCCGCCGCGGTAGCGCCACTGTAAGCGGGACCCGGAGCCGAGGTTCACTGTCGCAGCAGCGATGGGAAGGGCCGGAGCAATTACAAGTCCACCCGCAAGCCAGGAGACCTGCCTGAACGGAAGGTGACCGCTCTCCGCACCAGAGAGGGTCCCTCGTCCCGGCGGGCGCAGTACCGGTCGGCGCGATGTACAGACCTCCGTGCGAAGAGCACACGGAGGTCTTTTGTCGTCCTGGGCGATCGGTATCGGAGCGCTGAGGAGCTACCGGCGGGCGGGCGTCACCACCCGCCTGAGCGTGGGCTGCACGCTCCTCGCGCTGCTGGCGGCGTGTGTGGCCCTTGCATCGCTGAGCATGGGCCCGGTCGAGATTCCCCCCATTCGTGTCGCCGCCATCGCGCTGGCCTGGCTCGGCCTGGACATTGGCGGCTTCGACCGGACCGAGCAGCTGGTGATCGAGCAGATCCGGCTACCCCGCATCGTGGTCGGCGCGCTAGTGGGCATGGCGCTGGGCGTGTCCGGCGCCACGATGCAGGGCCTGTTCCGCAACCCCATGGCCGACCCCGGCATCATAGGCGTGTCCGCCGGTGGCGCGCTGGGTGCCGTGCTCGCAATTGCGCTGGGCCTGACCGGACTCTTCTTCCTGGCACTGCCCGCGTTCGCATTCGCGGGCGCGGTGATGGCCTCGTTTCTCGTGTACGGCATCGCCGCCGTGGGCGGTCGCTTCTCCATGGCCACGCTGCTCTTGGCGGGCGTGGCGGTCAACGCATTCCTGGGCGCGGCTGTCTCCGCAATCATCACGCTGCTGCCGGAGAACGGAGCGCTGCGCGAGACGCTCTTTTGGCTCGCGGGCGGCCTCGAAGGCCGCTCGTGGGAGCACGTGAGAATCGCAGCCCCGCTGGTGCTCGGGGGCGTTGCGGTGATGACGCTGATGGCCCGCGACCTGAACCTGCTCATGCTGGGCGACGACGAGGCCCAGTCGATGGGTGTGCGCGTTGGCGCTGCGCGACCGGCGCTTCTCGCAGCCGCTGCACTTGCGACCGGCGCGGCGGTTGCCGTGAGCGGCGCAATCGCGTTCGTGGGACTTGTGACGCCCCACCTGCTGCGCCTGACATTGGGGCCAGACCACCGCGTTCTTGTGCCCATGAGCGCGCTCGGGGGCGCGGTGTTCGTCATCCTCGCGGATACGGTGGCCCGCATCGCGATGCAGCCTGCGGAGCTCCGCGTGGGCGTGCTGACGGCATTCGTCGGCGCGCCGTTCTTCGTGTTCCTGCTCATCAAGAACAAGCGCGGGGCAAACGCGCTATAGGGAGGTTCCTCACATGCTGAGACGTCTTTCAGGTCTGGTACGACTTAATGCGGTACTGGCGATGGTGGTTGTGGCGCTGCTGGCGTGCACGGCGGACCCCACTGCGATGCCTGTGCCCACGTCGACACCCGCGCCCACGGCCACACTAGCGCCAACGTCGACACCCGCGCCAACGGCTACGCCGGCCCCCACGGCCACGCTTGCGCCAACAGCCACACATATGCCGGCGGCAACGCTCGCGCCCACGGCTACGCCGGTGCCCATACCCACGGCGACATCGTCGCCGGCCGAGCTGGCGCTGCAAGGCGTGCGCGGAATCGTCGACCCGACGAACCTCGGCTGGCCTCGCGAGGTTGAGGGCCTGAATGGCGTCGTCACCATACCTGCCAAGCCGCTGCGAATCATCACCGCATCCATCGGCCACGACGAGATGACGCTTGCGCTGGTGCCCGGCGAGAGGCTGGTGGGCGTGGGAGCCGTCTCCAAGGACGCAACCTACTCCAACGTGGCCGGTCTGCTGGATGGCAAGGCGGAGATCTCCCGAGAGCCAGAGACCATCATCGCGCTGGAGCCGGACGTCGTTGTCACTAGCCCGTGGTTCTCCGAGGACGGGATTGAAGCGCTCACTCGCGTGGGCATTCCGGTGGTGCAGACTGAACTGCGTCAGGACGCGGAGTCGCGCGTCAACGACATACTGCTCATGGGCTACATTTTCGGTGAGGAGGAGCGTGCCGCCGAGTTTGCCGCAGAGGTACAATCGAGACTGGACTCGGTGGCGGAGGCGACGGCCTCGGAGGGAGGGCGGCCGCGCGTGCTGGCGGCGACGCGCTACGCCGACGAGCTGTGGGTTGCCGGCGACGGCTCCACGGAGGGCGGCGTCATCACCTCGGCCGGAGGCGTGAATGCGGCAGCTGAAATCGCAGGGAACCAGACCACGAGCCTCGAAGGCATCATCGCCATGTCGCCGGACGTGATCGTCATCCCGCAGCCGGTAGCGTTCGGAGCGGAGGAGTTCCGGGAGTACCTGCTGAACAGCGAGGCGCTTGCAGAGGTGCCGGCGGTCAGGAGCGGGCAGGTGTACGTGGTGGAGAGCAGGCTATACACCACGCTATCGTTCTGGAACATCCGCGGCGTGGAGCACCTGGCGGCGATCCTGTGGCCGGACCTGTTCCCCAACGCTGAGGCCGTCCCATTCAGCCTGCCTGAGTGAGAGTGACATGAACGAATCGACAAACGGCAAGTACACACCGGCCATAGGTGCTGACCACGTCACATATGAGGTGGAGGCGCTGCGCCTCCTGAACGACGTGTGCCTGGAGGCGGAGCGTGGCAGCCTCGTGGGCCTGATTGGCCCCAACGGCGCCGGCAAGACCACTCTGCTGCGGGCCATTTCCGGCATCCTCCGCGCCACCGAGGGCACGATTCGGTTGGACGGCGTCGAAATTGCGTCGCTGTCGTCACAGGAGGTAGCCGCCGCCGTGGCGCTTGTGCCGCAGATTGCCCCGTACACGCACGGCTTCACGTCGATGGAGCTTGTGATGATGGGGCGTTATCCCCATCTGGGCCGCTTCCAGGTTGAGGGGCGCGAGGACGGTCGCATCGCCGAGCGGGCCATGCGCCTCACGGAGACGGAACACTATGCCGACAGGACTCTGGACACGCTGTCCGGCGGCGAGAGACAGAGGGTGTTTGTGGCGCGTGCGCTGGCTCAGCAGCCGCGTTTCCTGCTGCTTGACGAGCCGACGTCAAACCTCGATGTGCTGCACCAGCTGCAGGCGATGGAGCTGGTGCGCAGCCTCGTGAATGATGGACTCACGGCGGTCGCCGCCATCCACGACCTGAACCTGGCTGCGCGCTACTGTGACCGACTCGCATTGATGAAGTCGGGACGGATAATCGCGGAGGGCGCGCCGGAAGAGGTGCTGTCGCCGGAGACGCTGGAGACGGCTTTCGGCGTGCGGGCGGCGGTCTACCGCGACCCGGTCACGGGAGCGCCGGCGGTTGGCGTCATTGGGCCAGCGGGTAAACATCCGGTTGAGGCGCGTCGCAACGGCGTGGGCAGCCCTTCAAGAGAGGTAACGCATGAGCCAGGAAGCTAGCGGACAGCAGGCCGAGAGGCAGGGACGCCGCGTTGCGCGCGGCCTGGTTATCGTCAACACCGGCGAAGGCAAGGGCAAGACCACGGCGGCGCTTGGCGTGGTATTCCGCGCCTGGGGCCGCGACTTCGACATCAGGGTCTTCCAGTTCATCAAAAATACGGGCGCGCGGTTCGGGGAGCACCGGGCTGCCGACAGGCTGGGCATTCCCATCGAGTCGCTAGGCGACGGCTTCACGTGGCTCTCCAAGGACATGGATCGCACGGCTGCGCTGGCGGTGGAGCAGTGGCGTCGCAGCAGGGAGGCAATCCTCAAAGGTGAGGAGGACATCATCGTCCTGGACGAGTTCACCTACGCCATGCACTACGGCTGGGTGCCCGTCGACGAGGTGGTGGACACGCTGAAGAGGCGCCCGGACACGCTGCACGTCATCATCACGGGCCGCTACGCGCCGCAGGAGCTGATCGACTGCGCTGACCTTGTGACCGAGATGAGGCTCATCAAGCACCCCTTCGATGACAAGGGCATCAAGGCGCAGGGGGGAATCGAGTTCTAGTCGCCCTCATTCGCCGCGCAAGCAAACGGCCGGAGCCAAACGCCTACTCGCGGCGTCGACTCCGGCCGTGTTCGTAATGTGGCAACGCGCCTACCGAAAGACGCGCGGGCTTTAGCCTTCGGAAATGATGCTCAGGAACTGGTCAGCGGCCGACTTGGCCCGTTCCATGAGCTCCTCGGGCGGGAGGCTTCCCACCGGATGCGGCACGACGGCGAAGTCCATCTCCGGGATGCCGCCGAGGCGTGCCATGCCCTTGCACGTGCTGATGAAGGCGTCCGTGGCAATCAGCATTGCGGGTATGCCGTTCTTCTCGATCTCTATGCTGTTGAGCAGACCGCTCGAACTGCAAGACCCTCAGTCACCGTGGGTGATAATGACGACGTCGCACTGCGACGCCCCCTTCTCTACCCATTCACTCCAGGAGTGGTGGTGACTTGAGCTGTACGTCCCCCGCACAATGCCCTTGAGGTTGTACCTTTCGCCAAGGACCTCCCCAACCATCTCGAGCAGCTGAGGAGCGTTGAGCTTCTGATTGTTGAAGAGCCCCAGCACCTTTCCGTCGAGTGTGTCCACCCTCGCCGCCCTGGTTCCGGCCTCGATGACCGGGTCGGACGTTGGGTCGAGGACCCGCATTCTCTCTGCTACTACCATAGTCTCCTCCCTTCGCTAGGGCTAATCCGCTCTGCGCGCCAAGCCGCTCTCACGCCTGGCGCCTGACCTCCCGCGATATGACCGAGCCGCCGTAGGGCAGCATGTAGTGGATGAACCCTCCCGCCGGTCCGCCTGCGATGGCAACGTGAATGTCGTCCGGGCTGCCCGTGATGGCCATCGTCTGCTCGCCGTCGTCCGATGCACCGCGTCCGCGAGCCGGCCATCCCTGAGCGCGCAGCTCATCGACGGTGCACCGCGTACCTTCGAACACCGCCTGCCGGAAGTCGGCCTTGGACCAGCCGTCCTTCACCAGGTAGCCCGCGTTCTCCGGCGGAATCACCAGGACGCAGTAGCCGCCGGATGCGACCAGCCTCCCGCTCCCAACCAGGTGCCTGGCGACGGTTTCGGCAATCTTCTGCGCGGAGTCCTCCGAGTGGGCCGAGAGCTGCACGTGTCCGTTGGTGGCGAACACCGTGACAACGCTCTGCTCGCGGCTGAATCCCCGTTCAACGTGCACGGGTAACAGCGACGGGTAGTCGTCCTCATTCTCGGCAATGTGATAGCCGGCATACTTGCCGGGCTGCCCCACAGTAGCTCTGTCGAATACCGGTCGCCCGAGGGGGTCTTCGGTGCCGGCCCCGGGCAGCGAGCCGAGGATGTTGATCTGGCTGAGCCTGACTGCCCGGCCAATCGTGGAGTTGGCCCGGTTGCCCGGCCCCAGCACGTTGCCGCGGTAGTTCATGCCCAGCGCGTCGCGAATCGGGCCGTTCACGATGAACCCTAGGGCGGCACCGCCGGTGGTTGAGTTGGGGACGTGTAGGTTGAATTGCGGCTGGAGTATCGACTCCATTATGGCGAGCACCACCTGGAAATACTCCGGCAGGCAGCCGGCCATCACGGAGTTGATGGCGACCTTCTCGGCGGTCACCACGCGCTTGCGGGTCGAGTAGGTGCCGATAACGGTATCGGGTTCCAGCCCTGCTGCGTCCAGGAAGGCCCGCACCTTGTCCTCGGTCGGTGGCACGACTGGCAGGCCGTCCGTCCAGCCCTTTTCGTAGTAGAATTCTATAGCGTCCGCGACGCTATCCACTTCGTACTGGGCTGATTCAAGGGCCTTTGTGGTCACCGGACCCTCCTTCGGGAGGTATTTCCAGAAAGCCGGAGTGGACTGGCTTGATTATATCCGAGGGACGATTGGTGTCAAGGTCAAGGGCTGATTCGTGCTCAGCCGCCGTTGAGGTAGGCGAGAGCGGAGAGGGCAGCGGTGATTCCATCGCCTGCACCGCTGCCGAGCTGGCGCACCGAGTGCCAGCGGCAATCGCCCGCCGCGAACACGCCCGGGACGTCCGTGGCCATTCTCAGATCCACCTTGATGTGGCCGCCGTCGTCCATCGGAATTGTGCCGCGGAACGGGCCAGTGTTGGGGTGGTATCCGACGCAGACGAACACGCCGGCAAGAGGCAGCTCCCGCGACTGGCCTGCGTCCGAATCTCGAATGACCACCCCGCGGACTGCCTCCTCTCCGTAGATGGACTCGACCGTTGTGCCGTAGAGGATGTCCAGCTTGGGGTTCTGTGCGGCGCGTTCCCTGAGGATGCTGCTGGCCGAGAGCCGGTCTCGCCTGTGCACCAGCGTCACGCTGCTGCAAATCTGTGTCAGGTAGAGCGCCTCGTCAAGTGCGGTGTCGCCGCCGCCGATGACGGCCACGTCCTGGTCAGCGAAGAAGTGGCCGTCGCAGGTGGCGCAGGTGGACACGCCGCGTCCCTCGAACGCCTCTTCGCCGGGCACGTCAAGCCTGTTGCGCTCGCCGCCGGTCGCGATGATGACTGAACGGGCAGGAAACTCGCCGCCCTCGGTGCGGACCGTCATGGGACTGGCATCGACGTCCAACCCGGTCACCTGACCGAATGCGAACTCGAGTCCCAAATCCAGCGCCTGCTCCTGAAGGGCGGCGACCAGGTCCGGCCCCATGATGCCTTGCGGGAAGCCGGGGAAGTTCTCGATGGTATCGGCATTGATGATCTGCCCACCGAGTCCCGTGCCCTCAATGAGCAGCGTGCTCAGGCCGTTGCGCAGGGTGTAGACGCACGCGCTGAGCCCGGTGACGCCTCCACCGATGACCACCACGTCGTGGGCTTCACTCATCTCAACCCTCCGAATGCGACGCATTCGCGTAACAAGCGACTAGCCCGCGCCGCTGAAGCGCGGGCTGTCGGCATTCTAGAGACACTAAGCGGGCGTTACGCCAGGTCGAAGCGGTCAAGGTTCATGACCCTGCACCACGCGGCCACAAAGTCCCGCACGAATGCCTGCTGCCCGTCGTCGCATGCGTACACCTCCGCGACGGCGCGGAGCTCGGAGTTCGAGCCGAACACGAGGTCAACGCTGGTGCCTGTCCACTTGACGTCGCCCGTCGCGCGGTCTCGACCCTCGAACACGCCGTCATCCGCTTCGGTAGCCTGCCACTCGGTGTCCATGTCGAGCAGGTTCACGAAGAAGTCGTTTGTCAGCGCGCCGGGCCTGTCCGTGAGCACGCCGTGAGCCGACTGCCCCGCATTGGCGTTCAGGACGCGCAGGCCGCCGACCAGCGCCGTCATCTCGGGCGGCGTCAGCGTCAGCATGTACGCCCGCTCGACCAGAAGCTCCTCTGCCTGTCCGCCGTTTCCGGCCTGCAGGTAGTTGCGGAACCCGTCGGTGGTGGGCTCCAGCACCGCGAACGACTCGACGTCGGTCCACTCCTGCGACGCGTCAGTGCGGCCGGGCGAGAACGGCGCCTGCACTTCGACGCCCGCGTTCCTCGCTGCTTGCTCCACACCTGCGCATCCCGCCAGGACGATCAGGTCTGCCAGCGACACCGCCGTACCATCGGTCTGAGCGGCGTTGAACTCCGTCCGCACCTGCTCCAGCGTGTCCAGCGCCTGCGCCAGGTGCGCGGGGTCGTTGACCTCCCAGTCCTTCTGTGGCGCCAGGCGCACCCGTGCTCCGTTCGCTCCGCCGCGCTTGTCAGTGCCGCGGTATGTCGACGCGGATGCCCAGGCTGTCGAGACCAGCTGCGAGACGGTGAGGCCGGAGGCGAGCACGCGTGTCTTGAGGTCGGCGATTGCCTGCTCGCCAATCAACCCGTGATCGACGGCGGGGACGGGGTCCTGCCACAGGAACGGCTCCTCTGGCACCAGCGCGCCGAGATACCGGCTCTTTGGCCCCATGTCGCGGTGGATCAGCTTGAACCACGCCCTGGCGAACGCGTCCTCCAGCTCCGCAGGGTTTTCGAGGAAGCGCCTCGATATCTGCCCGTACACGGGATCGACCATGAGCGAAAGGTCAGTGGTGAGCATGATGGGCGCGTGCCTCTTCGATGGATCGTGGGCGTCTGGCACGGTGGCAACCTGCGCGGCGTTCGCGGGGGCATACTGCGACTTGCCGGCGGGGCTCTTGGTCAGCTCCCACTCCAGGCCATGCAGGTTCTCGAAGAAGTTGTTGTCCCACCGCACGGGGTTGGTCGTCCAGGCGCCCTCAAGCCCGCTGGTGAACGTATCGACGCCGTTGCCGTTTCCTGAGCGATTCTTCCAGCCCAGTCCCTGCTCCTCCAGGCTGGCGCCCTCCGGGTCCGGCCCGACGAACTCCTCAGCGACGGCCCCATGCGCCTTGCCGAAAGTGTGTCCCCCGGCGATGAGGGCGACCGTTTCCTCGTCGTTCATGGCCATGCGGGCAAATGTCTGCCGGATGTAGCTCGCCGCGGCGGCCGGATCGGGGTTGCCGTTCGGCCCCTCAGGGTTGACGTAGATTAGGCCCATGTGGTCGGCGCCCAGGGGCTGCTGCAGCTCTCCCTCCGCGCCGTGGCGCTCGTCCGCCAGCCACGTCTCCTCGTTGCCCCAGTAGGTCTCGTCCGCCTCCCAGACGTCCGGGCGGCCGAAGCCGAAGCCCAGCGTCCTGAAGCCCATCGACTCTAGGGCGCAGTTTCCGGCGAAGATGATCAGGTCCGCCCAGGAGATGCGGTTGCCGTACTTCTGCTTGATGGGCCAGAGCAGGCGCCGCGCCTTGTCCAGGTTCGCGTTGTCCGGCCAGCTATTCAGCGGTGCGAAGCGCTGGTAGCCGGACCCGCCGCCGCCGCGGCCGTCGGTGATGCGGTAGGTGCCCGCGGCGTGCCACGTCATGCGGATGAAGAGCGGCCCGTAGTGGCCGTAGTCGGCAGGCCACCAGTCCTGCGACGTAGTCATCACCTGTTCGATGTCCTGCCTCAGCGCGTCGACGTCCAGGTCCTTGAAGGACTCGGCGTAGTTGAAGTCTCCGCCCATCGGGTCCGACACGGGGGAGTTCTGCCGTAGAGGCTTCAGGTTCAGCTGGTTCGGCCACCAGAACTTATTCGTGGTCAAGATGTGTCTCCTTTCGCGGCCATGCTCCAAGGGTGATTGGTCTGATGGAGCCGACGCCCGCGGTCACAGCCTACAGCGACCGCGCGCGATTCCGCGCTGTTATGCTATCAGGTTGGCTCTCATTTGGGCAATCCCAGCCGCGCTCAGATGCGAGGCAGCGGCCACAGAATTCAATCTCCGGGCCCATCTTGCTCAGGATGCGATTGACGCGGACTCCGGTACAGAGAAGCTCGCCATTTCGTCTGCTCCTGAACTTCCAGCAAGCACCACCCGTTGCGGACTGCGTGTTTCAGATTCCCGACAGGGAGATAACCGTAAGGAGGCCCAGCCTTGCGGAGGGCCTCCTTCATTTCGGGCTCGGAGCACCAGGTCACAAGCGACCCTATCCCCTGCGCCGTCTCGCCCGGAACAGGAGCAGCAGTGTGCACGCCACACCAAGGAGGACGATCAATCCCACCGCCAGCAAGACGCCGGTCGAGCGCCACAGGGGTGGGTCTGTGTTGGTCTGGAGTTGGACTGTCACGTTCGCTTGCAGGTCGTCGTCACGCTCGTCCTGTCGCAGGCGGCCATAGCTCTCTACCTGGCGGTGCAGGACAACACCTTCCGCCATCATGGCGTTGAGAGCGCTATCAAGAGCGGCTGCGGGCAGCGAGAAGCTGAGGAACGCTTCCTGGCTGTTCTCGCGAGTCGTGACGAGGACCCGGCCCATGGACCCGCCGGCCCGCTCAACCAACTCCTGCACGAGCCACACTGAAGGCTCGACCTCCTCGACTTCCAGTTGCAATGACGCTGATGGAGCTACGGACGTGGAGCCGGGAGGCAGTGCAAAGCTCACGGTGATGGTCGCTAGCGACACGCTGCGCTGGATGAAGTCGAGCTGCCCCTGCAATTGCTCAATGTTGGCACGCACCCGGTTTAGCTCACGCTCGACGGTTAGTACGTCGCTGACGGATTCCGCCCTGTCGAGCAGCTTGAGCAGGCTCTCCTCAGTGCTTCGCTCGCTCCTGAGACGCGCCTCCAGGTCGATGACCTCTCCCGTAACGTCGTGCTGGCCGAGGGTCTGTCCCACAGCCCTCCCCAACCGTTCGATGGCGTCGAGAGCTTCAAGGAGCCGGTCGCCGGGAACGCGGACTACGGCGGAGCCGTGCTCCGGGTTGAGACCTCCAGAGGTGGAGATGTGCTCTATGAAACCCCCAAACGACTGAACCAGGCCTCGGAGCTGGGTAGTGGCCGTATTCACGTCGCTCACCTCAAGGTCCAGTGAAGCCTGGGAGATGATCTGCCGCTCGCTAGCCAATCCCTGGAGGTTCGAGCTCTCAGGTTGACCGGTTGTGAGGGTGGTTTGGGGCCTCTCCATCGCTAGCTGCGCCTCAGACGCCTGTGTTGGCTCTCCCGGCAACCCCGAATCTTCCGCGGCCGCGAGACTTTCCATATCGCCACGCTCAAACAGGTTCCCGTCAGGGTCGTCCAGCCGGACAGCGGCTTCGTCGCCATTGGAAGCCTCGAGCGACTCGTCATTGATCCCGATCCATTGCTTTTCAGCCGTAGAGCCGCTGTCCTCGCCCCCAGGGAATTGGCCGGTAGCGATGAGTGCGGCTCCTGCCCCTCCCACGGCTAGCACGACGGCAGCGGCTGTGCCTGCCACCGCGAGTCTCCATCGCTGCTGCCAACCGGCCAAGGGCGTGACGAACCGCTCCAATCGGGGCTCAACGCGTGCCCACAAGTCTGTTGGCGCCGGCGCCTCGCTTGCCTCAGCGAGGAGTGCCTCCCGGATACGGAATTCGGTGTTCTCAATTCGCTCGCTCATGTCTCAGCCCCTCGTTCTCAACTCTCCAGAATCTCGCGTAGCTGCTCCAGCGCCCTCTTCAACCGCGACTTCACCGTTCCTTCTCGCACGCCAAGTGCCTTCGCCGCCTCCTTCGTGGAGAGCTCCCCGAAGTAGCGGAGCACGACGACTCGACGGTGATCGTCGGACAGCTGGCTGAGCGCCTGCCGGATCTCGCTCCGATCATCCGACTGCCCGAACCCCGCATCCATACCGGCCGCATTGGCCTCCGATAGCGGTTCCACCGGCGCCTGGCGGCGCGCCCTGGCGTTGAGCGCCTGGTTTACTGCGACCCGAACCAGCCAGGGCTTGAGCGGCTGGCCGAGGCGGAACGTCTTGATGCCTTTCCATGCGCGCACGAACGTCTCTTGCACCAGCTCTTCGCTGACCGCCCTGTCGCCCATCATCAGGTAGATGGTGCCCATGAGCACGTTCCCGTAGCGCTCAACGATGGGGCGAAACGCCTCTCGGTCGCCCATCTGGCAGCGGCGGATGGCATCCTGTTCGTCGATCACACTCTCTCCCATCTGCCGTACTCCTTCACTAGGATAATACAGGTCTTGCGGCTAATCGGTTCCCAGGAGTTGGCGGTTTGTGGCAGTGTAGGCAATGGGGCCGTTCCCAACAAGCGGCAGTGACGATTCTCCATGATGCCGCTGCTTCGGGGGCGAGCAAGCCGAATCCCTAATCTCCTCACCTCCCGCACTTTCTGGACTCCCACCTGCCCGTACTGCTAAGCTGTGGGCAACATTCCACGCAGCAAGGGTCGCATGGACACCGATTCAACAGGCACGCCAGACGAAGACCTACGCGAAATTCATTCGTTCAGCGAGCGAGGATGTTCGCAGCTCCCGTTCTACATTCTGGCCATGTACACCATGCACCAGCCTAGAAGGTGACGCGATGAGAGTGGACCAAGCCGGGATGCTTCTGGGCCTCATTGCGGTTGCAGCCGTTGGCGTGAGCGCATGCAGCGGCCCTGACCCGCACCGGGAGTCTGACGGTCTCTGCGGCAATAGGTTCACACCGGTAGGCGCCGAAATCGCTCGCGGAGACTCGCGCGACGCAATCCAATGGTCGCCGGACGGCTCTCGAATCCTGTTTGGCTACGCGGAGGATATTCTAGGCGGCGATTCCATGTATCAAGACGTGCCCGACATATACGCAGTCCATGTCAGTGGTGATCCGGTGCACGATGTCCTGGACCTGCCGTCACTGAGACACGAAGATCTCACACGTTACGGTGGAGACAATACAATGATGTTCGACCTCTCGGCCGATGGGTCCCGCATCGCCTACGCCACGTGCGCCGTCAGCAAGGAGACGGTGCAAGTAGAAGGCGGCGATTGGCAGGTGGACAACTCCGAGATATTCGTGTCGAACTCCGATGGAGGCAAGAAGAAGCGGCTAACGAACAACACGTACCTGGATGCACTCCCTGCGTGGTCACCGGACGGAGAGAGCCTTGCGTTCATCTCGGATCCTGACCGTAGCATCGCCAAGTCAGAGAGAGCATTTCTCGGAAACGGATACCAGTGGGGCACCAAATACGAAGCGACAACCCGGATAACGATCAACGAAGTAGCAACAGGCCAGAGTATAGAAATTGGTCTCCCGAAGGGACTCGCGGCTGCTCCCATTCGGCTGGAGTGGTCTCCTAACGGAGACCGAGTCGCGTTCGTGGTGCTCGAGGGGGAGAGGCATCCGTGGGACTTGGCCGTCTACACCGTGGGCGCGGACGGAACGGGGCTAACGCGGATTTCTGACGCCATGAGTGGACCGGCGTGGTCTCCTGACGGGCAGTCCATAGCAATAGCTGTGCCCGAGGGAGACGATGGACGAGCTCTCTACACCTTTGCTGCGGACGGCTCGAACCCTGTCAAGGTGGACTATGACGTTAGTTTTGCCAAGATAGGCTTCGCTGGGTGGTCTGAGCTGTCCGAGGAACAGTCGATGGGGAACCTGTCGTGGTCGCCCGATGGCTCAGCGATATTGATCGAAAACCTTGGTGGGCAGCGCGGAGTGGTACCGCTAAGAACTGGTGGCGCAGAGGCAGGCATGCCCGGGGGCTCCCAAACCAGGAACCGCGCTTTGATCGCCGGCGCTGGGGGAGGCTCGATACTCGCTAGTCCGCCAAATGATTTCTATACAAGAACTTATAAGTCGGCGTGGTCTCCCGACGGCACTCAGATTGCGACGCGGACTGAAATAAGGGAGATCTTCGAATTGGAAATCACAGACCGGCAAGGAAACAGCAGGGTTCTCTTGGACTGGGAGAGGAACTACAGATGATGCCGGTACAGTTCTTGCTTTCTCAGAGCTCGTGCTAGTGATCTGACGCCCCACCCGCAAGTCCCCTAGATCCCCCGCACTTTCTGGACTCCCACCTGTCCGTACTGCTAAGCTGTGAGCGATACTCCCCACAGCAAGGATCGCATGGACACCTATACAACAGGCACGCCGGACGAAGACCTCCGCGAAAGAGCGCTTGAGCTTCTCGAGTTTCCGCAGGTCATGGAGCGGCTGGCGGGCCACACCCAAACGCCCCTCGGCAGTGAGCTGGCCCTGAGCCTCAGGCCGGCGCACGTCCACGAGGACGTGCAGCTGCGACAGCAGGAGACTTCGGAGGCGGTGCAACTGCTGGAGCGCGGCAGGGAGGTGGAGTTCAGCACGGCGCGGGACGTGCGCAAGGCCGTGGAGAACGCCGCCCTCGGTGCTACGCTGCCGGGGCCGGACCTCCGGGACGTGGCGGGCACAGCGCGTGCCCTCGCAAGCGCCAGGTCGGTCGTCGGATCACAGACCGACCTTGGCATCCTCTCGCACCTCGCTAGGCAGATCGCCGACTTCCGCGACCTCGAGAGGCTGCTGTCGCGGGCCATCGGCCGCGAGGGTGAGGTGCTGGACGGTGCGTCGCGGCGGCTTGCCGAGCTTCGTGTGCGCGCTCGCGAGACCTTCGGCACGCTGGAATCGTCGCTGCAGAGGATGATGCGCGGGCTGTACGGCAGGGGCATCCTGCAGGAGCCTCTCATCACCCAGCGCCAGGGCAGGATGGTGATCCTGGTGAAGGCGGAGATGCGCCAGCACGTTCAGGGCATTGTCCACGACGTGTCCGACAGCGGCGCCACCCTGTTCGTGGAACCGCTACCGGCAGTCTCACAGGGCAACCAGTGGCAGGAGCTTCGACTGGCCGCGATCCGGGAGGAGGAGCGCGTCTTGCGCGATCTCTCGGCGATGGTGGGTGACGCGAAGGACGACCTGCTGCTAGGCATGGACGTGCTCGCGCGAATCGACCTTGCGATGGCCAAGGCGCGGTACTCGGCCGCCGTCAGGGGAACGCCTGTCGCGCTGGTGCAGGGCGGCAAGCCGTTCATCCTGCTGTCCGAGGCCCGCCATCCGCTGCTGACCGGGCAGGTGGTGCCCAACACAATCCAGCTGGGCGACGGCTCCTCGATAATCCTCGTCACCGGCCCGAACGCGGGCGGAAAGACCGTGTCGCTGAAGATGGCCGGCCTGCTGACTGCGATGGCCCAAGCGGGCCTTCACGTGCCCGCTAGAGAGGCCATCGTCAGCGTCTTCGACGGGTTCTACGCGGACATAGGCGACCAGCAGAGCATAGAGCGCTCCATGTCCACGTTCAGCTCCCACGTCCAGAACCTGGGCAGGATCTTCGATTGCGCCACTCCGCAGTCCCTCGTGCTCATCGATGAGCTTGGCACCAGCACCGACCCGGAGGAGGGCGCGGCGCTGGCCAAGGCCATCCTCCGCGAGCTTCACAGGCGCGGCATTCCCGCCATCGCCACGTCGCACCACCGAGACCTTGCGGCGTTCGTGCAGGACAGCCAGGGCATGACCAACGCCAGCGTGGAGCTTGACCCAGACACGCTGACGCCTACGTACAAGCTCAACATCGGCCTGCCAGAGAGGAGCTACGCGCTCACCATCGCTACCAAGCTGGGCATGCCTCAGCCGGTCATTGACGACGCCCGCTCCATGCTGTCGGCAGAGTACCTGCAGACCGAGGGACTGCTGAGCGAGCTTCAACGTGAGCGTCGCCAGGCAATCGAGCGCAGCAGAGAGGCGCAGGAGGAGCTGGCGGAGGCAAGGAAGCTGCGTCAGGAGCTGGAGGACAGGCTTGCGGGACTGGAGCAGGAGAAAGACATGATGATTGCGGAGTCCCGCAGGGAGCTGGAGGCCAGGGTAGAGGAGGTGAGACAGCGGCTGCGGGACGTTGAGCGTTCGCTGCCAGCGGCGCGACAGCTGCAGCCCGCGCCGTCGCTACACGAACAGCGTCAGGAGGTCGCGCAGGTGAGGAGGGAGCTGCAGTCGCCTGCGTGGAGGGGAGACGCCTCCCGCGAGCGGTGGCTTGGCACGCTCAGGCGCGGCGACATGATCATAGTGCGGGGCATTGGCCAGGCGCTGGAGGTGCTGACCGAGCCGTCGGAACAGGGGAATCTGGAGGTGGCGCTTGGCTCAATCAGGGTGACGGTATCGCTTGATGAGATCGAGCGGAGGGTTGAGGCTGCCGCCTCATCGCCAGGCGCCGCCGCGGCCGTCAGTCCGCCTGCGGCACACGCCCCCGCGCCGCGCGATCTGGACCTCCGTGGCATCCGCGTCGCCGACGCGCTGGACCGGCTGGACAGCTTCCTCGACAAAGCGGTGCTTGCGGGCCTGTCGTCGGTGCGGCTGGTGCACGGCGTGGGAACGGGTGCGCTTCGCAGCGCCCTGCGCGAGCACCTCACCGGGCACGTTCACGTGGGGTCGTTCGCCTCGGAAGAGGGCAATAGCAGCGATGGCGCGACGGTGGTTGTTCTGGCGTAGAGGATGCCTGCAGCGATGGAGCAACGAGACGTAGCGATAGGCCCAATGCGCAGCCTCGCCGGCACATGGCGCGACACGGCCCGCAGCGGCCACACCTACTGCCTGCCGCCCGGCGCTGCGCTGCCGGACATTGCAGCCCTTGACGACTCGCTCGCAGAGGCGGTGAAAGACTCCGGCACCGGCGCCATCCTGTTCCGGAGCGCGGACGAGACTCACGCCGTGCTGCCGCCGTTCCCGGTGGAGACCGCCGCCGAGTACGACGGCTGGGACGCAAGCCCGCTGCTTGCGCTGCTGGACAGGCATCGCACAGTCCTTGTGCTGCTGCTGCGGCTGAGCGGCTACGCCGTCGGCGTCTACGAGGGTGAGCGCCTAGCGCAGTCGAAGATCGGCAGCCGCTTCGTCAAGGCGCGACACAAGAAAGGCGGCAGCTCGTCCGGGCGGTTCGCGCGCCGGCGCGAGGGGCAGGCCCGAGAGCTCATGGACAAGGCGGCGGAGACGTTTCAGCAGCAGGCGGAAGCCCACGGCGGCCCCTTCGACCACCTGCTGCTTGGCGGGGACAGGCACACGCTGCTGGCCTTCCGGAAGCGGTGTGCGTACCTGGAACGGCTGGAGAGCATCCGCCTGCCACGCATCCTGAACGTCGACGACCCGAAGCTGGACACCCTGCGGACACTGCCGCGCCTGATCTACACCAGCCGCGTCATCACATCTGGCCCCTAGCGGCCAGCGGCCTCGTCAGACTGCCCTGAACTTTGCCGCCTCCTCGGAGCCGCCCGTGGCGTCGCCGGCGCTGTAGGAGTGGGCGCCCGTGCCGGCAAGACCGCCTCCCTGCACGATCAGGTACTCCTCCCTGATTGGACGACCGTCCAGCCAGCATTCCAGTATCTCGCGGACTCCCGCGGCGTACCTGGCCTGAGCGGAGAGCGACGTACCGGAGGTGTGCGGCGTCATGGCGTGGTTGGGCATCGACCGCCACGGGTGGTCGTTTGGAGCGGGCTGCGGGAACCACACGTCGCCGGCGTACCCCGCAAGCTGGCCGCTCTCCAGCGCCCGGACGATTGCGTCGCGGTCGCATATCTTGCCGCGTGCGGTGTTGACGATGTACGAGCCGCGCTTCATCTTGCCGATGAGCGCGTCGTCAAACATGTGCTCGGTCTCGGCGTGGAGCGGGCAGTGGATGCTCACAACGTCGCACACGCTCACGAGCGACTCCGCGTTGGGGTGGAACGTCAGGCCAAGCTCCTGCTCGACCCCCGCGGGCAGCCGGTGCCTGTCGGTGTAGTGGAGGTTCACGTCGAAGGCCTTCATCCGCTTCAGCACCGCCAGGCCAATTCGACCGGCCGCCACCACGCCCACGTCCATGCCCTCGATGTCATACGACCGAGAGACTGCGTCGGCGATGTTCCAGCCGCCCTTCATCACCCACCCGTACTGCGGGATGTAGTCCCTGACCAGCGCCAGCATCTGCATCACCGCGTGCTCCGCCACGCTGACGCTGTTGCACCACGTCACCTCGCACACCGTGATGTCCCGCGCGATGGCGGACTGAAGGTCAACGTGGTCAGAGCCGATGCCCGCGGTGATCGCGATCTTGAGCTTGGGCGACTTGCGAATGCGCTCCGCGGTGAGGTAGCCGGGCCAGAACGGCTGCGAGATTACGACGTCTGCGTCCGGCAGCTCGCGCTCGAATACCGAGTCCGGGCCGTCTTTGTCGGAGGTGACCACGAGCTTGTGGCCGCGCTCGGTCAGGAACTTCTCCAGCCCCAGCCCGCCGGACACGGATCCCAGTAGCTCGCCCGGCCTAAAGTCGATGGACTCGGGCGTGGGAAGCGTCTGGCCGTCCGGGTAGTGAGTGAGCGTGGGAATGGCATCGCGGGCGTAGGCAGGCGGGAATCCGTTCACCGGGTCCGGGTAAAGAACACACAAAACCTTGAGTGCAGTTGACATTCTCACGACCTCCTCCCCTGGTACCCTTTTGCCGGTTACCCTGTATCTATTATATGCCTAACCACTAGCTAAGGTACACCGAAGCAGGTGCATTGACTTCTACTCAGGGAGGTCCGCCGGACCCGGTTGCAGCCGATGGCGACTCAGCGGCGGTTGCGTCGCTGTGGTGTATACTTGAAGGAGTGGGCCAGATCTCCCCCAATGCACCAATATGACCCACGCCTTACTCTCGACGAACATGGTCACCCGCAATACGATTCTGGTCACCGGCGCCACGGGATACATAGGCGGGAGACTGGTTCCCCGCCTGCTGGCGGAGGGACTCAACGTCCGCGTCCTTGTCCGAAGCCGCACCAGGGCGCGCTCTCGCTCCTGGTTCGACAGGGTTGAGGTGGTCGTCGGAGACGCCCTCGACCCCAACACCCTCGCAGAGGCGCTGGACGGCGTCCACGCGGCGTACTACCTGATACACAGCATGGCCAGCGGCTCCGGCTTTCACGAGCTGGACGTCGAAGCTGCGCGCTCCTTCGGACGGGCAGCGAACGCTGCGGGCGTCGGCAACATCATCTACCTGGGCGGGCTGGGAGACCCCGAGTCCAACCTCTCGAAGCACCTGCGCTCGCGCCAGGACACGGGCAGGGCGCTGCGAGAAGGAGGCGTTCCCGTCACCGAGTTCAGGGCCGCCGTGATCGTTGGCGCGGGGAGCATGTCGCTGGAGATGGTGCGCTACCTTGTAGAGCGCCTGCCGGTGATGGTCTGTCCAAGGTGGATACACTCCCGCATCCAGCCCATCGCAATCGATGACCTTGTCGAGTACCTGGTGTCCGGCCTGAACACGCCGGACAGCCGGGATCGCGTGGTCGAAATCGGCGGGAAGGACGTCACCACCTACGGCGGGTTGATGCTCGGGTACGCCAGGGCCAGGGGGCTGCGCCGGTGGCTGATCTCAGTGCCGGTGCTGACTCCCCGGCTGTCGTCCTACTGGGTGCACTGGGTGACTCCAATCCCGGCCAGCGTGGCCGCACCTCTTGTGGAGGGGCTTCGCAATGACGTCGTTGTCACCGATGGCGCAGCGGGCGACCTGTTTCCGCACATCCAGCCGCGAGACCTCGAATCGGCTCTGGGCAGAGTGATCGAAGATCTGGGCGAGGGACGAATCGACACCTCCTGGAGCGACGCCGTGGGCGCGTCGATGGACACGCGAGAGCTGGTCAGCATGGAGACGCGCCAGGGTATGATCATCGAGCGCAGGATTCGGGAGGTTGACGCCCCGACGCATGACCTGTACCGGGTTGTCACAGGCATCGGAGGCGCGCGTGGCTGGTACTTCGCGACGTGGACATGGCGGCTGCGCGGCATGGCTGACCGCCTGCTCGGCGGCGTCGGTCTGCGCAGGGGCCGTCGCCATCCGGATGACCTTCGCGTCGGCGATGCGCTGGACTTCTGGCGCGTGGAGGCGCTGGAGGACGGGCGTATTCTCCGGCTGAGGGCCGAGATGAAGGTTCCGGGACGCGCCTGGCTCCAGTACGAATTCCAGGAAGCTGGTGAGGGCAGGACCCGGTTGGTGCAGACCGCGGTCTTCATCCCGAAGGGCCTGGCTGGCCTGATCTACTGGTACGGCCTGTACCCCATTCACAGCTGGATATTCCGAGGGCTGATCAGGGCGTGCGCCCGGCGCGCGGAACGTCTGACTGCTCAGCGCCGCGGCCAGTCTTAGGGAGGCTAATTCGTGGCGGTATCCCTCACACGTACGACGCTACAGTCCGCAACCGTTCGCTGAATCAGCCGTGGCGCACGATTGGCTGCGCTATGATCCACAGGCTGACGACGGTGTACATCACCATCAGCGCCATCATGGGATACTGGCTCCTCACCGCTGACCTGGCGTCGCTGAACGCGCGCAGGGCGATGACGTGGGAGAGGTAGACTGCGATGATGTGTCCCAGCACAATTGCGACAACACTGAGCACCCACGTGAACCTGGCGTTGACCAGGGCAATGTTGACGAGGTAATCGGCCGTGCCGAACAGGTCCCACCCGTAGCCGAAGGGGTTCGACGCCAGCGGTATTATGAGCTGCCCCTGAATCGCCAGTAGGGTGAAGAAGTGAGCGATGTTGTAGGCAAGCGCTATGGGCACTAGTGAGTAAACGAAGACGGAGGCGACCTCGGCGCCGGTCAGCTCCCCGCCGCCGGCCAGGGCAGTCAGCCGCGAGAAGAGCAGGTATGCCCCGATGAGAATGGCCGGTGCGAACGCCAGGCCCACTGTGTCCGCGGCGACGCTTCCGCTGGCGGCGAGCCCGCCGCCGCCCAGGATTGCCGACCACGTGTCCCACAGCCCGCCCTTGATGTCCTGCCACAGGGGCGTTGCCTTGAAGCCGTCGAACGTGACGGCCGCCAGCACCATGATGATGAAGACCAGGGTGTCCGTGGTCACGTTCGACCGGCGGGCCAGCCCAACCGACCACGGACGCAGGTTCAGCTCGCGCTCGCTTGGGTCGGCGCGTTCCCAGCAGGCGTAGCAGTTCACGCAATCGCCTTGCGCGGGGTCGAAGCCGTCCTCGTAGGGGTCGCACTGGCGTCCGTTGGCTACCCTTACCTCCGTCGGAGCGAACCTCGCCAGTATGCCGAATACCACGGAGAAACACTCGCCGTGCCGGAGCCAGACGTGCCTTCCGAACAGCAGCATCCCGATCCAGGTTATGCCGGAGTAGGCCAGGATGAGCAGCGCGATGTTCAGGGGATCGGAGGCGCTTGTATACACGTTCTCCAGCCATGCGAATACGCAGAACAGGGCAAAGGCCGGCCACACTCCAAGGCGGCTCGGGTACTCGAAGCCCAGGTCCAGATCGGAGTGCGGCCTGATGCGCCTGTTCAACGCCTCCGCCCACTCGAACACGATGCTCCAGGGGTTCATTATTGCCCACAGGTTGCCTACCAGCGCCACGAAGAAGCCGAGTCCCACCCACCAGATAACCCACACGAAGGTGGGGGTGAAGTTGCCGGTCGGCGTCCGGTCGCCGAAGATGCCGGCTGAGACTGTCAGGAGAAACAGGAACACGGCAGACGCCTTCACCGCGGAGGTGAAGACGCGGCTCTGGAGCAGCGCCGAAAGCGGCCGGTGCGAGAGCAGGTTGTGCCTCCAGTAGCCGTGCATCCCCGGTGCTCCGCGCACGAAGGCGCCGATCACGACGAAGGAGAGGGCGACAGTCGCACCCGCCCCCACCAGGTAGTAGCCCAGCGGGACGGGGAGGTCGTAACGCTCTCCGAACCCGTGGGCGTAGGCGGGTTGAGTTGCCAGCGCCCCTGCCGCCACGAGCAGGAGCGCCGGCAGCTTGTACACTATCCGTTTCATGTCTTGCCAGGAGTCACCGGGTCGGCCGCCGACCTACCGCGGCTGGACCACCAGGAGACCCAGCTCAATTTCCTCCTCGTGGGCTTCGCCTCCGCTGCCGCCGCCGTGGCTGTGGGCATGACCGTCACTGCCGCCGGACGACTCAACCACCACCATCGTGCTGGCCTCGACGATCTCGTCTCCAATTGCGTACTCCTGATGGGTGTTGGCGTTCAGGATGACGCTGATGGCGCGCTCTCCGGGGTCAATGCTGCCCAGGTGGTAATACGGCCCGTAGAGCCTCGTGATCTTCACGCCGTCCACGTAGACGTGGGCGTGGCCCTCGCCATCCACGTGGTCTCCGTTGACGTTCTGCGGGGCGAAAGTGAACCCGGTGGTCACCAGTTCAATGTTCACGCCTGACCCAGCGTCGGGTGTCGCCACGATCTCCACCGACATTTCCTCTGGCGCGGCGACGGTCGGGGAGTCATCCGTGGGCGTACTGTCGCCTCCTCTCGCGTCGGATCCGTGGTGGTCGCCGCCGCCGGACTCCACGGTGACGTTCGCAATGGCCTCTATCGGGTCGTTGCCCCTGGCGTACTCCTCATGGCTGTTGGCGTTCAGAGAAATGCGAATGACTCGCTCCCCAGGCTCAACGTGGCCAAGGTGGTAGTGAGGCCCGTACACCCTGCCGATCTTCACGCCGTCCACGTAGACGTGGGCGTGGCCCTCGCCCTGAACGTGCTGACCGTCGACGTTCTGCGGGGCGAACTCGAAACCTGTCGTGTCGATCTTCAGGTTCAGTCCTGAGAGCGAGTCCGGTGTGACCTCCACGCTCACGGTCATGTCCTGTGGCGCCTCTATCGTTGCCGCGTGGGGGTCAGGCTCAGCGCTCATATCCGCGGAGTCCGGGGCCGCCGGCTCCGCAGGCACGTGGATGGTTATGGGGAAGCTGCCGGTTGCGTATGCGTCGAACTCCAGAGTGGCCGGCATGTCCGGGCCGGCGCTGCCCTCCAGGTCGTAACCGTGCAGGTGGTAGACCACAGGTTCGTCTGAGGTCATGACAATGGTCAGCATGTCGTCCTGCTTCACCTCGATGGTGGAGTCTTCCTCGGAAAGGGCGCGTTGCTTGATCTCAAGGTTGAAGGTCAGCTCCTCAGGCTCGCCTCCTCCGCATGAGGCGATGAGGGCAGTGAGAGCGACGGCCGCCGCGAGCACGGCCAACAACCCCTTCAGTCTGGCGAAGGGAGAATTTCTTGATTGTTTCATGGTTATTGTTCCTGATCCGGGTTGCGTTTGCCCTCTTGATGGGCCTCACTGCGCCTGTTGTCAGACTCGGCTGCCGGCGGCTGAAGGGCTGAGATGCTCGCCTGACTGCCCGGGGGCCTATTGGCGCAGCTCATGCCGAGACTCCCCCGCATCGCAAGACGGACTCCTGGCGAAGGGAAGAACCTCCCATGCAGCAGGAGTCACTGGATGGAATGCGGAGATGAGGCTAGCGGGTGGGAGGTCTCCTAGGCGGAGAGCACTCGGCTTGTGGTCTTCGAGAGGTCATGAACATTGCCATGGAGAATCGCGTGAGGAGCAGTGCAGCCAAGCAGGCCAGGATCAGAGCGTCCGCGGCAGCGTCGAAGTAGGAGGCAAGCTCCGGGAGGAAGCCTGTCGCCATGACGGCCGTCATTGTGAAGGCTGCGGCGCCGCTGAGGATTGCCCCGTATCCGCCGGAGTCTGCGCCCTCACGCGAGGAGGGCAGGGGCGCGGCGTGATGATGCGCTGTGGGGAGAAGCCTCTCAAGCAGGTTGTGACGGTGGACGTGGCTTTCACCGGCGTGCCCGCCCGAGCCCCATGTGTACCCGGACGCCAGCGGCGCGAGGAGGACTGCCGCCGCCAGCAACCAGGGCGCGAGCATCGATGGGGTGAAGGGTCTGATGAATGACTGCGCGTTGGCCATCGCACTCCCTCGTTCAATGATAGCTGTCGCAGTTGGCAATCGCAAGGCTGCGCACGCGAGGGGAGCGTTGAGCCGGCACGCGGATGGCAAGCCGCCGGGGCGCAAACAGGCTAGACTTTGGGGATGCTCAACTGTCGGAGCCGTGCACACTGCTGCTTCAGCTCAAGACCCTCGATGAGTGCCCGGCTGTGCTCGCGTCAGCTTGTTTGTCATCCTGGCCTTCGGCTGCTATATTGATGGTACAAGGTATCAGTACGCGAGAGGCTGGGGAACGGGTGTCCCTCGCAAGGGATCGAGCGGAGTTTGCAGTACCCTAGCATCTGGGGCGGTCACAGGGAAGCCACATAGCAATCACATCGGGAGGTCTTCAGTGAATGCAGTGATAGAGGCCTGGCGGGAGCAAATCCAGGCGTTTGACCGTGATATGGCTGAGTTGCGTGGAGCCAGCCAGGGCCGTGCCAACCGATCCAGCTTCGTCAATCGGCAACTCGACCCGTACCGCACCGATGACGAGGTGCTGAACCGGCTCTTCGCCGCGCTGGGTTCCGGCACGGAGGTGCTGGACGTCGGAGGTGGTTCAGGCCGCTTCGCACTGCCATTGGCCACGCGGGCAAATCTGGTAACTGTCGTAGAGCGCTCCGCGGATTCGGTGGAGCTGCTGAAGTCGCGGGCGGAGGAGGCCGGCATCACCAACATCACCGTCATCAATGAGTCGTGGGAGGATGCGACGGCACCAATGGCGGACATGGTGCTCTGCTCACTCGTGCTGCACCACGTTGCGGAGGTCGGCCCATTCGTCGAGAAGCTGCAACGGTACGCCAAGGACAGGGTGGTTGTTGTTGAGATGGGAGAGACTCCGGGTTATGTGGACAGGCCATTCTTCCAGAGGGTGCATGGGTCGGTTCCGACGCCCCTGCCCGGGCTGGCCAAGGTCATGGAGATGCTATGGTCGATGGACATATACCCGGACGTGGAGATGCTGGACCCGGAGACCGTTGTGATGGATACGGACTTGGACGGTGCGATCGAGCAGCTGCGAGGCAGGCTTGCCGTGCAGGAAGGCACCGCTAAGGACGCGCTCTTGCGCGCCGCGGCTGAAGAGTTGCTGGAGGAAGTGCCCGGCGGCCTGACGGTTCGTGGCAATCCCCCGCGGCGACAGGCGATCATCTCGTGGAGGCCCAGCCTCCGCGACTAGCTTGTTCTGCCCCGGTTGTCCCACCTTTGCTGACAACCGGCACGTCGTGGCCACCGTGCTGGTGCCATCTCTAGCTAGCGATCCGAGGCATTCAGTCTTTGGAATCCCGGAGCGCTGTCTCGCTTGGGATTGCTGAGCCGTTCCCTGTGCAGCACTCCCAAGTCTCTTCGCGTGGCAGACTCGGAATCTCGTAGGGCCGCGCCGACCTGTCGCTGACCAAGGAAGACCTCACCTTTGCCTCTTCCTCCCCGCGTGCAATTCGTCAAAAATCTCTCGAAATGCGCCAATTCTGACGTGACCTATTGCGGAGGTAGAATGGTACACTAGGCGAAACCGACTCGGCTCATTATCTAGTGCCTTGGCCGGCTCTCCCTACAGCATGTTGTACAGCCTGACCTGGCTGGCGCCATTTCTGTCTATCGCGGCCGTGGTTCTCAGCGTAGTCGTATTGAGTCCGGCAGTTGCGGCGCCTGCACAGGAACCAACAACAAGTCGTGACCGGAACCGCTCGCTCGTTGGTAGCAGCGGTATGGTGCCGTCCATATTCGTGAGGCCACTGCTCAATCAGCGGCCTCCGAAGCCCGACGTGACGGACCAGACTGCATACGCCGGCGTGAGGTTCACGTACCAGGTGCCGGAGGTCACCGACGCGGACGGAGACGACCTCACCTACGACGCAGTCCAGGGAGCGGCATTCAACCCCTTGCCTAGCTGGCTCACCTTCGACTCGAATACCCGCACCTTCACCGGCAGGCAGCGCGGAATCCACATCGACACCTATACCATCCGCGTTTACGTGTTGGACGGCCAGCAGTCAAGCTGGGCTGAGTTCGATCTGACTGTAACCGAGAGGCCCTCAAACCTGGCCCCTACGGCGGCAGCGCTAAAGGCCCAAACTGCGACGGAAGACCAGGAGTTCAGCTACGTGATACCGGAGTTCAGCGACCCGGACAACAACGCGCTGACCTACGCCGCCGCGCTGGACGGTGGCGGATCGCTTCCGGGGTGGCTGAGCTTCGATGCGACGAGCCGGAAGTTGAGCGGCACGCCGCTGGAGGCCGACACGCCGGCATCGCACACCATACGCATCACTGCAACGGACGACGCTGCTCCGCCGCTGTCGTCGTCAGCAACGTTCACGCTCACGGTGCCCGAGGTCAACGACGCGCCAGTCCTAGGAGACGACACTGCCTCAGTGGCGAAGGGGAGTAGCGTGGACGTGTTGGTCGCGACGCTGCTCAGCAACGACAGCGACCCGGAGGGCGGCTCGCTCAGCATCACTGCCGTGGGCGGCGCGGTCAATGGCACAGTTGCGCAGTCCGAGGACAAGAGCAAGGTCACGTACACGCACGACGGCAGTGAGACTGCGTCCGGCAGCTTCACGTACACCGTGAGTGATGGGACCGCAACCGCGACCGGGAGTGTCGCTGTTACCGTGACGGAGCCGAACAGCGCGCCCGTCGCTGTCGCCGATACGGCCACAGTTGCAGAGGGCGGTGAAGTGGAAATCGCAGTCACCACGCTGCTTTCGAACGACACTGACGCCGACGAAGATGACCTCAGCATCACCGCCGTGGGCGGCGAGGTCAACGGTACGGTTGCGTTGTCCGAGGACAAGACTAAGGTGACGTACACGCACGACGGATCGGAGACCACATCCGGCAGCTTCACGTACACCGTGAGCGACGGTACGGACACGGCTACTGGGAAAGTCATGGTCACGGTGACTCCTGTAAACGATGCGCCTACCGGCGTAGCCGACACGGCGACAGTGACGGAGGGTGGCGAAGTTGAGATTGCGGTCACAACGCTGCTCGCAAACGACAGCGATCCTGAGGCCGGCACACTCAGCGTCACTGCCGTGGGCGGCGCGGTCAACGGCAGTGTGACGCTGTCTGAAGACAAGAGTGAGGTGACGTACACGCACGACGGCAGCGAGACAACGTCCGGCAGATTCACCTATACCGTGAGCGATGGGAAAGACACGGGCACGGGTACGGTCTCAGTGACGGTAACGCCTGTGAACGATGCGCCTGCAGCCGTGGCCGACACGGCCACGGTCGCAGAGGGCGGTGAGGTGGACATCGCCGTCACAACGCTGCTTGCCAACGACAGTGACCCGGAGAACAGCAGCCTTAGCGTCACTGCCGTGGGCGGCGCGGTCAACGGCACAGTCTCGCTCTCGGAAGACAAGAGCAAGGTGACGTACACGCATGACGGTTCGGAGACTACATCCGGCAGCTTCACCTACACGGTGAGCGACGGGACTGCCACGGCCACCGGGAACGTCACAGTCACGGTGACGCCCGTGAACGACCCACCGGGTGCGTTGAAGCTCAAGGACCAGACTGCTACAGTGGGCGATTCCTTCAGCTACCAGGTGCCGGCTGTGACCGACCCTGATGGGGATACTCTCACGTACGCTGCGTTCCTGGGCACAGGATCGAATCCGCTGCCGCCGGGCTGGTTGAGCTTCGATGAGGAAACGCGCACGTTCAGTGGAACGCCACGCGAGGCGCACGTGGGAGAACTCGAAATCCAGGTTGTGGTGACGGACCCAAGCGCTGCGTCGAAGAGGGCGGAATTCACGCTGACGGTGGAGCTTCCGTCGAACCGGCCGCCCAGGTCAGCCACCCTGGTGGCGCAGACTGCGACGGAGGACCAGGCGTTCAGCTACGTGGTGCAGGAGTTCGACGATCCCGAAGACGACAAGGTGACGTACGAAGCGGCGCTGAGCGATGGTGGGGCACTGCCGGGATGGTTGAGTTTCGACGCGAAGGGCCGGAAGTTTGGCGGCACGCCGCTGGAGGCCGACACTCCTGCAGTGCACACCATTCGCGTGACCGCGACGGACGACGGCAGCCCGTCGCAATCGGCGTCTGCAACGTTCACGCTCACTGTGGTGGAGGTCAACGACGCGCCTGTTGCCGTAGACGACACAGCCACGGTTGCAGAAGGCGGTGAGGTGGACATTGCCGTCACAACACTGCTGGCCAACGACAGCGATCCTGAGGCCGGAACACTCAGCATCACTGCCGTGGGCGGCGCTGTCAACGGCACGGTTGCTCTCTCGGAAGACAAGAGCGAGGTTACGTACACGCACGACGGGTCGGAGACGACAACAGGGAGCTTCACGTATACGGTGAGCGATGGGACAGACTCGGGCACGGGTACGGTCGCGGTGACAGTGACCCCGGTAAACGACGC
>DAOUKJ010000071.1:0-6152 GCA_034421435.1 Dehalococcoidia bacterium | reverse complement strand
TGGCGGCCAGCACCAGAAAGAGGCCGGTGACGCGGGGCTCGGAGGAGTAGTTCAAGGGTGTTCTCCAGTGCCGTCCAGTCTACTTTGGGCAGGACTAGCGGTCAATACGACGGACGGCCATGCGACAGGGCGTCAGGCGGCCACACCGTCGGTCTGAGCGGAGCGCAGCGTAGTCGAAGAATCCAAAGCCTCTGCCGGTCCTACCTCCCGTCCCCGGAGCCGGACCAGACTCTGCGGTAGAAGGGCCGGCAGTGCACGATCGTCCTGGATTCTTCGCGCAGATTATCCCCGTATCAAGTACGGCGCGGGCTCTGAGCGCAGCCGAAGGGCGGGAGTGGCTGCGAGAAACGTGCGGGCTACGCCCCTCACACCAGCATGGTGACGGGGTTCTCCAGGACGCGCTTCACCTCTACCAGGAACTCCGCCGCCTGCGCGCCGTCCGCAACCCGGTGGTCGGTGGAGAGCGTGGCCTGCATCATCTGCGCGATCTTGATCTCGCCGTCGCGCACCACCGGCTGCTGTCGCACCGTGCCCACGGCCAGGACCGCCGACTGCGGCGGGTAGATGATCGCCGAGAAGCTGTCCACGTCGAACATGCCCATGTTGCTGATGCTGAACGTTCCGCCGGTGTAGTCGTCCTCGCGCAGCACCCCGCTCTGCGCCCGCTCCACCGCGCCCCTTGCCGCCTGCGAAATGTCCACGAGCGACCTGCCGCGGCAGTCACCAAGCGACACCACCAGCAGGCCGTACTCCACGGCAACGGCAATGCTCACGTTGATGGCGGGGTTCATGCGCAGGTTGTTGCCCTCGAACGAGGCGTTGAAGGCCGGGTACTTGGCCAGCGTCAGCGCGCACGCCTTCACAATCAGGTCGTTCACTGAGACGCGCGCCGAGCCCGCAAGCGCCTCGTTGATCTGCTGACGCAGCGCCATCGCGGCCGTCATGTCCACGCCCGCCGCCACGTAAAAGTGCGGCACCTCTCGCTTGCTCTGCGCCGTGCGCCGTGCGATTGCCTGTCTCATGCGCGTCAGCGGCACAAGCTCGCCCTGCTGGCCTCGCGCGGCCGGTTCGACCGGTGCGGGAGCCTCCGCCGCGGGTACAGGAGCGGCGGCCGCCGCGCGTTCGTGGGCCTCCACGTCTTCCCGCGTGATGCGCCCGTTCGGTCCCGTACCCGTGACCTGGGCCAGGTCGATGCCCTTCTCCTGCGCCAGCCTGCGCGCCACCGGCGACGCCCTCACCGCGCCGGATGCAGCGGCCGCGGCAGGCTCTGCGGCTTCGGCGGCCTGCTCAGGCTCAGGAGCGGCCTCAGCCGCGGGAGCGGCCGGGGCTGCCACTTCGGGCACCGGCTCCCCGGGGCTGCCGATGAATGCGATGGTCTCCCCCACAGGCACCGTGCTTCCCTCCGCCACCACGGCCTTCAGCACCACGCCGGAGGCGTAAGCCTCCATCTCGATCACGGCCTTGTCGGTCTCGATCTCGGCGATGGCCTCGCCCCTCGCGATCTCCTCCCCCTCCTGCTTCAGCCAGCGCACGAGGGTACCCTCCTGCATGTCGTAGCCCATCTGAGGCATTACAACCGATGTAGCCATTTCCCGTGCCTCCTGCCGTAAGTGTCAGCGACCGAGGGTGGCTTCCACCGCCCGGATTACGCGGGCATCGTCCGGTATGGACGCCTGCTCCAAATAGCGAGAGTAGGGCATGGGGACTTCTTCGCCGGCCACTCTGGCCACTGGCGCGTTCAGGTAGTCGAATGCGCGCTCCTGGATCAGTCCCACTACGGTTGCGCCGAACCCGCCGGTGTACCACGTCTCCTCGACCACCACTGCGTGGCCGGTCTTGCGCACCGACTCCACCACGGTCTCGCCGTCCAGCGGGCTGAGCGTGCGCAGGTCAACGACCTCCGCGCTTATGCCCCTGGACTCCAGCTGCTCGGCGGCCCGCAGCGCCACGTTGACCATGCGCGAGTAGGCCGCGATGGTGATGTCAGTGCCTGCGCGCTTGATGTCCGCCCTGCCGAAGGGTATCACGTAAGGCTCGTCCTCCACCTCGCCACGCGTGCTGTAGAGCAGCGTGTGCTCCACGAACAACACGGGGTCTTCCTGCTGCATCGCGGCGCGGAAGAGTCCAATCACGTCGTGGGGAGTGGACGGGACGGCCACGCGCATGCCTGGAACTGAGGCGAACCAGCCCTCCAGGCTCTGCGAGTGCGTGGCTCCCACGGAAGCGCCGCCGCCGGTGACGGTGCGTATGACTAGCGGGCACGAGAGTTGTCCGCCGGACATGTACCGCACCTTGGCGGCGTGGTTGATTATCTGGTCCATTGCCAGCAGACTGAAGTTGATGGTCATCAGCTCCACAATTGGCCTTAGGCCCGTCATCGCTGCGCCCGCGCCGGCTCCGGTGAAGACCGATTCCGCTATTGGCGTCTCGCGGATGCGCTCCGGTCCGAACTCGTCGATCAGGCCTCTGGTCACGGCGTACGCCCCGCCGTAACGCCCGATGTCCTCGCCCATCATGAAGACGCGCTCGTCCTGGAGCGCCTCTCTGAGCGCCCGGCCGACGGCTTCCCTATAGGTGATGACCGCCATGCTCACATGCCTCCGTACACATCGTCGTAGAGTGCGTCCGGCTCCGGGAACGGGCTCTCCTCGGCGAACTGGACTGCCTCGTCGATAATCTCTTCAACCTCGCTGCGTATGTCGTCCAACTGCTCCTGGGTTGCCGTGCCGTCGTCCACCAGCTGTCTGCCGAAGGTGACGATGGGATCGCGCATCCGCCAGCGCTCCTCCTCGGACCTGGCCCGGTACTCAGACGGGTCGGCCATGGAGTGTCCCCTGAACCGGTAGGCCATCGCCTCGATCAGATAGGGGCCATTGCCTCCGCGCACGTGCGCCACCGCCTCCTGCGTGGCCTCCAGCACCTTCAGCACGTCCATGCCGTCCACGCGAGCGGAAGGAATCTTGTAGCCGTTTGCGAACTTGTATATCTCGTCGTGAAACGCCAGCATCTGTTCCACGGTTGCGCCCATGCCGTACAGGTTGTTCTCCACAAAAAAGATCACTGGCAGCTTCCACAGCGAGGCCAGGTTCAGCGACTCGTGGAACTCGCCCTCATTGATTGCGCCGTCGCCCAGGAAGCAGAGCGTCAGGCTGTCTTCGCCGCTGTACTTGCTGGCCAGCGCAAACCCTGTGGCCAGCGGCAGCTGACCGCCCACGATGGCGTAGCCGCCCATGAACCGCTTCTCGATGTCGAAGAGGTGCATGGAGCCGCCCTTGCCCTTGCTACACCCGGTGGCCTTGCCGAACAGCTCCGCCATCGCAGCGTTGGGGTCCATGCCCTTGGCAAGCGCGTGTCCGTGGTCGCGGTAGTGGGTTGCCACGTAGTCATTCGGCTGCAGCGCCGATATGGAGCCCACGGCAATGGCCTCCTCGCCGTTGTAGAGGTGCAGGAAGCCTCGGATGCGTCCGAGCGTATACTGCTCCGCCGACCTCTCCTCGAAGGTCCTTATGAGGAGCATGCGGCGGTAGAAGTCGATCAGTGTTGCGTCGTCAGGCTTGTCTCCGGGAGCCATGCCCACATTATAGCGGATGTTGGCAAGACGGTGGCGCGCCAATCGCCCGAATTCTGCTCTATCTTACGACTGGCCCACCGATCTCAGATATGGACCGCCGCACCCTCCACGTCCAGCGCGGCCTCCTTCACCGCCTCCGACAGCGTGGGATGCGAGTCCACCAGCCAGCCAAGCTCGTTCACGCTACCCTCCAGCAGGTTGGTCAGCGCAATCTCCGGCAGCATCTCCGTCACCTCCGCGCCTATCATGTGCGCGCCCAGTATCTCGCCGGTGTCTCCGTCAGCAACCACCTTCACCATGCCCTCCGAGTCGCCCGCAGCCAGCGACTTGCCGTTCGCCCTGAACGGGAATCGCCCAACCTTCACCGCGTAGCCCGCCTCGCCGGCCTCACGCTCCGAGTAGCCGAAGCCGGTCACCTGCGGCTGGCAGTACACCGCGCGAGGCATCATGCGATAGTCCAGCGTCTGGCTGTCCATGCCGGCGATGGTCTCCACCGCCAGCACGCCCTGCGCCTGCGCCACGTGCGCCAGCAGCAGCTTGCCCGTCACGTCGCCGATGGCGTACACGCCCGACACACCCGTGCTCATCGTGTCGTCCACCTGCACGAAGCCCCTCTCGATGCGCACGCCAAGCTCCTCAAGGCCCAGTCCCTCCACGTTGCCCTGCACGCCCACGGCCACAAGCACCTTCTGCACCTCCAGCTCGCGAGCGCCCTCAGGCGTCTCCACGCTCAGCACTGCGCCATCCGGCCGCTTCTCGACGGAGCTCACGCGGGAGCCGGTGAGCGTCTTGATGCCCTGGCTTGCGAATGCCCGCTCAAGCTGCTGCCCCATTTCCTCGTCCTCGCTGGGGATGAGCCGCGGCATCATCTCGACGATGGTGACCTCCGCGCCGTACGCCCGATACAGGTACGCGAACTCGACGCCGGTTGCGCCGCCGCCAACGATGCCCACCGGCGACGGCACGTCGCGTAGCTCCAGCGCCTCCCGGCTGCCGATGATGGTGTCGCCGTCCACCTCCAGGCCGGGCACCGGCCGCGGCCGCGCGCCAGTCGCGACGATCACGTTCGCGGCGGTGAAGCTGCGCGCGTCGTCGCCCTCGACCGTGACCGTGTGAGCGTCCGACAGCCGCCCGCGACCCTTCACGTGCTCGACGTTGTTCTTTCGCAGCAGCATCCCGACGCCCGCGGTGAGTCGCCTCACCACGCCGCGGCTGCGGTCGATCCCCTTGCCGAAGTCGTACTGGATGTTGTCGACGGTGATGCCGAACTCCTCAGCCCTGTGGAACAGGCTGAGCACCTCCGCGTTCTTGAGCAGCGCCTTGCTGGGAATGCAGCCCCAGTTGAGGCAGATGCCGCCGAGCTCCGCCTCCTCGACCAGCGCCGCCCGCAGGCCGAGCTGGCCCGCGCGTATGGCCGCCACGTAGCCTCCGGGCCCGCCGCCGATTACCGCCACGTCGAAGTCATAGTCCGCCATGAGAGCCATCCTTTCCGACTTCACTTGTCACTTTGCTGTCCTTCAAACTAGCCCTGAAGAGCCATGTTGTAGGCTCGACTCCAGGCCAACAGGGCGGCGTCACGGACGTCTGCTGCCCTGTTCACCTCGCCTCTAAGGCGTACAACCTCATCGAATGCTGCGCTCTCGCATACGTATACGCCATCTTCGCGCCGCTGGCAATGCCGGTCTCTGAGATCAACGTAGCGGCTAAGTGCCTCATCATACGCCGCATCCTTCGCCCTCCATTCGGCATACGTCGAATTCACTTCCTCCCTCAAGGCTCTGTTGCGGGGCGAGTCATTGGCGCCTCGATGGATCTCCAGCAGAACGCCCATAACATCATCATGAAGGACCGGGCAACTATCAGGTCTGGGGTTATTGTCCCCTTGGGCAGTATACGCCTGATCATCTCCGATGCCGATAATGGCGATGACTCTGTGCACTGTGAGACCCGCCAGGCAATCGGCTGTGAAGATGATGATGGAGCCTACTTCGACTTCCGAGGGCTCCGGCTCAGCCAGGAAGGTGGCCGTATCCAGGCACGTAATGGTCGGTTCCATGCTCCCTGTGCAGTAGAACCTGACCGACAAGTGGGACCTCGGAGAAGCAGTAATCGTTGCAGTGGCGGCCGGAGTGGAAGTTGCGGTGGCTGCCGGAGCGGGAGTTGCGGTGGCGGCAGGATCAGCGGTTGGAGTAGCGACGGACTTCACCCCGCCCTCTGGTACCGGTGTAGGCAGAAGCTCGTCCAGGGAAGGATCGGGAGGAGTTGGCGTGGGAGTAGGAGTGGGAGGCGGGAGAATCCAGGCCTCTCCGGAACCCCTGACGATCATGATTATCGTCTCTTCCCGCTTGTTGCCGTCCTCGTCGACCCAGTGGTAGGTGAAGACGGTCCTGCCGGGATCGATTACCTTCCCGCTCAGCCTGCACTCTTCGTCGCTGAACTCCAGGAACCTGGGGAATCTGCCTGAGTATGCGCAGTAGACTCCCGAGAGCCTCGGCGAGCCGATGGGAAACCAGATGTCTACGGCCTCTCCCCACTCCAGCGTGTACAGGTCTTGCAGGGGGACGTCTCTGGGATTGGGCGT
>DAOUKJ010000070.1:0-1773 GCA_034421435.1 Dehalococcoidia bacterium | reverse complement strand
AGAGCCTTGCTGTCGAGTATCCACTATGCCTGGCCGGCATCCTCCGGCCAGTCGACCATCTGCACGTCGACCTCCTGGCCCGCACGCATGACCGGCACGTCCTCAGGGCAGATTGCCAGCCCGTTTGCCAGCGCCATCGAGGTGAGCACGCCGGACCCCTGGTCGCCGGTGAGCCGGGCGTAGTATCGGCCGTTTCGCCGCGTGACGATGGCCCTGGCGTACACCCGCCTCTCGTCGTGATTCACAATGTCATCTTCGAGCACGGCCCTTATCGTCGCCTTCCCCAGGCTGGACCGGCCCTGCATCTTGAGAAGCGCCGGCCTCACCAACTCCTCGAAGGCCACGAGGGCGCTCACAGGGTTGCCCGGCAGACCCACGTGTGGAACGCGCCTGCCGCCCTGCCCCGTAAACACGCCGAACGCCAGCGGCTTGGCGGGTCGCATCCTGACCGACCAGAAATCGATCTCACCGCGGCTGACCAGCACATCCTTCACGATGTCGTAGTCGCCGCGTGAAACCCCCGCGGAGGTCAGCAGCACGTCCGCCGCCAGTCCCTCGTCGAGCTTCGCGTTCATAGACTCCAGGTTGTCCCGCGCAATGCCCAGCAGCTTGGGGACGCCGCCGTAGCGGAGCACGGCCGCCGCCACGCCGTAGCTGTTGCTGTTGTATATCTTGCCGGCCTCAGCGGGCTCCCCTGGTTCGAGCAGCTCGTCGCCCGTGGCGATGACTGCCACCACGGGCCGGCGCACCACCTCCACCGTGTCCATGCCCAGCGACGCCAGCACGCCGACCTCGGACGGGCGCAGCAGCGTGCCGCGCTCCAGCACCAGCTGCCCCTTCCTAACGTCCTGTCCCGCGGGCCGCAGGTTGGCCCCGACGGCCGCCTCCTTCAACACGCAAATCTCGGTGATCTCGGTCGGGCTGAAGCCGCGGCTCTTGCGCTCGAACTCGTCGGTCTCTTCGAACGGCACCACGGTGTCCGCGCCCGGCGGAATGGGCGCGCCGGTCATGATGCGGATGGCGTTGGCGCCTTCCACCGACTGCGAGGGCAGCTCTCCCGCGGCGATGTGGCCCACCACGCGCAGCTCGATGGCGTTGGTCTCGCTCGCTCCTGCGGTTGCCTCGTGGCGGACTGCGTAGCCGTCCATCGCGGAGTTGGTGAGCGGCGGGATGTCCAGCGTCGAAGACACGTCTTCGGCCAGGGTCTGTCCGAGCGCTTCAAGGAGCGGTTTGCGCTCCGTTTCCAGGACCTCGAACATCTTCAGGATGCGCTCTCGGGCGTCCTCCACGCTCAGCATGTAGGGAAGGCCGGTTTCGAGATTCATTGACATGCAGCTACCCTCCGCGAGTCCTTTCGTTTCAATACAGGGCCGCGGGAGCGCGCTTCGATCGCTCCCGATCAATTACGATGCTCAGGAGCGGGACGGAGGCTCCCAGCTCACGTTATTCGACGGACTGTCCACGGGCATTGTGTACACGATGCGAAAGTCCCTGAACTCGCCCGTCGCCTCCGACCAGTCCACGCCCACGTCCTCCACGATTGAGCCCGTAGGCCCTTGGCGAACGCTGACCAGTAGCTCCTCCAGGCCCTCGCGCACACCCTCTGCCACCACCTCGACGGAGCGGCCGTCCGGCATGTTGTAGGCGTAGCCGGTCACGCCCAATCCCTGCGCCCTGCGCACCACGAAGTAGCGAAAGGAGACACCCTGGACCTTCCCGCGCGCTACGGCGTGGAGGCGCTCGTTGTTTGCCACTCTATGAGGATGGCTCCTC